>DASYAD010000251.1:0-4576 GCA_036501515.1 Trebonia sp. | reverse complement strand
GTCGAACAGCGTGGACACTTCCGGCGTCGGGCTGGCGGCGGCGAAGTCGGCGGCCGCGGTGACGATGTCCGCGACCTCCTTCTCGACCGCGGCGACGGCGTCCGGGTCGAGTACCCCGTCCGCCGTCAGCTTGGCCGCCAGCAGCTGGACCGGGTCCTCGTCCTTGAGCCGCGCGACTTCTTCGGCCGAGCGGTACTTGGCCGGGTCGACGACGGAATGGCCGCGCAGCCGCTCGGTGACGACTTCGAGCAGGTACGGGCGGCCGGCGCGGGCGGCCCCGACCGCCTTGGCCGCCGCGTCGTGCACGGCGAGGGGGTCGAAGCCGTCGACGCGGGCCGACTCCATCCGGTAGGCGGCGCCCCGCTTGTACAGGTCGGGCTCGGCCGACGACTTGGCGACCGTGGTGCCCATGCCGAGGCCGTTGTTGATGATGACGAAGACGATCGGCAGGTGCCACAGCGCGGCGATGTTCAGCGACTCGTGGAAGGCGCCGATCGCCGTGGTGCCGTCACCGAGGGTGCACATCACCACTTCGTCGGTGCCCCGGTAGTCGATCGCGAGGGCCGCGCCGGTCGCCAGCGGGAGCTGCCCGCCGACGATGCCGTAGCCGCCGAGCAGCCGGTGCGTGACGTCGAACATGTGCATCGAGCCGCCCCAGCCCTTGGAAACGCCGTCGACCCGCCCGTACAGCTCGGCCATCACCCGGTTCGGGTCGATGCCGCGCATGATCGCGTAACCGTGTTCGCGGTAGTTCGTGAACAGGTAGTCGGTGGACCGCAGCGCCGACATCAGCCCGACGACGGCGGCTTCCTCGCCCAGGTTGAGGTGGCAGTAGCCGCCGATGAGCGCCTCGGTGTAGGCGCGCGCGGCGCGTTCCTCGAAGCGGCGGACGAGCACCATGTCGCGGTAGAACCCGCGGAGCTGCTGGTGCCGGTCACTGAGAGCGGCCGCGGGCGCGGATCGCCGCTGGCGTGCCTGAGTTGCCATCGCATGGCCTTCCCCGGCCTCGTGGGCCGCGCGCCGGCTCCGGCCTGGTCGGCCCTACCGGCAAGTAATGACACTGTTTCGTATCATTCTATTCGGAACCTGTGCTGGCCATGCAAGGCGGCAGGCAGCACAATTCGGAAACGGGCCGGGCCGAGCCGGACCTGAGCCGCGCGGGCCTGGGCACCGGGTTGGCACTGGCTGGGGTACGGGGTTCGGCACTAGCCTCGGCACTGGTTTTGGTAGCGGTTTCGGACACTGGAGGGAGGGTCATGGGCGGGCAGCCGCACGTCGTTCCGCTGCGCAAGCGCGGGCGGCCTACGGCCGAGGAGCGGCGCGCGCGGGAGAGCGAGATCCTCCGTACCGCGCTTGATGTCTTCCTTCGCTCCGGCTACGGCGGGAGCACGGTGGACGAGCTCGCGGCCGCGGCCCAGGTGACCAAACGCACTCTCTACGCGTACTTCGGCGACAAGGACGCGCTGTTCGCGGCCATGGTCAGGGACCTCGCCGCGACCGTGAGCCTGGACGCGGTGGGTGACGACGACACGCTCGCGTCGCTGGCGGCCCGGATCGTCACCCGCCTGCATTCCGATGAGCTCGTCGGGCTCCACCGGCTGGTGATCGGCGAATCCAGCCGGTTCCCCGAACTCGCGCTGATCCTGCACAGCAGCGGTGACGCCCGCCACATCGCCCGGCTGGCCGAGCACATCAGGGCCGAGCACGGGCCCGGCCGGGAGGCGCTCGCGGAACCGCTGTTCTCGCTGCTACTGGGCGAGAAGCACCGGCGGCGGCTGCTCGGCATCGACCCGGCGCCGGGCCCCGCGCAGGCGGCCGCGCACGCGGGCGGGGCACTGGCGCAGCTGGGCCTTGTGTGATCCTTTGGGCCTTGTGCGCTCCTTGGTTGCCGGCGTTGTTTTCCGGCGTTGTTTTCCCGGCCGGGACGTCGTACCCAGGTCGTAGCGTGATACCGACAGGACAGAAGGGCCATGCAGTGAGCACTGACCGGCTAGACCAGACCAGCGAGCAGTCACCGGCTGAGGCCACGTCCGCTGCGGCTTTCTTCCGCGCCGACGGCGACCAGCTCGTCCCGGCGGAGTTCGCGACCAGCCCGTGGGGCCCGGTGCTGCACGGGCGGCTCATCGGCGGCCTGGTGGCCCGCGCGGCCGGGCAGGCCCTGGCGGAGCGTCCTGAGCTGGTCTGCAGCCGGCTGACCGTCGACCTGTTCCGGGCGGCGGCGCTGGCACCGGTCCGCGTCAGTGCCCGGTCCGTGCGCGCAGGCCGGCGCATCACGGTGCTTGACGTCACTATCGAGCAGGACGACGGACTCGTCGGGCAGGGACGGGCCGTGCTGCTGCGCCGGTCCGAGCAGCCGGCCGGCCCCCATCGGCCGGCACCGGTCTGGGACGCCCCGCTCCCGGGGCGGCTCGGGCCGGCCCTCTCGCTCGCGCATCCCGGGTGGACGCCGCCCTGGGAGGCGTGGCGTGTCGGCACGCCCGGCGACACCGGCGGCCCGCTGGCGGGCGGCGTCTGGATGCGCGACATCCACCCGCTGGTCGACGGCGAGCCGCTGACCCCGCTTGAGCGGGTGGGGATGGCCGCCGACATGGTCAGCCCGGTGTCCAACGCCTCGCCCCAGGGGCTGAGCTTCATCAACGCTGACTACACGATCTACCTGGGCCGCGAGCCGGAGGGCGAGTTCGTCGGCGTGCAGCCCGCTGGGCACGTCAGTGCTCTCGGAGTCGCGGCGGGCCAGTGCGTGCTGCACGACTCGCGCGGCGCCGTGGGCTTCGCGGGGACGGCGGCCGTCGCCAACCCGACCCTCGGGTCGCAGGCTGGAAGGCCAGACCGCGGGTAAGAGTACGCGGAGCACTTCATGCATGATGCATGAAGAGTGGGTACACTATGGGTATGAGTGATCCCATAGATACGGCCATCGTCCAGGTCCGCGATGTTGATCCGGCGACAATCGCCGTGCTGCGCGACCGCGCCAGATCACTGGGCCAGTCGCTATCGGGCTACCTGCGCGACCTCATGGACGCCGATGCCGCCGCGGAGACCAACGCAGAGGTAATCGCCCGGATAGCTCGCACCCGGGAACCAGCGGATCTGACCATGGACGACATTCTCGCGGCACGCGACGAGGAACGGCGGTGAGCCTCACCTACGTGGTCGACTGTTCCCTCGTGGTCGACGTTCTGTCGGCACGAGAGGGAGACGAGGTCCTCAGGCAGCGTTTGTCCGCGCCGCGTACGCTGCATGCTCCGCACCATCTGGATGTAGAGGTCGCCTCGACCATCCGTGGGCTCGCAGCCGGGAAGAAGATCACCGATCACCGTGGCGAGCAGATGCTTGCGGATTACTCCAGGCTGCGCATCACTCGCCACCCGGTCTGGCCGTACCATCCCCGGATGTGGGAGCTGCGTCACGACCTGGGGGCGTACGACGCCGCATATATCGCCCTCGCGGAAACATTTGAGTGTGAACTGCTGACCGGGGACGTCAAGCTGAAGAATGCCTCGGGTCACCACGCGGCCGTGGTCGTTACCCGTTAGCCGGGCACCCTCCCGGGCTTGCCGCCACCACCGTTAGGGGGACGCGTAAGACTGCCCCAACTCGATGACGGTTCTGAGCCATCCCGATGCCCCGCGGCCGATGGCTCACCGTACGGTGGTGGCGAGCAGTCATCGCCGTCTGGAGGGCCCACGGTTATGAGCATTGAGCGAGAGAAGCAGGTCGCCGCGGAAGCGGCCGCGCTGCTGGTGGAAAACGGCATGACCGTCGGGCTCGGCACTGGCTCAACCGTGGCCTACCTGCTTCCGGCGCTGGCCAAGCGGTCCCTCGACATTCTCTGCGCGGCCACGTCGCCGGCCACCGAGCACGCCGCACGGGAGCTCGGCCTGCGGATCGAGCCCGTCACGAGCATCGACCGGTTCGACATCACGATCGACGGCGCCGACCAGATCGCGCCGGACGGCTGGCTGGTCAAGGGCGGCGGCGGGGCCCACAACCGGGAGAAGATCGTGGCCGGGGCGGCGGACAAGTTCGTCGTCATCGCCGACTCGTCCAAGCCGGTCGCCGCGCTGCACGCGCCGATACCGCTTGAGCTGATGTCGTTCGGACTGCGCGCGACGATGCGGCAGGTCGCGCCGGCGTCACTGCGCGACGTGCCGCTCAGCCCCGACGGCGGGATTATCGCCGACTACCACGGGGCGGTCGACGACCCGGCGGCGCTGGCGGTGCACTTGTCATCGACGCCCGGGGTGGTCGCGCACGGGCTGTTTCCGCCGCGGATGGTGGCGACGGCCTTCGTCGGGCGGGGCGAGACGGCCGACCGGATCGACTTCAGCCGCACGGGCTGACCTCGGCGCCGCGGCGAGACCCGCGCGCGGGTATTGCCACGGGTATTGCCGCGGCAATACCCGTCGCGACAAGCCCTGCGGCCGCGGCGCAGGCAACGCGTCAGCCCCGGCCACCACCATCCGGGTACCCGGGCTGCCCAGTCACCCCTCCCGCCCCAGCCGCCCAGTTACCCCAGTCACCCAGTCACCCAGTCGCCCCAGTCGCCCCAGTCGCCCCAGTCGCCCCAGTCGCC
>DASYAD010000250.1:0-4519 GCA_036501515.1 Trebonia sp. | reverse complement strand
CAAGACGGTCTACGCGTAACGCCGGCGTAGCCGGCATTTCCTCTGTATCGTCCGAATTGTGAGCGGCGGGACGTTCAGGACTCACTCAGGCCTGCGCGCGGTCATTAACGCCTGGCTTGAGGACATCAGCTTCCGCACGGGCATGATCACCGGTGCGGTCGTGCTGCTGGTGATCGCGGCGGTCGGTGCCGCCGTGGCCGTCCTCGGTCACAGCGGGCAGGCAGCCAGCGCGCTTGGCTCGCGCGGTCCCGCGAGTTCCGCGACGGTCGCCCCGTCCGCGGCGCCCGGTTCCACGACGCCTGCCCGGTCCGCTCCGGCGGCTCCGGCGCGGTCCGCGGTGCCCGGCGCGCCGGGCACCGGGTCACCGTCAGCGGTACCGGCGACCGGATCGGGGTCCGCGGCGGTCGCGGCGGCTTCCGGTGCCAGCCGGGAGAGTTACCGGCTGGCCAGTCCCGCTGGCTGGCGGCACGGGTTTCCGCCCGGCTGGGGTGAGCGGGGATGGGTCTGGGGTCCCTACCGCGGCGGCCCGCACTTCGGCGGTCCTTGGTGGTGACGAGCGCGATTTCTGCGGCGGCCGGCCAGGGCTTCCGGCTGCTCCGGGGCGCCCTGGCCGGTGACGGCCCGCGTCAGGAGGACGGCATCAGCACCGAGCTGATGATGTAGACGGTGGCGTTGGCGGTCTGCACGTTGCCGCACACCACGTCGGCGCCGTTGATCGTGTAGGTCCCGCCGGTCATGGCCGGGGTGACGGTGCCGCCCTCCAGCGTCTTGATCGGCTTCCCCGCGGCGAGCTGGGCCGGGGTGTAGCGGCCTGCCACGACGTGGTAGGTGAGGATCTTGGTCAGCTCGGCCTTGTTGGCGAGCACCTTGGTCAGCGTCCCCGACGGGATCTTCGCGAACGCGGAATTGTCCGGCGCGAAGACCGTGATCCCGCTGGCCGAGTTCAGCGTGTCCACCAGGCCGGCCTTCCCGACCGCCTGCACGAGCGTGGACAGCACCGGGTTACTCGACGCGGCGGTGGCTACCGGGGCGGCCGACATGCCGGTGAAGCTGCCCGCTCCCGACTTGGGCACGGCCGCGCAACCCGGCCCGAAGTCGGACATGGCGGTAGAGGACGGCGCGGCCGACGAAGACATGGACGACGACGGGGACGCGGCCGGGTTGGCCGCCGACGAGCTCGAGGACGAGGACGAGCCGCACGCGGCGGCGCCGATGCTCAGGCTCACGGCGAGCCCGGATAGTGCGAGAATCCGGCGGTGGTTCACTTGTTTCTCCCTCTGATGGATCTTCGGTTTGGCCGGGATGGGTGTCAGGTGACGGTGACGACGACGGAGTCCCAGCCGCTCGCGCCGTCGGGGAACGAGGCGGCGTCGCGCGGGGTCTGCGTGACGCCGGCCGAGTCGGTTGCCCTGACCCGCAGCTGGTGCAGGCCGGGCGTCGCGTCCCAGGCCCACATCCACTGCCGCCAGGTGTCGACGCCGTCCGCGGCCGAGAGCCTGGCGGCGTGCCAGGGGCCGTTGTCCGCGCTGACCTCGACGGCCGCGATGCCGCGGGACGGCGCCCAGGCGACTCCGGCGACTGGTGTCCGGCCGGCCGGCACCCGGGCGAGCGGCCGGGGGACGTCGATGCGGGATTCCGTCTTGATGGGCGCCCGCTCGGCGTAGCCGCGCTGCGTCCAGTACGCGCGCTGCCGCGCGAAGGTGGTGACGGTCAACCTGGTGACCCATTTGGTCGCCGACACGTAGCCGTACAGGCCTGGCACCAGCATCCGGGCGGGGAACCCGTGCTCGATAGGCAGCGGCTGGCCGTTCATGCCGACGGCGAGCAGGGCGTTCCTGCTGTCGAGGATGGTCCCGAGCGGTGTGGAGATCGTCATGCCGTCCGCGGCGGCCGACAGCACCTGATCGGCGCCGGCCCGCGGGCCGGCCCGGCGGAGCAGGGCGGCCAGCGGGGCGCCGAGCCACCGGGCGTTGCCCGCGTAAGGCCCGCCGACCTCGTTGGACACGCACACGAGGGTGATGTCGGCCTCGGTCAGCGGCATCCGCAGCAGCTGACCGAACGTGATCTCGAGCGGCCTGCTGACCATGCCGTCGATCCGCAGCGTCCAGCTGTCCGGCGCCACCTGCGGCAGCACCAGGTCCGTGTCGACGCGGTAGAACGACGCGTCGGAAGTGAAGAACGGCGTCAGCCCGCTGATCCGCAGGTCCGCTCCCGGCGGCACGCGCGGCGCGGGCACGGCGGGTGCGGGCAGGCGCACCTGCGCGCGGGACGAGGCGACGCTGAACCGGCCGAGGAGCAGCCGCCCGGACAGGCCGCCGCCCACCGCGACCGCCGCCGCACCCGCCCCCGTGACCAGGAACCGCCTGCGCCCCGGCCACGTCGCGGCACCCGGGCTGGCCCCGGCACCGGTGTCACTCCCGGCGGCGGCGCCGGCCCCGGCAGCGGCGCCGCGCTGGACAGCGTGGGCCATCGCGGTCAGCGCGAGCGCCGCGGCGGCCACTCCGGCAAGCGTGGGAAGCACGTCGAGCGCGGTGGCGCCCGGCTGGCGGACGGCGGCGGCGGCGCCCACCGCGCCGAAGACGGCAAGTACCGCGAGCCCGGGCCAGGTCCGCCGCACAGCGAGCAGGCCGGCCGCCGCCGCCGCCGCCGCCACGAGAAGCACCGCGAGCACCCCGGTGAGCAGCGCGTCCTTGTCGTGGGAGCCGAAGTGCGCGATCGCGAACTCCTTGACGGGCACCGGCGTCAGGTTGATGGCGACGTCGCCGACCGCGACCAGCGGGCTGCCGAGCGGCCCGCTGACCCCGGCCGTCAGCTGGGCGACGCCGAGCGCCACGGCGCCGGCGAGCAGTCCGGAGACAGCCCCGGCGAGCCAACGGGTCCAGCGTTCCCTTGTCGTCACGGTCAGCGATTCGGGGCGGCGGTGAACGCAGATTGGCGCGTCATCGCACGGGTCACTGTGACCTGTCACACCCAATCTGGCTGACGGGCCGCTTCGAATACGTTGACATGAACACCCCATCGACGACCCCGCGGCAGCGGGGTCCCGGCCGCGCGGAGGAAAGCGGCCAGGACCTCGCGAGCCTGCTGACCCGGGTGGCCCGAGGGGATCACGCGGCATTCGAGGCGGTCTACGACCAGCTCGCCGGCCCGGTGTACGGGCTGGTCCGCAAGGTGCTCAGGGATCCTGCCCAATCCGAGGAGATCGCGCAGGAAGTCCTGCTGGAGGTGTGGCGCACCGCGTCCCGCTTCGACGCCGCCAGGGGGAGCGCGGCAGCCTGGGTGATGACGATCGCGCACCGCCGCGCGGTAGACCGAGTCCGTTCGGAGACCGCGTCCGCGAGGCGCGAGCAGAAGGTGCTCCCCGGCCCGGTCAGCGGCGACGATGTCGCGGAACTGGTCGAGACCGCCGTGGACAGGCAGCGCGTGCGCCGTTGTCTCGGCACGCTCACCCCGCTGCAGGCGGAGTCCATCAAGCTCGCCTACTACGGCGGCCGCAGCTACCCCCAGGTCGCCGAACTGCTCGGGGTGGCACTCGGAACGGTCAAGACCCGCATCCGTGACGGCCTGATCAGGATGCGCGACTGCATGGAGGTGACCTGATGAGCGCCCAGCGTCATGAGATGCACCTGCTGACGGGCAGCTACGCCCTCGACGCGCTGCCCGGCGCCGAGCGTGCCGCGTTCAGGAAGCACCTGGCCCAGTGCCCGCCGTGCGCCGACGAGGTAAGGGGACTGCGGGAAACCGCCGCGCGGATGGCGATGGCCACCGCCATCGAATCGCCAAGGGAGATGCGCGCGCGGGTCCTCGCGGCGGCGCCGCTCACCAGGCAGCTCCCGCCGCCCGGCCGCGCCTCGCTCGCCCTGGCCGGACAGCGAAGCGGCCGAGCAGCCCGCTCGCGGCTTATCAGGCCATCCCAGGCGGGCATCGCGGCGATCCTCGCCCTCGCGGCCGCCCTGGTTTTCCTGCTGGTCACGCAGGTCACCACCCGGCAAGAGCTGCAGCAGTCCCAGTCAGCCAACCACGCGATCGCCGCGGTGCTCGCCGCGCCCGACGCACGCATCGAGACGATGCCCGCCACCGTGGGCGGCAGCGTCACCGCGGTGCTGTCCGTCCGGCAGCACGAGGCGGTCGTCACTGCCGCCGGGCTGCCTGCCCCGGCGGGCAGCCGGATCTACCAGCTCTGGGTGATGAGTCCCGCGGGCGCCCGGTCGGCGGGCCAGCTTCCCGCCAGCCACGCGGGCGCGACCTCGCCGGTACTGGCCGTGGATGTGGAGCCGGGCGACCGTCTTGGCATCACGGTCGAGCCAGCGGGCGGCACCGCCCAGCCCACCGCGACGCCCGTCGTAGTGATGCCGGTGCCCGTCGTCGAGTAGCGGAGGCTCGGGAGTCGCAACCGTACGTTCTGGATAAAGAGCTTTTTCCCGAACGGACCGTTGATGGCTCCGAGCCGTTCGCAGTCTCCCCGGTCGTGGGCACCACCAACTCGAACGTCGAGCCGCGGCCGACGCTGCTGGTGACC
>DASYAD010000249.1:0-1924 GCA_036501515.1 Trebonia sp. | reverse complement strand
GCGCTCGGCAACAGCGGCAAGGTCGGCGCCTCTTTCTCCGTCTACCCCGACGCCTACCTGCCTTTCGGCGCCACGCCGGTCACGGTGCTCCCCGGCTCCCAAGGCTCTTATACCTGGGACGCGGCGGCGACAGCCGGGAAGTACGCCTTCTCGGTCTACGGCCCCGACGGGTTCCTGACCAGCTTCGCCGGCACGGTTGTGCCCGCCGGCCTGAACACCGGCCAGGTCCCGGTCGTCACCGCCACCTTGTCGTCCGGCCCCGCCAGCGCGGTCGAGATCACGCTGGCCAGCCAAGGCGAGAAGGAGATCGTTTACACTCTCGCCCCGAACGACTACAAGGGCCGCACCCAGACGGTCACCGTGAGCCTCGGCAGGCCCAAGACCATCAGCTGGCCGGCCGATCCGTACGGCTACTACGACGTAGTGATCACCGCCAGCACCGCCGACGGTTTCCGCCGCCGTTACGCGGGCCGCGTCGCCTGACCCAGGAGGACGCGCAGGTCCGCGGCCTGGGAGTGCAACTCCGCGTCGGGTACCGGGTCGGGCGAGAAAATGTCCTCCCATCCGATCGGGCCGCCAGGCGCGGGGTCGTCACGGTACCGCGGCAGGACGTGAGTGTGCAGGTGGGGGACCTGGTTGCCGAGGGTGAAGTAGTTCAGCTTGACCGGGCTGAACCGTGCCCGCACCGCCCGCCCGGTCGCCAGCACCTGGGCCCAGTACCGGCTCGCCTGCTCAGCGGGCAGGTCCGCAGGCTCGGCGACGTGCCCGTGCTTCCATATCACGATGCAGTATCCCGGCAGGCGGCTGCGCCGCTCCAGGTAGACGTCGGCGACATCGCCGGCGAACACCTCGACAGCGAAGTCGTTGTCACCCTTGCCGAGGGTGGCGCACATGGGGCAGCCCTTGCCCGCCATCCGGTCGGCCCAGTCGTCCGGCCACCCAGGTTCGGTCATGCCTCATTCAAGCACCCGCATACCGCGGCTACCGAGCACAGTGGTGATAGCGTCGACGCGTGCCGTATCAGGTGCGCGCCGAGCAGGCCGGCCCCAGAGTCCTGGCGGCTGTCCGCGCGGTCACGACACCCCAGCAGCTGGGCACCGACCTCATCCGGGCGCTCGACCAGGTCTGGCCGGTGCTGCGCGAACAGGGCGCCCGCACCGAGCACAACGTCGTGATCTACCACCCCGGCGAGGCCGGCGCGCTCACCATCGACGCCGGGGTCGAGGTCTTCGGCGGCTTCGAAGAGCGCGGTGCCGTCCGGCGCGTCACCACCCCGGCCGGGGAGGTCGCCACGGTGGCGCATTTCGGCGAGTACTCCGCCATGGGCGGCGCTTACGCGGCCCTGGATCAGTGGTGCGCCGCCAACGGCCGCCGCCAGGCGGGAGTGAGCTGGGAAGTCTACGGTGACTGGGACGACGACCCGGCCAGACGGCGAACCGACCTCTACAAGCTGCTCAGCCCCGCTTAGGGGTGCGCCCGGCACCCGCCAGGGCCGCCACCCGGCCTCGGCCGCATCTTCGTATCACTTCCGGCCCTTTTGCGGTCCGTTTTGTCCCGAATTCAGGGACAAAAAGTGATACGAAGATGGCTGACGGCGCGGGCGCGGAACAAGGAGTAACGCAGCGCCGGGGAGTTGTGATCCGGCACAGTGCAATACGGCCTGCGCGGGAGCATAGTGAAATTTATGGATGGTGTCACAGCCGACGCCCGCGCCGGCGTCCCGGCGACGCTCAACTACGTGGCGCCGTGGTCGCGGCGCAACCGGCTGTACGTCGGCCCCGACGCGCACATGACCACCACGCAGTACGCGCCGCAGACCGTGCTGATCGCCGACGGGCGACCGCACCGCGACGACTTCGGCCTCGACCGCAGCGGGTTCACGCTGCTCGACCACGAGAGCGCGGTCACCGACTTCGGCGACGCC
>DASYAD010000248.1:0-9853 GCA_036501515.1 Trebonia sp. | reverse complement strand
CGGCCGCCGTGCACCGCCTTGGCCTCGAGCAGCGCCCCGACCTCCCGCATGGGGTAGGCAAGATCTCCATACGCCTTCCCGTCCACCGTCACCGTGCCCGCGTCGGCGTAGTCGAGCCCGAGGATGCAGCGCATCGTGGTCGTCTTGCCCGCGCCGTTCGGCCCCAGGAAACCAGTCACCTTGCCCGGCTCGATACCGAATGACAGGTTGTCCACGGCGAGTTTGTCGCCGTACCGCTTCGTGAGGCCCCGTGCCTCAATCATGGGATGGTCCTCTCTGTTATTTAAGACGCTCCCAATTCTGGCCGGCGGCCGACGGTCGCCGCGTCACCCCGGGTGATGATTCGCCGGGTACTCCCCCAGGGTGACCTGGCCGCCCGCTTCGAGGTTCCGCAGGCTGGCTGAGAATTCGCTCAGCGCGTTCCCCGCGACCGGAACCGGCGGTGATGAACGTCTGCGCCCGCCGCTGACCGTTTTACCGATAACGAACGGGAGCGGCTGACCGTCGCATGCAAGGTGACTGAGTAGCCCGGGCCGGCCGCGCGAAGCTGGTGCCGCGCGGGACCGCCGTGCACCAGCACGCGGCCGGGGCGCAGCGGGCGGCCCGCTGGGGCAGCCTCGGCTATCTCCGCCGCCTCGCCCGCCAGCGCGGTGGCCTGCCGGCAGTCACATTCGGCAACCGCTCCGGGCGGAAGCACCAGCAGCCAGGTGGCCGGGAGGCCGGGGACCTGAATGCGCAGCGGGCCGTCGGGATCGAAGCGAACCAGGTCCCACCAGCGCTCGGGCGCGGCGGCGAGGTCGGCCAGGTCGGCGGCGGCCCGGCCTTCGGTACGCGACGCGGCACCGGACCGCACGGCGGGGATGAACGGCGCGGCGAGCTGTGCGATCTCAGGGGCGACCGAAAGGTCGGCGTTCACGAGGATTCCTTCGTGGGTCGGCTGCTAGTGACTCCGTAACTGGGGGGTCAGCGACAACACGAGGAAAAACGGCAGCACAGCAGGGCCTGACGGCTCGACTGGTGTGCTGGCATGGGCGCAATAACACCGCAACAACGGCCCGTTGTCAAATAGACGGGACGCGAGTTCGGGCCGACGGGGCGTGCGCTACCGCGCTTGATGCTGTTATCTCGCGCGGTGACGGCGTTCCGCGGGCGGGGTTAACTTCCGTTGAGCCCGCGGGCGGCGAGCTGGTCCAGGGCGGCGCTGACCTGGTCGAGGTCGAGGCCGCCGCGCTTGTCGCGGGCCGACCAGGCGGCCGCCGCGAGGGCACGCAGCCCGTCGATGGCGGCCCCGTCTCCGTCGAGGGTAAGCGGACCGTCGGCGCCGGCCGTGGCGGTCCAGCCGCCGCAGGTCGCCTTCGAGTCAGACGTTTCGACGTCCGGGTAAGGCTGGAGCAGCGTCTGCAGGTTCTCGCCGATGTAGGTGGGCCTGCGGTGCGCAGGAGCGAGGGTGACCGAGCGCGGGTTGTCCACGCCGGTCAGCACGAGCAGGCTGTCGGTGCCAGCGTTGTAGGCGGCCTCGATGTCGGTGTCCAGGCGGTCGCCGATGACCAGCGGGTGCTTAGCACCGGTCCGGATGACCGACTCCCGGTGCAGCGGCGGCTCCGGCTTGCCCGCGACCACCGGGGCGACACCAGTGGCGTGCTCGATGACCTGCAGCAGCGACCCGTTGCCAGGCGCGGTGCCGCGTGCGCCAGGGATGGTGGAGTCGGCGTTGGTGGCGACGAAGAACGCGCCCGCGCGGACGGCCAGCCCGCCTTCCGCGAGCCTGCTGTAGTCGATCCCCGGCCCGAACCCCTGAACGACCGCCGCCGTCTGATCGGACGCGGTCCATACGGGCACAAGGCCGCGTTCCCTGACCGCCAGGCTGAGCGCCGTCGCGCCGATCACCAGCACCCGGGACTTCGGCGGCAGCCGGTCCGCCAGCAGGCGCGCCGCGGCCTGGGCGGACGTGACCACGTCGGCTTCGGTGACCGGCGCCCCCATGCCGTCGAGCAGCGCCGCGACCGCGGCCGGGGTGCGGGACGCGTTGTTGGTGACGTAGGCGACGTGAGCACCCGCCCGCTGCGCGGCCTGGATCGCGTCGGGCGCGCCGGGGATAGCGGTGCCGCCGATGTACACCACGCCGTCGAGGTCGAAAAGGAGGACGTCGTAGGCTTCGGCGAGCACTTTCGGCATAGAGGTCCGCTTTCTCGGTGGATGTCGGTGGGGCTCTAGCAACCCTACGGTGCCGGCCGGCGTGACTTCAGGGTGGCTCGCACCTGGCCAAGCGCGTCGGTGTAGTGCTTGCGGTCCGGGCGCATCGCCGCGGCCAGCGCCAGGTACTCGGCGGCCGCGGCATGGTCGCCTGCGCGGGCCAGCGACAGGCCGAGGCCGAAGTGGGCGTAGTCGTCGGTCGGGCTCGCTTCGACGATCTTACGGAAATTGTCGGCCGCGGCCGTGTACTGGCCGGTGTCGAACTGGGCGCGGGCCAGGGCCTCACGGACGCTGCGCGAGCCTGGCTCAGCGTCCGCCGCGCGCTGCAGCACCTGGGCGGCGGCCGCGGGACTGCCCTTGCCGAGCAGCTCCATGCCAGAGGTGTACCAGGCGTGCACTTCGGCCGGGTCCGGGTCCTCAGAGTCGCCGCGGCCCGGGCGCGCGCCCGCTGGCCTGCCGCCCGGCAGACCGTCGGGCTGCCCGGGCGGCCGCCCGGCGGAACGGTAACCGCCGGCACCGCCCGTTTCGCCCGGCGACCGGCCCTGACGGGGCGCCGGGCGGGCGAAGTTTTCCGGGGACGGGGAATCCCAGCTGCCGCTTGGCACTTCTGACATGGTGTGCAGACCCACTTTCCGTCCGGTGGCTCCGGTCTCGGCGCCGGCCTCGTCCTGGCGCCGTTTCGCGGTGTCCGTTATGACCTATCCCGGGTGGGGGGACTCGCAAACGTCACATCACCACCGTACGACGTGATTGGCCCCGGAACGCTGGAGGGGCTGCGGGCGGCCTCCCCCTACAACGTTGTCCGGCTCATCCTGCCGGAGTACGCCTCCGGCAGCACGGAAGCGGCGGCGGGGAACGCGGGCGTCACGGGAGCGGGCCTGAGCGATCGCGCGGGAGCGGCCGTCACGAGCGCTGCCGGAACGCGTGCGACGGATGGCACGGGAGCGGCCGTGACGGGTCCCGCGGAAGCGCGCACGGCGGATAGCGCGGGAGCGGCCGGTGCGGCGGCGGACAGCGCGGGGGCGCGCGCGACCGGTCAGGAGACGCGGGCTTCCGACGCGGCCAGTGCAGGCGCCGGAACGATCGACGACGGGCGGCTGGCTGAGGCGCGGACGGCGGGCCGGGTGGCGGCCACGCTGCTGCGCGACTGGCTGGCGGCGGGCGCGCTGGCGGTCGACGCCGCGCCCGCGCTCTACGTGTACGAGCAGCGCGGGGCCGACTGGGTGCAGCGCGGGCTGATCGGGCTCGTCGCGGTCGGCACCGACGCGGTGCACCCGCACGAAAACGTGATGCCAGGGCCGGTCGCCGGGCGGCGCGAGCTGATGAAGGCGACCCGGAGCAACCTTGAGCCGATCTTGCTCGTGTACAGCGGCGGAGCGGGCGCCGGCCACCAAGCGCCAGCGAGCCCGGACGGTGCGCGGGCGCTGACCGCGTCCGAGCTGACGGACCGTGCCGCCGACAGCGGTGCGCCGCTCGCCCGCGCGGTCACCGACGACGGGGTGACGCATCAGCTGTGGGCCGTGACGGACCCGGCCGCGCAGCAGGCGATCGCGGCCGACCTGGCCACCCGCACCGCGCTTATCGCCGACGGGCACCACCGCTACGCCGCCTACCGGGAGCTGCAGTCGCAGATGCGGGAGGCCGGCGCGGGCGACGGGCCGTGGGACTACGGCCTCGCGTTCCTCGTCGACGCGGAGGCCTACCCGCTGCACCTGGGGCCGATCCACCGGGTGCTCCCCCGGCTCGGACTTGCCGAGGCCGCAGGGCTGGCCGCAGGCGCGTTCCGGGTGACTGAGGTGCACGGTGACCTGGACGCGGCGCTGCGCGCGCTGGAGAAGGCGTCCGAGTCAGGCCACGCGTTCCTGCTGGCCGGCCAGGCCGGGTTCCGGTTGCTCACCGACCCGGATCAGCGGCAGCTTGACGCGGCCATGCCCGCCGCGGCGTCACCGCGCTGGCGGGCCCTCGACGCCTCGGTGATGCGGGAACTGCTGTTCGCCCGGTTGTGGTCGATCAAGGACAACGAGCGCGACGTGCAGATATCGCACAACCCGGCCGAGGCCGTTCGCATGGCGGTCAGTTCTCACGGCACGGCGGTACTGTGCAGCCCGATGCCTATCGCCGCCGTCATGGAACTCGCCGCCCACGGCGAGAAGGTGCCGCGTAAGTCCACGTCCTTCGGTCCCAAGCCGCGGACCGGACTCGTGCTGCGTACCTTCGAGCCCTAACCGCGGCCGGATGAGCGGCCCGTCGGCCGGCAACGCTCGACGGCAAGTCTAATCGTCGGTATCGCCGGAAGCGGGAACCGCGTGGGCGGCCACAGCGTCGGGGACCGTGTCGAAGATGTTGAAGACCTTGTTGAGGCCGGTGATGCGGAAGATGCGCAGAATGCGGCTCTGGGTGCACACCAGGTCGATCCAGCCGTCGTGCGCGCGCACCCGCTTGAGGCCGCCGACCAGGACGCCAAGGCCGGTCGAATCCAGGAACTCGACGGCTTCCATGTCCACGATCAGCTGGTAGCTGCCGGACTCGACGAGCCCGATCAGCCGCTCGCGCAGCTTGGGAGCGGTGTAGACGTCGATCTCGCCGCCGACTGCGATGACTGTGAACCCCGGGATCTCGGAGTGCACATTGAGCGTGAGCTCCATCTCTTCTCCCTCTCCTGTTGTACTGGGACAATAGTCCGGTGCATGACGACATGGCTACGACGACAGGCAACTCAGAGGAATCTGGCAGCCCGGACATCACCGACCTTGGCAACGATGTCTTCCAGATCGACACCAAGATGGCCGGCTACCAGGGGATCACCGCCGGCTACCTGATCAGGTCCAGCCGCCCCTGTCTGGTCGAGACGGGCACCTCGACCTCGGCCCCGGTCGTACAGGCGGCGCTCGCCTCGCTGGGGATCGATCCCGCGAGCCTGGCCACGGTTGTGGTCACTCACATCCACCTCGACCACGCGGGCGGCGTCGGTGACATCGCCTCGATGTACCCGTCGGCCGAGGTGGTAGTGCACGAGAAGGGGGCGCGGCATCTCGCCGACCCGTCTCGGCTGATGGCAAGCGCGCGGATGGTGTACGGAGACGCACTGGACGTACTGTTCGGCGAGCTCGCCCCGGTGCCGGCCGCGCGCCTGCGGGCCCTGGACGACACCGGCCTGGTGGACCTGGGCGACGGGCGACGGCTGGAAAGCTACTACTCCCCTGGGCACGCAAAGCACCATGTCGGCCTGCTCGACTCGCTCAGCGGTGACCTGTACGTCGGCGACGCGGCCGGCGTCTACATCCCCGAGACTGGCGACCTGCGGCCCGCGACGCCACCACCGGACTTCGACCTCGAAACCGCGCTCGCGTCACTCGGCCGGTTCGCCTCGCTGGCTCCCTCTCGGCTGCTGTTCAGCCACTACGGCCCGGTGCCGGACGTTACGGCGACGCTGGAGCGGTCAGCGGACGAGATCTCCGTCTGGGTGTCGGAGACCCGGGCCGCCAGGTCCGCCGGGATGGACCTGGACCACGCGGTCGAGGCCGTCCGTCAGAAGACGCTGTCCAGGTACGCCGCCTTCGCGGCCGACGCGGACCCGGCCGTCACGGAGAAGTTCGAGCGGATCAGCGGAGCCGAGGCCAATGTCGGCGGGATCTGGCACTGGCTTGAGCGGCTCGACCAGCCCGCCCGGTGAGGCCGCGCAGGCTGGGAGCCGCAGTCCCAGCAGGCGCCTGGTGCTACCACGGGTGCGCCGCGGCATCCGCTCGGGCACGAGCACAGCCCGCGGGTGCCTGCGCGTATCCGCTCGGGCGCCAGCAAACACCGCGGGTCCCTGGGGGATCCGCAGATAGGCAGCGCTAGCCGCTCAGGACAGCTCGGCTTCCCCGCGGGTGCCAGGTGGCATCCGCGGGGAAGCGGCATCACCCCTGTCAGGCCTTGGCTTCGCCTTCCGGGGCGGTGGTGTCCGCGCCGGTGGTGTCCGCGCCGGTGGTGTCCGCGGCGCGGGTGTCCGCGGCGGGCGCTGAGGCTTCCGCCTCATCCGCTACAGCTTTGTCCCCCACGGCCGTTCCGTCGGCGTCATCAGCTGCCTCGTCGTCTTCGGCGCCGTCGATCTTGCCTACTTCGTCGTCGAGGTCCTGGTCCGGCTCGTTGAGGAGGCCGTCCGTGTCCTCGTCGTCCTCGTCGTCGTCCTCGTCGTCGTCGTCCTCGTCGTCGTCCTCGTCGAGTTCGCTGAGCTCGTCGTCGAGGTCTTCCTCGTCTTCGTCGTCGTCCTCGTCGAGATCGCTGGCCTCATCATCGAGGTCGTCGTCCTCGTCCTCGGTGTCGTCGTCCTCGTCGTCAAGGTCGTCCTCGTCGAGGTCGTCGCTCTCGTCGTCGAGCTCCTCCGGCTCGTCGTCCAGGTCCTCGTCGTCGAAGGCCTCGCCGACGCGGGTCTCGTCGTCATCGTCGGATTCCAGGTCTTCGACCGTGATGCCGTCCAGCTCGTCGAGACGGCTCAGCGCGTCGGTCTGCTCGTCCTCGTCGGCCACCACGGCGCGGGAGAACGCTTCCCTGGCCGCCTCCGGCCGCCCGGCGGCGATCAGTGCCTCGCCGTAGGCGTAGAACAGCCGGGCGGACCACGGGCGCTGCTTCCCGTCGGTCAGCTCGGGGACCTGCAGAGCCAGGACCGCGGCGTCAGTCAGGCCCTGATCGCGGCGGATGCCAGACTCGACGATGCGCAGCTCGATCTGCGAGGCACGCGGCAGCCGCTTCGCCTCGGCGCTGTGCACTAGGTCGAGGGCACGGTCAAGGCGGCCGAGGCCGCGCTCGGAGTCCGCCATGAGCGGCAGGTAGTCATACCGTCCGGTCATGCGCCGGCCGGCCTGCAGCTCGGTCAGCGCCTCGGCCCAGCGGCCCGACTTGTAGGCCATGATGCCGGACACCTCGCGCACGACGCCGATCCGCGCTCCGAGCCGCTTGGCTGCCTGCGCGTAGCGGTAGGCCTGCTCGGCGTCGGTGGCCAGCTCGGCCGCGACCAGGTAGCGGCCGACGGTCGTGGCCCGGTCATGCGGCAGTCCGCCAAGTTCCTCGCGCACATCGCGAGACAGCTGGTCCTCGGTGATGCTGTCGGGAATCCGCGGCAGGCTTGACTCGCTCTGCCGGTCGTCACGCCGGTCACGGTAGCCGTCAGGGCGCGATCCGCCAGAAGCTGGCCGGCCCGGGGCACCCGACCGGCCGCCAGCCGGCGCCCGCCGGTCGGTCGGCCGCCCAGCGCCCGCGGGCCGAGGCGAACGAGCTGGCCTCTCCTGCGGGAAAGAGCCGCCGATGCGGTCGGACATCTGCCGGCTGAAGCCGTGCCCGCGGTCCGGGCGGTCGGTTCCGCCCGAGCGGTCGGACGACGGGCGCGCGGAACGCGGCGGTCCGTCTGACCGCTGAGCCGCGGGCCCGCGGTCGCCTCGGTAACCGCCGGACTCGCCGCGGTAGCCGCCGTCACGGCGGTCGTCGCCGTCGCGTCCCGATGCGTTGTCCCGGCTGAAACCGCTGTCCCGCTGGCCGCCGCCGTAAGCGGGACGGCTGGGCCGGTCGCCGTAAGACGGACGAGCCCCGCGGTCGCCATCAGACGGGCGGCCCGAGCGGTCGCCGTAGGACGGGCGGCTCGGACGATCGCCGTAGGACGGGCGGCTCGGACGATCGCCGTAAGACGGGCGGCTCGGACGATCGCCGTAAGACGGGCGAGCGGAACGGTCACCGTCAGCGGAGCGGCTTGGCCGGTCGCCGTACGAGGGGCGGCCCGAGCGGTCGCCGTAGGACGGGCGGCTCGGACGGTCACCGCCGCGGAAGCCGCCGTCTGGCCTGCTGCCGCCGTACGACGGGCGTCCGGCCCTGTCCCCGCTAGAACGCCGGTCATCCGGGCGTCCGCCGTCGCTGCCGTACTCACGCCGGGCAGGGCGGTCACCGCCGCGGAAGCCGCCGTCGGAACGCCCCTGGCCGGCCCCGGACGGTCCGCCGCTGCGGTCGTCACCGCGGCCCCGGTCGTTACCGCCCGCGCCGAAGTCACGGCGCGGCCGGTCTCCGCCGCGGAAGCCACTGTCAGCACCGCCAGACCCGCCGCCCGAATACGGACGGCTGGAACGACCGCCCCCAGAGCCGGCGTCGCGCTGCCCGCCGTACGGCGGGCGAGCCGGACGGTCGCCGTAGGAGGGACGGGACGGCCGGTCACCGTAGGACGGCCGACTGGGCCGGTCACCGTAGGACGGCCGCTCGGCCCTGTCACCCGAGGGACGCGCCGGGCGGTCTCCGTATGAGGGACGGCTGGGGCGGTCTCCGTACGAGGGACGGGACGGCCGGTCACCGTCGCCGCCGGTGCGCGGTCCGCGGTCTCCGGCGCTGTAGCCGCCGCGGTCACCGCGGTCCTGGCCACGGCCAGCGTCGCCGTCCCGGTTGGAACCTGGCCGACGGCCGTCCCCGTCGTTACGGTAACGCGCGGGGCCGCGGTCGTAACCGCCCCCGCTCGCACCGCCGCGGTTACCGCCGCGATCGCCGCTCTCACGTGAGCTGCCGTACCGCCGGTCCCCGCTGCCGCTCCTGGCGCCGCTGGAACCACGGTCGCCGCCGCGGCCGCCCTGGCCTCCTGGACGGCTGTACCCGCCCGAGCGGCCGGCACCGCCCGAGCTACGGCCAGCGCTGTCACCAGCACGCCCGCGCTCGTCCCCGGTCCCGCCACCCTGCGATGAATTGCCGTCTTCGGCCACTGTCCCGACCTCCTGCACTCAATCCTTCACCCTACGCGCACACCCGCGCGCACAAGCCCGGGCACCATGCGCCCAAGCCTCACAAACCGTCTGCATACGCCCGCAGTCGCCCCCAGCGACCAGAGCAATAATGACCGCCGCGGCATCCAACCGCACACCAGTTGCCCTACTCAGAGCAACGGTCACACGAGCGCAAGCTCGCGACGTCAGCCACCTAGAGAGAGCGCCGGACGCGGGAGCGTTATGCCCCCAGCGGCGTCACACAGCGGACAAACGCGCAGGAGTTCTCGGGCAGAAGCCCGACTCAGCTTTTGACTCTCGCCTTTGACTCTGCGACCACGAGGAGCGAGGGGCGGTGGGACTGTCATCCGAGCGCGTTCGGGACCCGTGCTTCGGGTCACGACTGCGCGCGGGGATAGTCCCAGCTCTAGCTCCACCACGCGGAAGCAGGAAACTGTCCCCGCTTTACCACGAAAAACAAATAAGGGGGCTGACCCAGATGGGTCAGCCCCCTTAGAAAGGTGTTCCGGCGGTGTCCTGCTCTCCCACGAGGCCTCCCTCGCAGTACCATCGGCGCTGAAAGGCTTAACTTCCGGGTTCGGAATGGGACCGGGTGTTTCCCTTTCGCTATGGCCGCCGGGAACTCTATGGAACTGTACCCGCTCTCCAGGAGCGAGCTAGCCTGTGCCCATGGCACGGCCGTGTCCCGGGAGCTACACAGTGGACGCGAACCCTCGATCGCTCGAGGTACATGAAGTGCTTGTAGTGTTAAGCCCTCGGCCTGTTAGTACCGGTCAGCTGAGCACCTCGCGGTGCTTACACTTCCGGCCTATCAACCCAGTCGTCTGGCTGGGGGCCTTACCCACTCAAGGTGGTGGGAGACCTCATCTTGAGGCGTGCTTCCCGCTTAGATGCTTTCAGCGGTTATCACTTCCCGACGTAGCAAACCA
>DASYAD010000247.1:0-8768 GCA_036501515.1 Trebonia sp. | reverse complement strand
TCCTGCCAAGCGCGAAGCACCCCGCGTTCAGGCGGATAGAAAACAAGCACCTCCGGGGCACGCCGTTCGACGAGCTCGAGCCGGACCCGAACCGCCTGCGCTGGGACCCGCTGCCGCTGCCGGAGGAAGACGAGCCCACGGACTTTATCGACGGGCTGTTCACCGTCGGCGGCAACGGCGACAGCAAGATCCGCAACGGCATGGCGGTGCACTTGTACGCGGCTAACCGCTCGATGCGGGACCGCTACTTCGTCGACGCGGACGGCGAGCTGCTGTTCGTGCCCGAGCTCGGCCCCGTCATCCTGCACACCGAGCTCGGCCCGCTGCGGGTGAGCCCCGGTGAGATCGCGGTGGTGCCGCGCGGCATCCGGTTCCGGGTGGAGCTGACCGACTCGTTCGCCCGCGGCTACCTGTGCGAGAACTTCGGCGCCTCCTTCACCCTGCCCGAGCGCGGACCGATCGGCGCGAACGGCCTGGCCAACGAGCGGGACTTCCTCGCGCCGCACGCGGCCTTCGAAGAGCGCGGCGCCGTCCAGGTGGTGAACAAGTTCGGCGGCAACCTGTGGGCGGCCGACTACGACCACTCGCCGCTTGACGTAGTGGCCTGGCACGGGAACTACGTCCCCTATAAGTACGACACGGCCAACTTCATGGTGCTCGGCTCGATCAGCTTCGACCACCCCGACCCGTCTATCTTCACGGTGCTGACCAGCCCGTCCGATTCCCCGGGGCTGGCCAACGTGGACTTCGTCGTCTTCGCGCCGCGCTGGCTGGTCGGCGAGAACACGTTCAGGCCGCCCTGGTTCCACCGCAACGTCATGTCGGAGTACATGGGCCTGGTGACCGGGGAGTACGACGCGAAGGCGGCGGGCTTCGTCCCCGGCGGTGGCTCGCTGCACAACACGTTCGCCAGCCACGGGCCCGACGCGGACACCTACGCGAAGGCGTCGGCCGCCGAGCTGCGGCCGCAGAAGCTGGACGGCACGCTGGCCTTCATGTTCGAGAGCCGGTGGACGATCCTGCCGGCCGCCCAGGCGATGGCGGCCAGCTTCCGGCAGCCCGATTACGACGCCGTCTGGTCCGGGCTGACCAGGAACTTCCGCTAGGTCATGACCGGTCCCGGCGCGGGGCCGCTAGACGGCCTTGAGCGACTGCCCACGCTGGAGAGCCTGCGGAAGTTCGTGGTGGTGGCCGAGGAGCTGTCGTTCACCCGGGCGTCGAAGCGGCTGCACGTTGTCCAGTCAGGGGTCTCCAGCGCCGTCGCCGCGCTTGAGCGGGAGCTCGGCGCGGTGCTGTTCGACCGCGACCGGCACACGGTCACGCTGACCGAAGCCGGGCGGGCGCTGCTGCCCGAGGCACGGGCGGCCCTCGCCGCCGCCCGGGCCGCCGCCGACGCGGTCGCGGAGGCGACCACGGGACTGCGCGGCACCCTGTCCGTCGGCATGATGATCTCCACCGGCTCGGTCGACGTGCCCGCGGCGCTCGGCCGGTTCCACGCGAGCCACCCGGGCGTGCTGGTGCGGCTGCGGGTGCTGCCAGGCGGGTCGGCCGGCCTGGCCAGCGCGGTCGCGGACGGGTCGCTCGACCTGGCGCTGCTGTCCCTGCCTGGCGAGCCGCCCGCCGAGCTGACCGTGCGCGAGCTCGCGCAGGAGCCGCTGGTGCTGATCTGCCCGCCTGGGCACCCGCTGGCCGGCGCGCGCGAGGTAACACTCGACGCGCTCGGCGGCGAGACGTTCGTCGACTTCCCCGTCGGCTGGGGGACCCGGGCGATCCTCGACCGCGCGTTCGCCGCGGCCGGGATCGACCGGCAGGTGACGTTCGAGGTCGCCTACTACACCACCGCCGCCGACCTGGTCGCGAACGGGCTCGGGGTCGCGTTCCTGCCCGAGTCGGCCGCGGCCGCGTTCGCGGGCGTCGCCCGGGTGCCCGTCGCCGGGTTGGCCTGGCGGATCCAGGTGGCGACGGCCGCGGGCCGGCGGCTGCCGGCGGCGGCACGCGCCTTCCTCGGTTATCTGCGTGAGCGATAACCAGGTCCACCGACTGTCATCACCGTTGCGAAATGGCGCAGCCGGCGGGGGCGGTTCTACTGACCATGACCGCTACCGCAGACATTCGCTCCCTGGCAGGGGCGCCATCTCAGGCAACCTCAAGCCGCCGGCACAACGCCGCGTTCTGGATCGTCGGCTACACGTTCGCCGTGACGATGGCGTTCTCCGCCCTGCCCACCCCGCTCTACGTGCTGTACCAGGCACGCGACCACTTCAGCACGTTCATGATCACGGTGATCTTCGCCGCCTACGCGGCGGGCCTCGTGGCCAGCCTGTTCCTGGCCGGCCACCTGTCGGACTGGGTCGGCCGCCGCCGGATGACGCTGCTCGCCGTGGCGGTCAACATCGCGTCGGGCGTGCTGTTCCTGCTGTGGCCCGCCACCGCGGGCCTGATCGTGGCCCGGGTCGTCTCCGGTGTCTCCATCGGGATGCTGACCGCGACGGCGACCGCCTATCTCAGCGAGCTGCACGCGGCCGCGCGGCCGGGGACCGGTCGCGGGCGCAGCGAGATCGTGGCGACCGCTGCCAACCTGGGCGGCATCGGCCTCGGCCCGCTGCTCGCGGGCCTGCTGGCCCAGTACGCAGGGCACGCGCTGGTGCTTCCCTTCCTGGTGGCGGAGGCGCTGATGCTGGCGGGCGCGGTTGCCCTCGCGCTCGCGCCGGAGACGGCCGCCGTGCTCCGCGGCGGCCAGCGCCCGGCCTACCGGCCGCAGCGGGTGTCAGTGCCCGCGGCGGACCGGCCGCTGTTCCTGTCAGCCGCCGCCGCCGGCGGGGCCGTCTTCGCCCTGTTCGGCTTGTTCACCTCCGTCGCCCCCACGCTGCTGGCCGACCTGCTGCACAACCGGTCGCACGCGGTCGCCGGGGTGATGGCGTTCGCCGTCTTCGGCGCCGCGGCGCTCGCGCAGGTCGTCGTCGGCCGGGCCGCCCGCCGCTACCAGGTCGGCGCCGGGCTGGCGCTGGTGCTGGCCGGACTGGCGATGGTGACCGGCGCCGTCTGGCTGCCGTCCTTCTGGCTGCTGCTCGCGGGCGGCATCGTGGCCGGCGCAGGCGCTGGCGCCGCCTTCCGCGGCCTGGTCGCCACCGTGATCTCGATAACGCCGGCCGAGGTCAGGGGCGAAGGCCTGGCCGGGTTGTTCCTCGGCTCCTACGTCGGCCTCGCGGTCCCGGTGGTGGGCCTCGGCGTGGCCACCCTGTGGGTGTCGATGCAGGTGGCGGTCCTCGGCCTGGCGGTCGGGCTGGCCGCGGTGCTGCTCGCGGTCGCGCGGCGCATCCTCGCCTGAGCAGTTCGCGACGGCCCGGTGGCGCGCTGGTAGCTGCGCGCCCTCGGCCTCGTGCACCCGTTTTGACCTGCGATGACGGGTATGTTCTGGGCCTGGCAGGGAACTGAGGGGACTTACAGCAAAGACTCGCCCCGGGGCCAGCGCGGCCCGGTATACCTTCTCCCAGGGGCCGCCGGGAAGGTCCCTGGGGAGCAACTGGAGGAGACGCATGGCACTGTCCACGGATCAGGAGTCGACGGACGACCTGCGGGTGGTGATCGTCGCTGTCGACGAAGGCGACGTGTACTGCCTGACGGACGAGGAGGGCGAGCCGCAGACGTACGTCAGCGGCGACCCGCTGATCGCGGAACTGGTGGAGTCGGCCGCGAGCACCTACGGCGCCGACGTCCGGGCGATGCCCGTCTCCGAGTTCCTGGCCCTGGGCGAGGACGAGGACTAACCGGGCGGCCGCAGATACTCCGTTCCGACCTGGGCAGACGGGTACATTGGCGACAAAATTTCCGCTAGGTTACGTTCCATGGCTGGCTCCTTTGTGACGGTCGGAACCGGTGACCATCATGTCATCGCGCTGCACGGCTGGTTCGGTTCCGCACTCGGCTGGGGGCATCTCGCCGACTACCTCAACCCGGCGCAGTTCAGCTACGTCTTCCCCGATCTGCGCGGGTACGGTTCACGCCGCGGCGAGCTGGGCGAGTTCACCATGGCAGAAGCCGCCGCCGACGCGCTCGCGCTGGCCGACGACCTGGGCTGGGACCGGTTCAGCGTGGTCGGCCACTCGATGAGCGGCGTCGCGATCCAGCACATACTCGACCAGGCACCGGACCGGGTACGCCGCCTGGTGGGGGTGTCGCCTGTGCCGGCCACCGGGCTGCCGCTCGGCGAGTCGGAGTGGTCGCTGTTCCTGTCAGCGGCGGGCAGCCGCAGCAGCCGGACGATGATCGTCAACTACTCGACCGGCAGCAGGCTCACGCCCGCGTTCGTCGACCGGATTGTCGGCCACTCGCTCGACCACGCCGATGAGCAGGCCTTCGGCTGTTACCTGCCCTCGTGGGCGCGGGCTGACATCCTCGGCCGTATCAAGGGCAGCGAGGTCCCGGTCAAGGTGATCACCGGCGAGTACGACCCGACCCAGCCGGCCGAGTTCATGGAGCAGGCCTGGCTGCAGGTCTACCCGAACTCCGAGCTCGAGGTGCTGCGCGGCACCGGCCACTACCCGATGTTCGAGACCCCGGTCGCACTGGCGATGTCGATCGAGGAATTCCTCGCCCGCGGATAACCCTAGGCCGTCATCCCGAACGGATGCGGCTGACCCCGTCACCCCGCGGGCCCGTTACCGCCCGCTCCGCCCGATCGGCCTGCTCGGCCTGCTGATCGCCCGGCCCGTTCTGCGCCCCCTTGATCCCGTTCGCGGGCCGGTGACACGCCGGTGTCCGGCCAATTGCCAGCCGTCCCCCCAGCCGGCCTGCTAACTTGCGGCATCGTCACCATATGTAGCTGCATCAAATCAGGGGGTGATGGCGGCCGTGGTGCGAGACCCCGCCTGGCCTGGGCCGGCGAAGCGCTCCGGGGGGGCCGTGCGCGCCGCGCTCGCCGTGGGCCTGCTCGGCTCGGCCACGCTGGCGGCCGCCGTGGCCATGGTGCTGTCGTCCTCGGGCGGCGGACCGAAGGAGACCGGGCCGTCGAGCGCGGCCCGGGTGGCGGCCCTCGGCGCGTCGCCGGCCGCGCTGGCACGGCAGACGGCCGCGCCGTCGCCGACGGCGCCCGCCGCGCGGGTCGCCGCGAGCACGCTGCTCGCCACCATGCGGGGGTCCGCGCCGCGTTACGCCGGGCCGGGGCAGCTCGCCAACGGCGCCACCGCCGGCACGGTCCCGTTCAGCTGGTACGAGCGGCCGTCGGTGCTGCCGGTCGTCGCGACCAGGCCCGGGTGGGTCGAGGTCAGGCTGGCCCAGCGGCCGAACGAGTCGACCGCCTGGGTGCCCGCCAGCGACGTCACGCTCAGCCGCACGCCGTATGAGATCGTCGTCGACCTCAAGACCACCAAGCTGTCCCTCTACGACGCAGGCCGGCTGGTCTTCTCCACGCCCGCCGGCGTGGGGACCGCCGACGACCCGACGCCGACCGGGCAGTACTTCGTCGCCTTCCACGAGCAGCCGCCGCCGGGCAGCCCCGGATACGGCCCGTTCATCCTGGTCACCTCCGCGCACTCGCCGGCCATCAGCGACTGGGAGGGCTCGGGCGACGCGGTGATCGGCATCCACGGGCCGCTGGGCGAGGACACCCAGATCGGCACTTCAGGGGCGAAGATCTCGCACGGCTGCATCCGCCTGCACGACCAGGCACTCGAAAAGCTGTCGGACGTCCCCGCGGGGACCCCGATCGATGTTGTCAGTTAGGCGCGGGGACGCCTGCTAGGGGGAATCTGCGATGATCTCCGTTCTACGGCGCTGGCTCACCGCCGCCGCTGTCCTGTCTGCGGGCGCCGCGCTGGCCGGCGCGGGCGTGGCCACCGGGGGCGCCGCGTCGGTGGCTACCGCGTCGGCGGCCGCCAAGACGGCGCCCGGCACCGACCCCACGATCACCATCCGGGTGGCCGGCACCCGCACCGCCGAGAACGGCCCGCCGGGCCCGGCCACCGCGACCGGCCTCGCGGGGGTCACCTACCGGGCCACCAGCACCGGGTTCACCCCGGTCACCTGCACCAGCAACGCGGCCGGGCTGTGCGTGCTGAACGTGGACGCCAGCAGGACCTACACGGTCACCGAGACCGGCGTGCCGGCCGGCTGGTACGCCAACCCGACCCTGGCCGCCGGGACTGGCGGTAACAACACGTCGCGGACCTACGACTCGCTCAGCGTCACCGTCGGCACCGCCAACGTGACGATTCCCGCCGCCGCGGCCAACAGCGACACGTCGCCCACCGCGCGCAGCGGCACCTGGGCGGTGTCCGCCGACGACCCGGCGCTGCCCGCCGGCTGCGGGCTGCGCATCGCGCTGATCATCGACCTGTCGAGCTCGATCACGAGTGGCATCCTGCCGACCTACAAGGCGGCGGCCACCGCCTTCGTTGACGCGCTCAAGGGCACCCCGTCAAGTGTCGCGATTTACACCTTCGGCACCACCAGCCCGGCGCCCAACACCAGCGGCACCAACAACGCCAACCTTGTGCCGCCGGTTTCTACGGCCACCCAGGCCGGGGTGGACCAGCTGGTCAGCAAGATCAACGGGCTCACGGTGCCGGCCAGCCAGGGCACCAACTGGGATAACGTCCTGTGGCGGGTCGCCCAGGACAGCCTGACCTACGCCTACCAGTCCGCCTTCATCGTCACCGACGGCGACCCGACCTATTACGGGCCCGCGAACAACACCGGCGGCCGCGGCAACATGACCCGCTTCGCCGAGGTCGAGAACGCGGTCTTCTCCGCCAACGCGCTGAAGACTGCGGGAACCCCGGTTATCAGCGTCGGCATCGGCACCGCGACCAGCGGGCTCAGCTCAGTCGACAACATCCGCGCGATCTCCGGCCCGTCCGCCAACCTGGACTACTTCAACACCGACTTCCAGCAGCTCAGCCACGTGCTCGCCCAGCTGGCGCTGACGAACTGCGCGGGGCTCGACATCACCAAGACGGCCGCGCCGGCGACCTACGACCACGTCGGCCAGGAGATCACCTACACCTACCACGTGACCAACCCGAAGTACTTCACGCTGCACGGCGTGCATGTCCTCGACGATCACATCGGGTCCAGCGTCGCCTGCACGCCGTCCACCCTGGCCACCGGCGAGAGTGCGACCTGCACCGCGCGGTACGCGATCACCCAGGCCGACCTGGACGCCGGGCACGTCACCAACACCGCGCACGCGAGCGGGCTCACCCCCAACTCCGACACCGTCGACAGCGGCACGGCCAAGGCGACCGTCACCGCGCACCAGACCCCGGCCATCCACCTGGTCAAGTCGGCGTCCCCGCAGACCTACGCCGCGGCGGGCGAGACGATCGGCTACACCTACACGGTCACCAACACCGGCAACGTCACCCTGCACGGGATCGCGCTGCACGACAGCCGCCTGGGCGCGGTCACCTGCCCGTATACCGCGCTCGCCCCCGGCGACTCGATGACCTGCACGGGAGCGCACTCCGTGACGCAGGCCGAGGTGGACGCGGGTCACATCATCAACACCGCCGACGTCACCGGCAACCCGCCGACCGGACCGCCGGTGACCGGCCGCGACACCGCCACCGTGACCGCGGTCCACCATCCGGCGATCACGCTCGACAAGACCGCGTTCCCGACCCAGTACTCCCGGCCGGGCGAGCGCATCGTCTACCGCTACTACGTGACCAACACGGGCAACGACACCCTGCACGGCATCACGCTGCACGACAACGTGCTCGGACCGGTCACCTGCCCGCTGACCAGCCTCGCGCCGGGGCAGTCAGTGGACTGTTTCACGGTACACGTCACCACCCAGGCCGACGTGGACCGCGGGCACATCGTGAACACGGCCGCCGTGACAGGTCATCCGCCGACGGGCAGTCCGGTGACTGACCGCGACGGCGCCTCGGTGCACGCGGTCCACAACCCGGCCATCCAGCTGGACAAGTCCGCCTCGCCGTCGGAGTTCGGCGCGCCCGGCCAGACTGTCACCTACACCTACCCGGTCACCAACACCGGCAACGTGACCCTGCACGGCATCGTGCTACGGGACAGCCGGCTCGGCCGGATCACCTGCCCGCTGACCACGCTGCCCCCGGGCGGATCGATGACCTGCACGGGCCAGCACGTCACCACCCAGGCCGACGTGGACAAGGGCGACCTCGAGAACGCCGCCGTGGTCACCGGGCTCTCGCCGGCCGGGCGTCCGGTGCTCGACGCCGACACCGAGGCGATCCCGGCTGAGCACACGGCGCACATCGACCTGCTCAAGTCCGCGTTCCCGGCCGAGTACGACACGGCCGGCCAGAAAATCACCTACACCGACACGGTGACCAACGCGGGGAACGTGACCTTGCACAACGTCACGCTCGTTGACGACCGGCTCGGCCACGTCACCTGCCTGACCGACACGCTCGCGCCCGGTGAGTCGACGACCTGCGTCGCGCTCTACTTCGTCACCCAGGCCGACGTTGACGCGGGCCACATCACCAACGTCGCCGTGGACAGCGGAGACCCGCCCACGGGACCGCAGGTGACCGACGGCGACACCGAGACGATCGTCGCGGTGCACGCGCCGGCCGTCCAGCTGCAGAAGGCGGCGTTCCCGACCCAGTACGCCGTGCCCGGCGAGCGGATCACCTACACGTACACGGTGGTCAGCACCGGCAACGTCACGCTGCACGGCGTCACGCTGACCGACAACCGGCTCGGACACGTCAGCTGCCCGGACACGGCGCTGGCGCCCGGCCAGTCGATGACGTGCCAGGCGGTCAAGGTCACCACCA
>DASYAD010000246.1:0-3918 GCA_036501515.1 Trebonia sp. | reverse complement strand
TGACTTGCCCTGCTCGAAATAGGGCAGTTCCCTGGTGAAAAGCTCGACGTCGGTGCCGCAGACGCCCACCCGGTGGACATCGACCACCGCCTGGTGCGGGCCGGGAACCGGCACGGGAACGCGCTGAACGCTGGCCGACTTAGTGCCGTCGATAATCAGGGCGCGCATCAGGCTGGCCATCGCGGCCCCTCCATCATCATCCAGTTATTCGTTCACGTCACGTTCAGGATAGTGGCCAGACCGCCAGGGCGGCAGACTGTGCCGGGCCACGATAGTTGCCACCTGGCCAAGCAATCTGTCACTGTGGCGCTCCCGCCCCGGTACGGTTCTGACGCCTGCCGGCTCGCCCAGACTGGGCACCGCTACGATAACAACGTCTCCTTACCGGGGGCCGGAGCCTAATAACCGAGTCCCCCTGAAGCCCCGGGGCAGTTCAACAGGACGGAACAGCGTGGACATCGCTACACGGGGAGAAGGCAGTCCGAAGCGGGTGCCCGGCAACGTCCAGCCTAAGAAGCTGCTCCTGCGCGCGCTCGCGGGAGAGCGCACCGAACGGCCGCCGGTATGGCTGATGCGGCAGGCCGGACGGTACCTGCCCGAGTATCACCGGGTCCGTGAGGCCGCCGGGGGCATGGTGGGGCTGTGCAATTCGCCCGAGCACGCTGTCGAGGTCACCCTGCAGCCGATCCGCCGCTTCCCGCTCGATGCCGCCATTCTCTTCGCCGATCTTCCGCAGGTCGCCGCCGCACTGGGCCAGACGCTGGAGTACCGGGCCGGCGACGGGCCGGTCCTGACGCCCCCCGTCCGATCGGCGGCGGACATAGCGGACTTCCTGAGCGCTTCCCGCCTCCATGAGGAGCTGGCTCCGGTCTACGAGACGGTACGGCAGCTCACCCGCGCCCTTCCTCCCGAAGTCGCGCTGATCGGCTATGCCGGCGCGCCGTGGACCATCGCCACCTACATGGTCGAGGGACGCGGCGGCGGCGCATCAGAGCACGCCGCCGTCAAGCAGTGGGCGCTGAGCGACCCCGACGGGTTCCAGCCCCTGATCGACTTGCTCACGACCGCCGTCACCCAGTTCCTGGAGCGCCAGATCGAGGCGGGCGCGGAAGCGGTCCAGCTGTTCGAGAGCTGGGCCGGGATACTCCCGGACGCCCTCTTCGAGCGCTGGTGCGTCAGGCCGGTCGCCGCCATCATCGCTGCGCTGAAGGCGAGGTACCCGGGCGTTCCCGTCATCGCCTTCCCCCGGGGCGCCGGGCTGGCCTACGACGGCTTCGCCGAGGCGACGGGGGCGGACTGCATCGGCCTGGACGCGACGGTTCCCCTCGAGTGGGCCGCGCAGAAGGTGCAGCGCGGCCTGGGCCGCTGCGTGCAGGGCAACCTCGATCCCCAGCTCCTGGTTGCCGGCGGCCCCGCGCTCCACGATGAGACAGACCGCATCCTGCGCGCCCTGAGCGCAGGGCCGTTCGTGTTCAACCTGGGGCACGGCATCGTCAAGACCACGCCCACGGAGCATGTCACCGCCCTGGCCGAGCAGGTGCGCTCCTGGACCACGCCCGCCCCGCCGGACCGACTGGAATAATCACCCGAGGGCACCGGCCGCTCGCCGCCCGGGGTCCGCGCGCCGCTGCCGGCCGCCGCCACGACCCTCGCCCCTTATCCCGAACGAGTGCGGCTCCATTCCGTCGGTCGCGGAATCTCGGGCCCGGGGTCACGCGAGGCGTCTCGGTCGAACATTCACCATCACGCCATGGCGGGGGGCTTGGGTGCTCGCTAATGTCTGCGTAAGTCCTTAAGAAGTCGCCTCAGGTTGCGGCCGCGGCCGTGCCTGGCGCCGGTACGGCAGCGCGGGGCGGGCCGCGCGGTGGGAGGCCTGAGACTGTGTTCGGGATCATTCGGCCGTGCCGGCACCGGCTTGGCGGTGAGCTCGGGGCCGCCTGGCAGGCGCACCTGTGCGGGATGTGCCTGTCGCTGCGCGACGACCACGGGCAGGCCGCGCGCCTGGCGACCAACTACGACGGGCTGGTGATCTCGGTGCTCGCCGAGGCCCAGGCCGACGGCTCGCCCGAGCGGCGCACGGCCGGGCGGTGCGCCCTGCGCCGGATGCGGAAGCTGGACGTGGCCGTCGGTGACTGCGCCCGGCTGGCCCCGACCGTGTCGCTGGTCCTCGCGGCGGCGAAGATCCGCGATCACGCCGACGACGGCGACGGCGCGTTCGGCCGCCCGGGGGTGCGCGGCGCGGCGACCGCGCTCGCGACCCGGTGGGCGGCGGCGAGTACCAGGACCGGCCGGGAGCTCGGCTTCGAGGTCGGCGTGCTGACCGAGGCGATCGGCCGCCAGACGGCCATCGAGGCGGCCGCGGGGCCCGGCACTCCCCTGCTCACGGTCACCGAGCCGACCGAGACCGCCACCGCGGCGGCGTTCGCGCAGACGGCGCTGCTCGCGGGCAGGCCCGCCAACCAGGCGGCCCTCAGCGAGGCGGGCCGCCTCTTCGGGCGGATCGCGCACCTGGTCGACGCGGCCGAGGACCTCACCGCGGACCAGGCGGTCGGCGCGTGGAACCCGCTGCTCGCCTGCGGCGCGGATCTCACCGAGGCCCGCCGCCTGTGCGACGACGCGCTCCTCGGCATCAAGCTGGCGCTCAACGAGGTGGAGTTCACCGACGGCCGCCTGGTGCACGTCCTGCTCGTGCACGAGCTCGCCCGCTCGGTCGGCCGCGTGTTCGCCCGCGCTGCCGGGCCAGTTGCGCTCGGCGGCCCCTCTTTCGCGGGCGCCGCCGGCTCGCGGCCGGCCTGCGGCCTTCCTGCTGCCGCTGGCCTGTCCGGCCTGCTCTCTGTCCGCCGCAGGCCCGGCTGCTGCGAGAACTGCTGCTGTGACTGCGGGGAGGACTGCTGCTGCGAGTGCAGTTGCGACTGCTGCGGCGACGCGTGCGGCGACGCCTGCGGCGGCAGCTGCGACTGCAACTGCTGACGTCAGCGGCGGGATCGGCTGCCCGTGGTCCCGTCGCGGCGTTAGGCGGTCGCTGGGTCAGGCGGTCGGGCGGAGGCGGGCGGCCTCCGCCCGGATACGGGCGGACAGGGCGCGCTTGTCGGAGTCGTCAAGCCAGGTGGCCTCGACGCCGTCCAGTGCGATGTCGACCATCTGGTCGAAGTCCCAGTTCCAGGCGGCCGCGCAGGTGGCGTACTCACGGGCCAGGTCAAGGTCGGTGAGGGCGGGGTCGTCGGTGTTGACCGTGACAAGGACGCCCGCCGCGCGCAGCGCGGGCAGCGGGTGGCGGCCGACATCGCTGTAGGCGTTGGCGATGAGGACGTTCGAGGTCGGGCACATCGTCAGCGGGATGCGACGCTCCGCGAAGAAGCTCATCAGGTCCGGGTCATCGACCAGCGACAGGCCATGGTCGATCCGCTCAGCGCCGAGCCCGACGGCCACCACGCCGACCGCGGCCGCCGGGGAGTTCTCGCCCTGATGGCCGGTCCTGTGCATGCCCGCGGCGGCCGCCTCCCGGTAAGCGGGCGCGAACGACAGCGGGTCCACGTTGAGCTCGGTGGAGTCCATGCCGATGCCGATGACGCGGTCGGTGCCCGGCGCGCCGGCTCGCCGCAGCTCGATCAGCTCGGTCATCAGCTGGAGCCCCGCCTCGCCGCCGTAGGCCTTGTCCATGTCCACGATCACCCGGGTCTGGCAACCCGTCTCCGCGTCGCCGGCCGCCAGGCCGGCGGACAAGCCGTCAAGCACGGACCCGAGGGTCTGCCCGGCGGCCAGGTGCCTGGCCGGGGTGACGAAGACCTCCGCGTAGACCCGGCCGGCGGCGGCGCCGTCGAGGACCGACTCGTAGCCGAGCCGTTCCCAGTCCGACCGGTCATGGAGCGTCGACTGGACGAGCCAGAAGACGTCGAGGAACTCATCGAGCGACCCGTA
>DASYAD010000245.1:0-22310 GCA_036501515.1 Trebonia sp. | reverse complement strand
TACGGCGACCTGGACCGGGCGCAGTTCACCGCGGGCGGCCAGCGGCCGGCCGCGTTCGACTTCGACGGCACCCGGACGGGCCTGCTGATCTGCTACGACGTGGAGTTCCCGGAAGCGGTCCGGCAGCTGGCGGTCGACGGCGCCAGGACCGTGCTCGTGCCGACCGCGAACATGACCGGCTGCGAGCAGGTCCAGGAGTTCCTCATCAGGGCCCGGGCGTGCGAGAACGGCTGCGGCATCGTCTACGCCAACTACTGCGGGTCCGACGACGTCTTCGAGTACAACGGGCGCAGCACCGTCTGCGGTCCCCGCGGCGAGATCCTCGCGCAGGCGGGGACTGACGGCGAGGAACTGGTCATCGCCGACCTGAACGACGGGGCGGGAGGAAGCTACCTCGCCGACCGCCGGGCGGACCTCTACGGCCCGGCGGCGACCGCGGGCACCCGTTAGTCCTGGCCGCACGGCGCCGGCGGGTTCCTGAGATGCTGGGAAAGCCCCGGAGTTAGCCGCCGGGCCTAAGCGGAGGAGACACGTGCACCTGACGCCCAGGGAACACGAACGGCTGCTGCTCGCGGCCGCCGCCGACCTCGCGCGGCGGCGGCTGGCGCGCGGCGCCCCGCTCGGGTCGACCGAGGCGGTCGCGCTGGTCTGCGACGAGATCTGCGAGCTGGCCTGGGACGGCCTGCCCCTCGCGGCGGTGATCGAGCGGGCCCAGGCGGTCGTACCGGCCGGCTCGCTGCTGCCCGGTGTCGCCGCCGTCGTCCCGGTGATCGAAGTAGAAGCGCTGTTCCCGTGGGGCTCGACCCTCGTCCACGTCGACGCCCCCTTCGGCCCGCCCGCCCCGGCCGAGATCGCCGGCCAGGCGCCGGCCGCGGAGAGCCAAGTTCAGGCCGGCCAGGAGGAACGGGGGCGGCTTACCGCGAGCGCGCCGCAGTATCCGCCCGGTGCCGTGCGGGCGGCGGCCGGGTCGATCGAGCTGGCGCCAGGCGCCGGCCGGCGCACGGCCCGGCTGCGCAACACCGGGCCGCGCGACGTGTGGATCTCCTCGCACTACCCGCTCGACCAGGTCAACCCGGCCGTTCAGGTGCGGCTGGCGGGGCTGGAGGACGCCGCCTCCGTTCGGGCGGATGACCTGGACGGCGAGACCGCCGGCACCGGCGGCGCGACGGCCAGTCCGCCGCCGCGGTGCCGCCTTGACCTGCCGGCGGGCGAGGCGCTCCTGCTTCCGGCCGGACAGGACCGGACGGTCACCGTCATCGTCACCCCGGGGATGCCTGCGTGATGGACCGCGCGGAGTACGCGCGGCGCTACGGGCCGACCACCGGGGACCGGGTGCGGCTGGCCGACACCGGCCTGTGGGTCGAGGTCGAGGCCGACGACGTCGATCCCGGGGACGAGCTCGTCGCCGGGTGCGGGAAGACCGCACGGGACGGCGTGCTGGTCACCGCGGACGCGGGCCGGCCCCGGCCGTCAGCCGCGCGGGCCGGGGGCCGCGGCAGCGCGCTTGACCTCATCATCACCAACGTGCTGGTCCTCGACCCGGTCCTCGGGGTCCGCAAGACGTCGATCGGCGTGGCCGGCGGGCGCATCGCCGGGACCGGCCGGGCCGGCAACCCGGACGTGCAGGCGGGCGTCGACCTGGTCGTGGACTCGCACACGGCGATCGTGGCGGGCGACGGGCTGATCGCCACCACGGGGCTCATCGACTCGCACGTGCACCTGTCCAGTCCGGCGGTCGCGCCGACGGCGCTGTCGGCGGGCATCACCACGATCGTCGGGATGGGCACCGGCGGCGTCTGGGACGTCGGCGCCAACCCGGCCCGCAACCTGCGCGCGCTGATCGCCGGCTGGGCGGGGACGCCGCTGAACGCCGCGTTCCTGGCCCGCGGGTCGTCCCGGTCGGCGGCGCTGCTCGAGGCGGCGGTCGAGTCCGGGGCGGGCGGATTCAAGGTGCACGAGGACTGGGGCGCGACCCCCGAGCAGGTCGACACCTGCCTGACCGTGGCCGAGGCGGCCGGGCTGCCGGTGGCGCTGCACACCGACACGCTGAACGAGTCGGGGTACCTCGCGGACACGATCGCGGCGACCGCCGGCCGGACCGTGCACGCGTATCACGTGGAGGGCGGCGGCGGGCACCCGGACATCCTCGAGATCCTCGGTCACCCGCACGTCCTCGGCTCGTCGACGACGCCGACGCTGCCGCTGACCGTGGCCACCGCGGCGGAGCTGCTGCCGATGACGATGACCGTGCACAAGCTGCACGCCCGGATCGGCAGCGACGCGGGCATCGCGGCCTCGCGGGTGCGCAGGCACGGCATCGCGGCGGAGAACTTCCTGCACGACCTGGGCGCGATCCCGATCATCAACTCCGACTCGATGGGCATGGGCCGGATCGGTGAGGTGGCCCGCCGTACCTGGCAGCTGGCGCACGTGCAGGCCGCGCTGCGCGGCGAGACCGGACCCGATACCGCGAACAACGAGCGGGTGCTGCGCTACCTGGCCAAGATCACGCTGAACCCGGCGATCGCCCACGGGCTGGCCGAGCACGTGGGATCGCTGACGGCCGGGCGGCTGGCGGACATCGTGCTGTGGGATCCAGCCAGGTTCGGCACCGCGCCTGAGCTGGTACTCAAGTCCGGGTTCGTCGCCTGGGGCGCCTCCGGGTCCGGGTCTGGATCGACCAGGATCACCCAGCCGCGGGTGATGGCCCCGTTCTTCGGCGGGCTGGGCGACGCGCCGCGGGACCTGTCCGCGTTGTTCGTCGCCGCCTCCGTGCTCGACGACGTGGCGCTGCGGGCCGCGCTCCCCGCCGGGGCCCGGTACCTGCCGGTGCACGGCGCGCGCGGGCTGACCAGGGCCGACATGTGCCGCAACACGCACGTGCCGCGGGTATCGGTGCCGCCTGGCGACGCCGCGGTCACGGTCGACGGTTCGCCGGTGCCGGTCCACGAGGCCGGCGCGCTGCCGCTGACCAGGCTGTACCAGCTGGGCTAACGAGGCGGGCCGGACCAGCTGACGTAACCAGGCGTGCCGCACCAGCTGGCTTGACGAGGCGTGCCGCTTCTTGCTGTATCAGAGTCAATAAAAGACCGGGTGTCCTTACGGCCGAATACGGGCGACAAGGACACCCAATGATTGCGCCGACGGCGCTTCTTGCTGTTATCAGGCCGGGATCGGGCCGGGGCTGGATCGGGCTGGGGCTGGGATCGGGCTGGGGCCGGGGTGGGGTGGCGACGGGCGGCGCCCGGTTAGCGGGGCAGCGGGGCCGGGGCGGTGAGGATGACCGGGCCGTCGGCGGTGACAGCGATGGTGTGCTCGGCGTGGGCGGCGCGGCTGCCGTCGGCGGTGCGGATCGTCCAGCCGTCTTCGTCCAGGTAGATGCCGTCGTCGCCGCCCGCGATGAACCACGGCTCGATCGCGATCACGAGACCGGGGACCAGCTTCAGGCCGCGGCCGGCCTTGCCCCGGTTGGGGATATGCGGGTCCTCGTGCATGGTGCGCCCGACGCCGTGGCCGCCGAGGTCGGTGGAGATGCCGTAACCGCCCGCCTTGCCGACCGCGCCGATCGCGGCCGAGATGTCACCAAGCTTGCCGCCGGGGCGGGCGGCGGCGATCCCCGCCGCCAGGGCCGCCTCGGTGGTCACGATGAGCTGCGGGTCGCCTTTGGCGGGCGAGCCGATGCTGAACGAGACGGCGGCGTCACCCACCCAGCCGTCCAGGGTGGCACCCGCGTCCACGCTGAGCAGGTCGCCGTCGCGCAGCCGGTAGTCGTCAGGTATCCCGTGCAGGGCCGCGTCGTTGACCGACGTGCAGATCACCGCCGGGTAGGGCACCGGGGCGAATCCCGGGTGGTAGTTGAGGAACGGCGAGGTGGCGCCGGCTTTGGCCAGGATCTCCCTGGCCGCCATGTCGAGCTCCTTGAGGGTGACGCCCGGCCCGGCGACGGCCCGCGCCGCGGCGAGGATGTCGGCGACCACCTGCCCGGCCGCTCCGATTGCCTCGATCTCCCCCGCCGTCTTGATCTCGACCATTCACACCCTCCGCTGTCCCCCGGACCAAGCCGTCTCTGCATGACAATACCTGCCGCCGATGTTGGGTCACTCATGATGGCACGGCGAGAAAGGCGGCGAAGCCGGCCGTACTCGCGCCAGTACGCCGCACGCCCGCGCAAGTCAGGCCACAATGGAACGGGCCTAACCTCCAGCGCGAAAGCCGCAACCGGGAACGGACGCCCCCGCAGGCCTCGGGAAGGGGTTGCTCGCATGACCGACGGGGCCGTATTCCAGCCCGGCGGGGAAGCGGTAGCGGTCGAGTTCCGGCCGCGCAGCGAGTATCTCGGGTACAAGGCATTCTCAAGCGCTGACGGCGCCGTGCTGCTGGAGCCCCGGCTCACTGGCGAGCTGCGGAACGCCGCGGAGCTTGCCGTCGCCGAGCGGCGCGTCACGGGCGGCCTGCTCTACGGCCGCGCCTGGTCCGACGCCCAGAGCCGGTACGTGGTCGTCGACGGCTACCTTGAGGCTGGCCCGGGCGAGAACGACGGCGGCGGCTCGGCCGGCGGAGGCGAGGAGTTCATCCTGTCCCCGGCGGAGCTCCGCCTGCTGCGGCGAGACGCCGCCCGGATGTACACCGACTCGCACGAGGTCGGCTGGTGGCGGACCCTGCCGGAGCTTGACGAGTTCAGCTCCCGCGATCTCGAGACGCAAGCCGCGCTCGTTGGCCCGGACGGCGTCGGGCTGCTCGTCTACGGTTCCGGCGACCACTGGGGAACGGCTTACCTCGGCGGCGACGGGCACGCCCCCGATTCGGCCGGCACGCTCGTCGCCGCGGAGCCGGCGCTTACCCCCGAGGTGCTCCCTGAGGAGACCGGGACGGTCCCAGAGGCCGGGGAGGTTCCCGGGGTCAGCCTTAGCGCGACGGCGCGGCGGATCATCGAAGACTCCGGTCGCCTGCGCCAGGTGCCAGACGCCACCGCGGTCCTGCTGTCAGCGTTCGCCGCCAGGGACGGCAAGACCGCCGACGGACTGCTCAGCGTCCTGGCTCAGCGCCAGGGCGAAACGGCCGATGACCTCTTCAAGCACCTTGAGTCCGCTGGTTTCTACTTCCGGGAGCCTCAGTTGCCCGATCAGCTCGCGGAGCTGCTGCGGGTTCCTGCCCTCGCGAGCATGCTTCACCACGCGGTCACGCTCGCCGAGCGAACATCAGGCAGTCGCCGGGTACACGCCAGGCACCTTCTCGCGGCCGCCGTGCTGGCCGACGACCCGCCCCTCGAGGCACCGCTCCTTTCCGCGCTGAGCACGTCCGCGGCAGAGCTGCCCGGTCTCGTGCTCGACGCGGTGCTGGCGGCCGTACCTAGCGAGCCTGGTCACCCCTGGGACGAACTGCTCGCGGTCCGCCTGGCGGGTGGGTTCGACCGGGACCTGGTCGATCCGAACCGCGCCATCAAGCGAGACAGGGACGACCTCGAGCACAGCGTGTGGGCAGCCATGTTCGCGTCGGTGATCGCGGCGCGGGAGACGCCCATGCCGGTGTCGATCGGGCTGTTCGCCGAATGGGGGGCGGGCAAGAGCACATTCATGGGCTTGCTCCGCGGTGAGATCGAAGCGCTCCGCGGCCAGCCCGGCTGTGTCCGCGACGTGGTGCAGATCGGCTTCAACGCCTGGCACTACGCGGACGCCAACCTGTGGGCCAGTCTCGGCGACGAGATCTTCAGCGCGATGGCGGACGCGCTCACCCCGCCGCGGGAAGCACCGCCAACGGTCCAGGCGGAGGCTGAGCGGCTGCGGGTCGAAATCGCCGACGGGCTTGTCGCCACGAAGGAGCTCAAGGCCCGCGCGGCGCAAGCCAGGCAGCAGAGCGAGGCGCTGGCCGTCCAGGTCCGCGACGCGCGCCAGAACAGGCGGGTGACGGCGCGGCAGCTGGCGACCGCCGCGCTGAACGCTCCGGCACTGCGGAAGCAGCTCGACCGGGCGTGGCGCCGCCTGGGCATCGAGGATGAGGTGACGCAGGGCGAGCTGCTCGCCGACGAGCTGGACGGAATCAGCCGGGACGGGCAGGCCCTGCGCGCGATCGCGGGCCAGCGAGTGGCCTGGGCCCTGGCGGCGCTCTGCGTGGCCGCCCTGCTCGTCACCCTGGCAGGCAGCGTGATCCCGGTCAGCTGGGCGCCCCGGCTGCGGGACAGCGGCGCGATCGGCACCGTCGCGCTCGTGCTCGGCAGCGCGCTCACCCTGGCCCGCCGGACGAGCTCTGGCCTCGCGGCCTTGCGGTCAGTCGCGGCCCAGGCGGCATCCGATGCGGATGCCAGGTCGGACCAGGCGATCAAGTCGGCACGGGACCGCCTCCGCCACGCCGAGTCCACCGAGCGGGCCGCCGAGGCGGAGCTACGACGGGTGAGCGCGGACATCGAGGGGATGCGCAGAGAGCTCGTCGGGCTGGCACCGGGCCAGCGGCTGTACACGTTCCTCGCCGAGCGGGCCGCGAGCGTGGACTACTCAGGACAGCTCGGCCTCGTCTCGACCATCAGGAAGGACTTCAAGCACCTGGTCCGGGTGCTCGACGAGCAGCGCAAGGCGACCATGCCCGATGAAGACGCCGTCGCCGACGTCGACTCCGGTGCCCAGCCGCGCCGGGTAGACCGGATCGTCCTCTACATCGATGACCTCGACCGCTGCCGGCCTCAGCAGGTTGTCGAGGTGCTGGAGGCGGTGCACCTGCTGCTTGCCCTCGACCTGTTCGTCGTCGTGGTCGGCGTCGACCCGCGCTGGCTGGTCCAGTCGCTGCGTGAGCAGTACCCGGGGATCCTGGCGCAAGGCGACGGGCCGCGCCAAGGCGGCCACCTGGCCGAGGCGGCGCCCGCCGACTACCTGCAGAAGATCTTCAACATCCCCTTCTCGCTGCCGTCATTCCGCGGCGACCAGCTGGGACTGCTGGTCCGGCGACTGGCCGGCGAGCCCGCCGTCGCGGACACGACGGCCGGGCCAGCGGCGGCGGTAGCCCAGGCCCGGCAGTCCGGAGCGGCTCCCGGGGAGATCGTCGCCCCCGCGCCCGCTCCTGAACCAGCGGCGGACATCGGGGCCGAGCCGGGCTCGCAGGTCGCGGCGATCCAGACGGCGACCGGGAACCAAGCCAGCGAAGCTTCGGCGAGCGGCCTGCGGGCGCGGCGCCTGACCGAGGATGAACTGCTTTTCCTCGGTGGCCTCGGTCCGTTCGTGCGGACGCCGCGTGACGCCAAGCGCCTGTTCAACGTGTACCGGATGCTGCGGTCGACCCGCGACCTGTCACCAGCGGCCGCCTTCCTCGGCGGCGAATACCAGGCCGTGGCGGTTCTGCTGGCGATGCTCACCCTCGACGCCCGGGTCTCCGCCAGCGTGCTCGACGCCGCCCCTGACCCGCTCTCAGCGGTAAGCGGCGGACTGACGCGCCGGGTAGCGCTGCGCGAAGAAGCCAGCGGCGGCTGGGCCAGTTTCACCGCCGGCCTGTCGCCCCAGAAGGACGGGAGGGCCTGGCGGAACGCGATCATCGGACAGGTCCCGGCAGCGGAAGTAGCCGGGTGGCAGCGCATGGCGGCCGCGGTCGGGGCAACCAGCGCGCTGGTCACGCTGCCTGACCTGACCGCCTTCCAGGCCTGGGCGCCGCACGTGCGCCGGTTCTCCTACCTGGTACTCGCACCGGGCGACTAGCGGCGGCCGGGCCGCTCATGAGGCGACAGAGGACACGGCCGAACGGATCAGGTGCCAGTCGATGCCGACGCCGAGGCCGGGGCCTGTCGGGGCGTGCACGTCGCCGCTGGCGTCGACCTGGAACGGCTCGGTGAGGCCGTAGCCGAAGTGGGCAAGGCTGTGGTCGCCGGTCCGGTTGAACGCCAGCACTTCGAGCCAGTCGCAGTTGTCGATGGCCATCATGACGTGGCGGGCGGCGACGTTGTTGAGCGCGTTGTAGGAGTCGTGCACCTCGCAGTTCATCCCGAACGCCTCGGCCAGGTGGGCGATCTTCATCAGGCCGGTGATGCCGCCCTTGATGACCACGTCGCCGCGCAGGAAATCGGTGGCGCCGCTGGTGATCCACGGCGGCAGCGCGGCCAGGCCGCCCGGGCTGACCTCGGTGGCGAGCAGCGGGATGCTCAGGTGCCTGCCGAGCCGCACGTAGTTGTGCATGTCGTGGGTAGGGAACGGGTCCTCGTACCAGTGATAGCCGAGGTCCTGGATCGCCTGCCCGACCCGCAGCCCGTCGGTGTAGGAGTAACTCCACGCGGAGTCCAGCATCAGCGTCATGTCGTCGCCGACCGCGTCCCGTACCGCCGCGCAGGCCTCGATGTCGAAGCTGACCGGCGGTGCGCCGCCGGCCGGCAGCCAGGGGGCGCGCGGCGGGTGGATCTTGTAGCCTTTCCAGCCTTGCCCCTGCCAGTAGGCGGCTTCTTCCGCGTACTGGCCCGCCTCCTGGTGGTGGGCGGTCGAGAAGTACGCGGGGATGCGGTCCCGGCAGGTACCGAGCAGGCGGTGCACCGGCAGCCCGGCCGCCTTGCCCGCGATGTCCCACAGCGCGATGTCGACGGTGCCGACGGTGTGCGGCGACAGGTAGTGGCCGAGGCTTTCGAGCCGGCGCCAGTGGCGGCCGATGTCGAGCGGGTCCTGCCCGTTCAGCCACGGCTTGACGACGCTGACGATCTGGTCGGCGATCTGCACCGGCCCCGGACCCGGGCTGGACAGGAACGCGTTGCCCTCGATGCCCTCGTCGGTCTCGATCCGCAGCACGCCGAGCGGCACCGGCCGGGCCGGACCGAAGCTGGCCGAGCGGGCCGGCCGGCGTTCGTGAAGGACGACGGTGATGTCAGTGATCCGCACGCCCCCGACGCTACTCCCGCGAGTAGCGCCAGGGGCACCGGGAGATGCCTTAACGCGCGGTTAGCTGAGCCCGACGGACTGCAGCCAGTCCTGAGCGGCGGTGGTGTAGTTCTCCTTGTCGGTGATGACCTTGGTGTCCAGCTCAAGGAGCGCGGCCGTGGTCAGCTTGGCCGACACCGCGTTCAGCGCGCTGCTGATCGTGGAGGTCAGCGCCGGCTTGTAGACCAGCGGGATGACGTTCTGGGCGGCGAAGTTGAACTTCGGGTCGCTGAGCGAGACGAGCTTGTCGGTGGTGATCTGCGGCGTGGTGGTGAACACGTCCGCGGCCTGCACCTTGCCGCTAGTGAGGGCGGACAGGGTGATCGGACCTGAGGTGTCCAGCGGGTCGAAGCTCTTGAACGTCAGGCCGTAGTTGGCCTTCAGGCCCGCGATGCCGTCCGTGCGGGTCTTGAACTCCGGCGGGCCGCCGAGCACCATCTGCGACGCGTAAGGCGCGAGGTCGGCGATCGACTTCAGGTGGTACTTGTTCGCGGTCGCCTGGGTGACCGTGATCGAGTCGCTGTCCTGGGCAGGGGCCGAGTTGAGCACGGTGAGCGTCGACGGCAGCTTCTCGGCCAGGGCGGCGTCGACCGCGGTGGTGGTCTTCGCCGTCGAAGTCGGGTCGGCCTCGACCGTCAGCAGGGTGCCGTTGTACTCGGGGATGATGTCGATAGCGCCCTTCTCCACCTGCGGGTAGTAGACCTCACGGGCGCCGATGTTGAGCTTGGTGCTGACCTTGACTCCCTTGGCCTGCAGGGCCAGCGCGTAGACCTCGGCCAGCACCTCGTTCTCGGGGAAGTTGGCCGACCCGATCACGACCGTGCCCGAGCCCCCGCTGCCGCCGGACAGCGGGTTGGAGCCGCTGGACGACGACGACGCGCTCGCGGTGCTGCCCGCGGCGGACGTCGAACTCGAGGAACTACTGCTTGAGCACGCGGTCAGGGCCGCGAGGCCGACGACCGCGAGGGTGGCGATCCCGCTGGCAGCGGTGATCCGGAACGTCATATTGGTTTCCTCCGTTGGTTTATTGCTCGTTCTTGGCCTGCTGGCGCAGGCCTGCCGGGACAACCAGCCTTTGCAGGCCGGCGAAAAGAGCGAGGACGACGATGGCGAGCAGGACTACGAGCAGCGCGCCGCCCGCTACCGGGCCGTACTGGCTGCTGTCCAGGCCGTCGATGATGAACCGGCCGAGACCGCCGAGGCCGATGTAGGCGGCGATGGTGGCGGTCGCGACCACGAAGATGGCCGAGGTGCGCAGGCCGAGCAGGATGAGCGGCAGCGCGATCGGCACTTCCACCCGGATGATCTGCTGCCAGGTGGTCATGCCCACGCCGACGGCCGCGTCCCGCACCCCCGGGTCGACTCCCGCCACGCCCGCGCAGGCGTTGATGAGGATCGGCGGGATCGCCAGGACGACCAGCGGCAGCAGCCAGGTGAGCGGTGAGAAGCCGAGGAACACGGCCAGCAGGGTGAGCAGTCCGAGGGTGGGGATCGCACGCCAGGCGTTGGCGACATTGATCACGATGTTGGCGGCCGCCCCGCCGCGGTGCCCGATCAGCACCCCCGCCACGACCCCGATGACGGCGGCGATCACCAGCGGCAGCGCGCTGTAGCCGAGGTGGGCGAGCAGCTGCTGCGGGATGGAGCCCGAACCGTGCCAGTTGGCCGAGGTGGTGATCCAGTCCCAGGCGTAGGAGAAGAAGCTCATCGGCTGGTTCCTCTCATGCCCGCACCGCCCACGGGGTCAGGGCGCGCCTGACCGCGACCAGGATCAGGTCGCAGACCAGGGCCAGCACGATCACCAGGACGAGGCCGACGTAGATCTCGGTCGGGAAAGACCGCTGCAGCCCGTCGGTGAACAGGTAGCCGAGGCTGGATACCCCGATCAGCTGGCCGACGCTGGCCAGGCTGATGCCGGACACGACGCCGATCCGGAGCCCGGCGATGATCACAGGGACGGCCAGCGGCAGCTCGACGGTGAGCAGGCGGCGGGCCGGTCCGTAGCCCATGGCAGTGGCCGCCTGCTTGACCGACGCGGGGACGGCCTGCAGCCCGGCCACCACGTTGGGCAGGATGACACAGAGCGAGAACACCGTGAGCGCGATGCTCACCGTGGTGTCGGTCAGCCCGAACGCCGGGATCAGCGCGATGAACAGGGCCAGCGACGGAACCGCGTAGAGGATGTTGACCGCCGCCAGCACCGGCGGGTACACCCACCGCCAGCGGGCGGCGATGATGCCGACCGGCAGCGAGATGATCAGCCCGTATATCGCCGGAAGGACACCGAGCTTCGCGTTCTCCCAGGTCAGGTTCCAGATCAGCGACCAGTTCTGGGGTATCCAGGACCACATCATGGCCGCGGCGCCTCCGCCGCGGCGCCGAACTCCTGGTCGCGCTCGGCCTCGGCTGCCTGGATGGCGGTGCGCAGCTGGTCGAAGCTGGCGACGCCGAGCACCCGGCCGGCGCCGTCGACGCCGACCGCCTGCCCCGCGGGCGACAGCACGGCGGCGTCGAGCGCGGCCCGCATGGAGTCGGTGCCGAGGGTGAAGGAGTGGCCGCCAGCTTCGGTCCGTGCCTGGCTCAGCGGAGCGTCGTCGGGCAGTGCGGCTAGCCCGGACGCACTGACCCAGCCACGCGGGGCACCATCCGGCGTTTCTGTCACCAGGATCCACTGTTCGCCGACGGCCCTCGCCTGGGCCACGGTCGCGTCGGCCGGCAGTACCGCGGCCGGGGACAACCGCAGCTCGCTGGTGGGGACGAACGACAGGCGGCGGATGCCCCGGTCGAAGCCGACGAAGCCCGCCACGTAGTCGTCCGCCGGCCTGGCGAGCAGTTCCTCGGGCGGAGCAAGCTGGGCGATCTTGCCGTGCGGGCGGAAAAGCGCCACCACGTCGCCGACCTTGATGGCCTCTTCGATGTCGTGGGTGACCAGGACGATCGTCTTGCGCAGCTCGGCCTGCAGCGACAGCAGCAGGTTCTGCAGCGAGGCGCGCACCACCGGGTCGACGGCGCTGAACGGCTCGTCCATCAGCAGCACGGGCGGGTCGGCGGCGAGCGCCCGGGCGACGCCGACCCGCTGCTGCTGGCCGCCGGACAGCTGGTGCGGGTAGCGCTTGGCCAGCTCCGGCTCAAGGCCTACCTGCGTGAGCAGCTCCTGCGCGCGGTCACGGGCCTTCTTGCGCGGCCAGCCGTTCAGCACCGGCACCGTGGCGATGTTGTCCTCGATCGTGCGGTGCGGGAAGAGCCCGGTCTGCTGGATGACGTAGCCGATGCCACGGCGCAAGTGGGCCGGGTTGCCTTGCCTGATGTCGCGGCCGTCGAGCAGGATGGTGCCCTCGGTCGGCTCGATGAGGCGGTTGATCATGCGCAGCGAGGTCGTCTTGCCGCATCCGCTCGGCCCGACGAGCACCATCGTCTTGCCGTCTGGTACCTGCAGGTCAAGAGCGTCGACGGCCACCGTTCCGTCCGGGTACCGTTTCGTGACTGCCTCGAACGTGATCAAGCCGGCGCCAGGTCCTTCCGCATAAATCTATCTTTTCCAATCGTATTTATCTGAATATAGCGGACTCCCGCCACCCCACGCGGATCACGCCCCCTGCCGCACGCAACCACCCTAACCGGCCCCACTGACAACGCCCATTACCGGGCGTTCACCTGAAGCTTACGATTTTCCTCAGCTCTCACTAACCGTTTTTCTCCGGCCAGATTCCTCCGCCGAGCACGGCAAGCTTCCCCCGGCGGGGTGCGGTAAACAGCGGGACGGAGGGCGCACGGTCAGGAGGCGCGGCTTGCCGGCGCCGGGGCGACCACGGTGGGAGGCTTATCACGTGGATACCGACCTTGACGCACGGTTGCGGGAGATCTGCCTGGCGCTGCCGGAAGTGACGGAGCGGCCGTCGCACGGCGCACCAACCTGGTTCGCGGGCGGGAAGAAGTCGTTCGTCACCCTGTGGGTGTCCGGCCACCATGCCGACGATTTCCCGCACCTGTGGTGCGCCGGGCTGCCTGGCGCCCAGGAGGCCCTGGTGGGCTCGTCGCCTGGCCGCTTCTTCCGCCCGCCTTACGTCGGCGGACGCGGCTGGATCGGGGTGCGTCTCGACGGCGACGTCGACTGGGAGGAGCTGGCCGAGCTGTGCGCGGACGCCTACCGCGCGGTGGCGACCGCGCGGCTGATCGCGCTCCTTGACGCTGGTTGAGCTAGGGCACTTCCGAACCCGCGCCCAGCGATGCGCAAGCGGCTGATGAGACTAATCCGCTGGCAGAGCGAAAGATCTTGGAGTTTTTTCGCGCTCTAGTACACGTAAGTTTCCATATAGATAAAAGTTTCCAGAACGATAACTCCACCCGCAACATCAGCCGCTATGGTCACCCGCCGCCTGGCAGGGGCGGGCTGGCCGTGGTGCGGGTGCGGGTCCGGGTGCGGGTCCGGGTGCGGGTCCGGGTGCGGGTGCCGGTGCGGGTGCCGGCGCGGGTGCCGGTGCGGGTGCCGGTGCGGGTGTCAGGTTGAGTCGTCGTACTGGGAGGCCTGGAGGGTGTAGAGCTCGGCGTACTGGCCGCCTAGGGCCAGCAGCTCTGTGTGCGTGCCGGACTCGATGACCCGCCCGCGGGCGAGGACGTAGACGCGGTCGGCGTGCCTGACCGAGGCCAGCCGGTGGGTGATGATCAGCACCGTGCGGTCCTTCGCGAGGGTGCGCAGCGCGGAGAACAGGGCGTACTCGGCCCGGGCGTCCAGGGCGGCGGTCGGCTCGTCCATGATCAGCAGCGGGGCGGTGCGGTAGAAGCCGCGGGCGGCGGCGATGCGCTGCCACTGGCCGCCTGACAGCTCGGCGCCGTCCTTGAACTGCCGCGCGAGCAGCGTGTCGTAGCCGCGGGCGAGCTCGGCGATCACCGTGTCGGCGCCGGAGGCGGCGGTGGCGGACGCGAGCTGTGCGTCGTCGAGGAGCCGGCCCATCAGGATGTTGTCGCGGACGGTCAGCGGCCAGTTGCCGTGGTCCTGTGCGATGACGGCGATACGCTCGCGCAGCGGCTCGCCGTTCACGTCCGCGATCGAGACGTCGTCCCAGTGCACGGTGCCGTCCTGGGGCCGGTACAGGCCGGCCAGGATCTTGGCCAGGGTGGTCTTGCCCGAGCCGTTCTCCCCGACGAGCGCGACCACCTCGCCGCGGCCGATCTCGACCGACACCTCGTGCAGCGACGGGTCGTCCGCCCCCGGGTAGCTGAAGGTGACACCGGCCGCGACGATACGGGAAAATCCCGGCGGCGCGTCGGCGGTACCCGGCGGCTGGATCCTGGCCCGCGCGTCGTCGCAGAAGGCGACGTAGTCGGAGAAGTAGAGACCGTCCTCGTAGCACTGGTTGACCGAGTACATCAGCTGCTGCAGCGACCCGGCGGCCGACCGGAGCGCGAGCACCGCCGTGCCGGCGACCGACAGGGCCAGGTACCCGGTGGCCAGCAGCAGGCCGAGCACCAGGTACACCCCGGCGGTGGCGAGGCCGCCGAGCGAGCTGCCGATCACCTTGGTCACCGTCTGCTGGCGGGCCGCCGTGAGCTCGGCGTTCCGCGCGTAGGCGGCCAGCCGGGACACCCGGCCGAGCAGGAAGGCGCGCATGGTGAACGAGCGCAGCTCGGCGGCGGTCCGCCGCTCGGCGATGAGGCTGGCCAGGATGTACTTGCGCCGGTAGGAGTCGATCAGCGCGAACCTGGTCAGGTAGTTGATCCTGGCGGAACGGACCGCCGCCCACGCACCCGGCAGCTGCGCCAGCAGCAGCACGGCGAGCAGGACGGGCTGCAGCACCCCGACCACCACGGCCGCCGAGGCCAGCGCGGAGAACGCGGTGACGAAATTGATTACGTCGTTGACCAGGGCTGAGGCCGAGCCCACGCCCCGGTCCCGGGCCCGCTGCATCCGGTCGTGGAAGTCGGGATCGTCGAACGCGGCCAGTTCCACCTGGCTGGTCAGGTCGTACAGCCGCACCTCGACGACCTGGTCGACCTGCGGCTCAAGGCGGCTCTGGGCCCAGCCCGCCGCGGTCGACACGCTCGAGCGGACCGCCGTGGCGACGGCGACCAGGATCAGCGACGGCAGCGCCGCCCGCACCCGCTGCGGCGTGGGTCCGCCCGCGAACAGCGCCTGCAGCACGCCCGTGGTGGCGAACAGCGCGTACCCGCCGAACACGCCCGAGGCCAGGTTGAGCCCGATCGTCGCGGCGGTGTCGCGTCTGCTGGCCGACCAGCCGAGGCTCAGCGCCTGGCCGATCAGGGCCGGGAACCGGCGGCCGACGTCACTGAACTTGACGGTGGCCATCCGCTCGTCGTAGGCGCGCCAGTAGCTTTTGGTCAGCTCCGCGGTCTCGTGATCGTGTTCCGCGGCGGCGTCACCGGCGCCGGCCGCCGCGCCCCGCTGGCCGCTCCCCCGTGCGCGTCGTGCCGCCCCCGCGAGACGCGGGAGCCCGCGCCACCACCCGGTCGCCATGCCCTGAGTATGCGGCGGGCGGTGACATTAGGCCACCGGATATATCCGCATTGGACAGGACACGCCGGCCGGCCCTGGAAGACGGGCAGGTCCGCTAGCTGGCCCGCCCGGGCAGCCCCGCTTCCGTGCGGGTGAAGACGGGGAACGTGACCTCGCGGCGGACGGCGAAGCCGAGTTCCTCGTACAGCCTGATCGCGTTCACGTTGGTCGTGACGGCGTGCAGGAACGGCGTCTCGCCGCGGGCGGTGATGCCGGCCGCGACGGCGCGGGTCAGCCGGGAGGCGAGACCGTGGCCGCGCCAGGCGGGGTCGGTGCAGACCGCGCTGATCTCGGTCCAGCCGGGCGGCCGCAGGCGTTCCCCGGCCATCGCGATCAGCTGCCCGTCCCGCCTGATGCCGAGGTAACGGCCAAGCTCGATGGTCCGCGGCAGGAACGGCCCCGGCTTCGTCCGGTCGGTCAGGCTGAGCATGTCGGGCACATCGGCCGGCCCGAGGAGCACCGCCTCGGGGTCGGGCTCGGCGGCCACCCCGGCACCGGTCAGCTGGACGCCCTCCCCGAGCCAGGTCACCTCCCAGCCAGCCGGCGGCGCCGGCCGGTCCACCGGGAAGGCGGCGCTCTCCCCGGGGCTGAACAGGTCGGCCGCGTCCGCCCAGTCGGCCTCGGACGGCTCAGCTGGCAGGCCGGCGAACGGGCTGACGTCGGCCGGGTAGCGCGCCACCCGTCCCTTGGTCAGCGCCAGTCCCGCGTGCGCCCCGGTCAGCGAGGCGAGGACCGGGTTGTCGAGCGGGTGGGTCACCAGCCGCCCCCGTCCGCCTCGCTGACCGCCCGGCAGCCGCGCGGCGCCTCAAGCCGCAGGCGGCGCCGCTCGATCGAGATGCAGCGGTTCTCCACGTAGAGCAGGCCCGCGGCGGCGGCGATCTCGGCCGCCTCGGCCGAGACGATGCGCAGCTGCAGCCACAGCGCGGTCGCGCCGGCCGCGACCGCCTGCCGCGCGACGTCGGCCGCCCGCGCCGAGGGACGGAACACGTCGACGAGCCCGGCTGGCCCCGGCAGCCCGGCGAGGGCCGGGTAGGCGGGCTCGTCGAGGATCAGGCCGCCGCGCGGGTTGACCGGGATGATCCGCCAGCCGTGGCGCTGCATGTCGGCCGGAACATTGTGCGCGGCCTTGGACGGGTGCGCGCTCGCCCCGACGACCGTGATCGTGTCATACGTGGTGAGGATGCGCTCGACCACTTCGTCCGTTTCTGGCACGGAGGCAACGCTACCGGGTAACGGGACGAATCTGGCGGGCCCGGGCTACTCGGTGCGCAGCACCTGGCCCGGCCGCACCCGCGCGGCCCGCCAGCCCGGCCACAGGGCGAGCAGGTTCGCGGCCAGCAAGGCGGCCGGCGCGATGAGGATCAGCGCCCAGGGGGAGAACGGCGGCTGGTAGGCCAGCGGGGTGAAGTCCGCCACCACCCGCCAGACGGCGCGTCCGACGGCCAGGCCGAGCGGTATGCCGGCCGCGAGGCCGGCCAGCGCCAGCAAGGTGGCCTGGATGACGATCACCAGGCGGGCCTGCCTGCCGGTCACGCCGAGCGCGCGGAGCACCGCGAGCTCGTGCCCGCGCCGGCTCACCGCGCTGCCGAGCGCGTAGCCGACGGCGCCCATGGCGATCAGCGCGAGGAACCCGCCGAGGGCCGTCGGCAGCACGGCCAGGTCGCTGAGCGTCGTCAGCGGCTGGGCCGGGTCCGGCGGCGCGAACCGGAACGCCGCGCCGCCCTTGATCTTCGCCGCGAGGGCGGTGAGGGCACGGCCCGCGCGGTCAGGGTCAACGCCCGGGCGCAGGCTGACCAGGGCGGCGTGGAACTTGAAGCTGTAGTGCGCGCCGCTGAACAGCCGGTCGAATCCGGCCGGGGTCAGCCAGGCGCCCTCGTCGTAGGTGTTGTGCGGTCCGGCCGGGACGAAACCGATGCCGGACACGGTCATCGTGCGCGGGGCGGTTCCGCCGCCGAGCCGCAGCACGGAACCGACGACGGCGTGCAGCTTGCGCGCCGTCGTGGGGGCCAGCGTGATCTCGGCGGCGGTACCGGGCAGGCGGCCGGCGGTCAGCACGACCGGCACCCGTTTCCCGGCTACCGGGGTGTAGGTGAAGCTCTCCACGGAGACGCCGCCGGCCTGGGCGCCGCCGATGCGGACGTCGAGGAACCCGGCGACGTCGCGGCTCGCCGCCACCGCGCGCGAGACCTGCCCGGCCGGGCCGAAATCCTGCCCGTTGTGGCCGTAGAATGACGTCAGCTGCCAGGTGGTGCCGAACCGGGCCGGGTTGGCGGTCGCGTCGGATATCCCGGCGGAGAACGTGAACGCGGCCAGCACGCCGAGCACGCCGGCCACCGCGCCGGCCACCGCGGGGAAGACCGGCACCGCGGCCCGGCCCCGGCCGGGCTCGAACGCGAACCGCGCGCCGACCATGGCGGCGACTGGCAGCCGCCCGACGACGGCGGCCACCGCCGACGCGCGGGGGGCCGCGCGGACCCGCCCGGCCGACAGCGCGGACCAGGTCAGGGCGGCGGCGCCGCCCGCGACCAGCAGCACCGCGACGGCCCAGCCAGTGGTGAGCACCAGCCAGTCGGCGTCGAACCCGGGATCGGGCTCGGCCAGCGAAGCCAGGCCGATCGGCGTCCACAGCGAGGCGGTGAGCGCGGCCGCCACGCCGACGGTGGCGCCCGCGGCGGCCGCCAGGCCGGGCGCGATCGCGGCCCAGGCCGCCGCCTGCCGCCTGGTCAGGCCCACGGCCTGCAGCACCCGCAGCTCGCCGGCCGCGCCCGCGGCGTACCGCGCGACCGTCTGCCCGACCAGGACCAGCGCCGCCAGCAGGGCCGCGACCGCGAAGGCGAACAGGCAGGCCGCCTCGTAGCCGGTGGACTTGCGCACCGGCCCGCCGATCCACTGGGCGTTGTCCATCACGTCGATGTCGGAACGCCCGCTGACCCGGGCCAGGCCGGCTTTGAAGGCGGGGATCTCCGCTTCGCCGCCCTTCAGCCGGATGATCGCGTTCACGTAGCTGGCGGTGTGCGCCGGGTCGTCGCCGAGGATGTACGGGCGGTACTCGCGCACGAAGGCGTCGGTGACCGACACTCCCCCGCTGTCGTCCGGGTTGTCCAGCCAGAACGGCGAGCGGACGACCCCGACGATGCGGACGGGCACGGCCGGGCCGAGGGGCTTGCCCGCCGAGGCGTCGAAGCCCGCCGTGGCCTGCGCGGCCGACGACAGGTGAACGGTCAGCTGGTCGCCGACGCGCAGGCGGTGGGCCGCCATGAAGTTCGGGCTCGCGACCACCTCATCGGCCCGGGCGGAATCGACATTCCGGCCCGCAAGCACGACCGGCCGCTCGACGGTGTGCAGCATGGCCGCGTTGCCCGGCGGGAAGCCCACCCCGCCGCCGGTGAAACCGCCCGCGGTACCGCTGTAGGACACCTCCGCGCCGTAGTACACGACGAACAGGGCGGTCGCGCTGACCTCAGGCAGCGCCTCCACCCGGCTCCAGTCGAAGCCCGGCTGGTTGGCCAGCACGGTGGCGTCCGCCGGCAGGGTCTGCGCCCACAGGCGGCCGAACGCCGACTGGCCGCGCCGCGCCCCCGCGACCGCCACCAGGACGGTCGCGGTGGTCAGGGCGACGAGCAGCCCGAGCACGATCAGCGCCCGCCACCGCCGCCGCGCCTCAAGGCTCAGCCACGTCCCCCCCACGCGTTCACCTAACCAGGTCGCGCGTGCCCAGGACAACGGTGTCAGAACTACTGACCAGGGGAAGTTCGCCACACCGCGTAACGGGCGAGCCGGACGGGGTACGGCTGGCTGATGAGGGTCAGCCGCCCCCGTTCGGGATCACTCTGAGGGTGGTTTTCTGATCAGACCGTCTCGGTCTCCTCGGCCGGGCCAGGCCCTGACGAGTCCATGCTGTCGCCGAGGTACGCGGCGACGACCTTCGGGTCGCGGCGGACTTCCTCGGGGGTGCCCTCCGCGATGACCTTGCCGAATTCCAGCACCACCACCCGGTCGCAGATGCCGAGGACCAGGCCCATGTCGTGCTCGATGAGCAGCATGGACTGGCCCTGGTCGGCCAGGCGGCGCAGGGTGACGCCGAGCTCTTCCGACTCGGCGGTGTCCAGGCCGGCGGCCGGCTCGTCGAGGCAGAGCAGCTTCGGCTTGGCCACCAGCGCCCGGGACACGCCGACCAGCTTCCGCTGACCGGAGGACAGCGCGGCCGGCTCGGCTTCCGCCGCCCAGTCCATGCCGACCAGCGCCAGGGTCTGCTTCGCGTCGTCCTCGGTGACGCCGCTCTCGCGCGCGGCCACGGTGAGGTTCTCGAACACGCTGAGGTCGTCGAACAGCTCGGTCGACTGCCAGGTGCGGGTCAGGCCGTCCCTGGCGCGCTGGTAGGCGGGCAGGCCGCGCAAGTCGTGGTCGCCAAGCCGGACCTCGCCTGCCGAGCTGACGAACCCGGAGATGGCATCGATCAGCGTGGTCTTGCCGGCGCCGTTCGGGCCGATGAGTCCGACGAGCTCGCCTTCCCTGACCGCCAGGGACACCTCGGTCAGCGCGTGCACGCCGCCGAACCTGACCGACAGTCCGCTGACCGTCAGCACCTCCGGCCGGCCGGACAGGTCCGGGCGCGCGGTCCGCGGCCTGATCCGCTCGCGGCTGGCCGCGTCCACGTCGGGCGCGTGCACCTGCGCCTTCTTGTGCAGCCTGCGGTAGATGTCGCCGGCCACGCCGGTCGGGTTCTGCAGCAGGGTGAAGATCAGCACGACGCCGCCGAACAAGAGGAACCAGTTGCCGCTGAGGCCGAACCAGTCCTGCAGCGCGTACGGGAACAGCGCCTGGGCGGAGATCAGGCCGGCGAACACCGCGCCGGAGATCAGCGTGATGCCGCCCGCGTAGGCGAACGCGATGATCGACAGCGCGATGAACGGGTCGTAGCGGTCCTGGCTGACCGAGCCGAAGTCGTAGGCGTACAGCACGCCCGCGACGCCCGCGATGACCGCCGCGATCGTGAACGCGTACAGCTTCACCGTGCGCGGGTTGATCGCGGCGGCGGACGCGGCGCGCTCGTTGGACCTGATCGCGAGCATCTGCTGCCCGAGCTTGCCGCGCCTGATGAAACCGACCCAGACGCACAGCAGGATGCAGCAGGCCAGGCAGACCCAGCCGAACACGGGCGACGGCACGTTGCCGTCGATGCCCCTGAACCCGGCGTTGGAGCCGAGATCGAGGCCGAACCACTTCGGCTCGGGCACCGGCGAGCCGGTCGAGCCGCCGCCCCAGGTCGTGTTGGTGAAGCCGAAGTTCTCGATCGCGACCGCGCCCGCCAGGGTGACGACCGCGAGGGACACGCCGCGGACCCGGACAGCGGACAGCGCCGTGATCACCCCGATGATGACCGCGACCCCGATGCCGATGATCGCCCCGGCCGGGAACGTGATGCCGAAGTTGACCGCCATGTGGCTGACGGTGAACCCGGCCGCGCCCGCCAGCGCGAGCTGGATGACCGAGATCTGGCCGACGTAGCCGGTGATGACGACGAGCGACAGCGCCATGATCGCGCCGATCAGCGAGTTGATCAGCGCCTGGCGGAAGTCGTAGGGGAAGACGATGAGCAGCACCGCGCCGCCGACGGCGCAGGCCGCGGCGGTCCGCCACAGGTGCTGCGGGCGGGGCGCCTCGGGCAGGCGGCGCTCGACGAGCTCGCCACGGCGCGGGATCCTGGCGCCGCGCCAGAACAGCACCCCGATGATGATGATGAACGCCAGCAGGTCAGTCGTGCCTGGCAATGCTACGCCGCCCGACTGCGGGAACCAGGACTGCGCGGACATGTAGGTGATCAGCGAGTACGCGATGCCGATGACGAACGCGGAGATGCTGGCACCCCAGAACGAGGTGAAGCCCGCGATCAGCGCGGCGGCCAGGGCGGGGATGATCTGCAGCGGCAGCGTTTCCGGGTCAAGCTGGGTGACGGCGGCCGCGAGGATGCCGAGCACGCCCGCGAGCAGTGACGACAGCAGCGTGTTGGCCAGGCCGATACGCAGCGGGTTGAGGCCGCCGAGCATGGCGGCGGTCTCGTTCTCAGACGCGGCCCTGGTCGCCAGGCCGAACCTGGTCCACTTGTAGACCGCCCACAGCGCGGCGGTGACGGCGATGACCCCGGCCGCCAGGATGATGATGTCCCAGCCGACGTTCGAGCCGAACAAGATGAAGCCGGTCACCGGCAAGATGGTCGGCTCGGGCTGCGGGGTGGTGCCGAAGGCGAGCAGCATCGCCGACTGGGCGATGAGCAGCACGCCGAGCGAAGAGACCATCTTCGACAGCGGCGAAGAGTTGCGCAGCGGCCGGAACACGGCGAACTCGACCAGCGCGCCGCAGGCCACCACGAACAGCAGCGCGATCGGCAGCGCCGCGCCGGTCGGCAGCGTCGCGATCTTGCCGCTGGTCAGCGCCCAGAAAGCGTAACCGCCGATCATGGCCATCGCGCCGACCGAGAGGTTGATGATCCCCGATCCCCGGTAGGTCAACACGACGCCGAGCGAGATTCCGGCGATGAGCGCGCCGGAGCCGAGGCCCAGCACGATGAACAGCAATATTTCGTCCACTGCGCGTCATTCCTAGGGAGATAGCGTCGGAGCTGGTCCGATATATCTGATCAGTACAGGCATATTCAGTTGTGCGCGCTGCTTACGTTGTCGTTTACCGGCCGACGGCGCGGCGCGCCCCGGCGTCTGACCTCACGACAACGCAGGGAACGCCGGATTCCCCCGGCGATAACTGAATATTTACCTGTAAATCCGTAAATCGGGCAGAGCCCTGTCACTGTCTCCCTAGGAATGACGCGCAGTGGAAGAAATATTGCTGTTCATCGTGCTGGGCCTCGCGCCCGGCGCGCTCATCGCGGGCATCTCGCTCGGCGTCGTGCTGACCTACCGGGGCTC
>DASYAD010000244.1:0-16388 GCA_036501515.1 Trebonia sp. | reverse complement strand
CGCCTGCCGCGGCGGCGGCGATCTGCTCCGCGCTCTCGCCGCGTTCCAGCCGCTCGATCCGGTCCTGCATGGTCGCGGAGAAGTCGCGGATCAAGATGGCGGAGACGTCGGAGATCATGCCGCGGCCGTACTGCGCCGCGGCCCCCGACAGTTGCAGGTCCTGGGTGACGGCGACCTTGGTGCCGCGTCCCCTGGGTGACAGTGTGGCGCTGACGACCATGGCGGCCTGGCCGCGGCCCTTCTCGTCGGCGCCCGCCGCGTTCACCACGATGCGCTTGGCGGCCTCGTCGCGTTCGGTGATGTGCGCGGTGCCGTTGAACTGCATCCGCACCGGGCCCATCCGGATCGCGACCCGGCCCTCGTACTGGTCGTCGCCCAGGTCCTTAGTCAGCTCCGCGCCGGGCAGGCAGGACGCCACCTGGGGGATGTCGTCGAAGAAGTGCCACACTGTCTCGACCGGCTCGGCGACCTCGAAGTCGCTGGTGATGATCACCTGACCGCCTCTTTCACGTAGGCACCGGGATTGTCCTCGAAGGTCCGGCGGCAGCCGGCGCAGCAGAAGTAGTAGGTCGTTCCGGCCCGCTCGCTGTGCAGGCTGGCGGCGTCCGGCGCGACCGTCATCCCGCAGACCGGGTCGAGGGCCTCGGCCAGCGGCAGTGCCCTTTGGCGCTGGCCGGCGGCTGCCTCGGCCCGGGGCGCGGGCACGCCGAGGACGCCGGAGGCACGGAGCTGGACGAGCTCGGCGAGAATGGCGACGGCCATCTCCTCGTGGGTGGTCTTGCCCAGGTCGAGGCCGGCCGGGGCGCGCACCCGGTCCAGCTGGTCCTGCGGCACGCCGCGCTCGGCCAGGTAGCCGAGCACCGCCTCGCCCCGGCGGCGGGACGCGACCAGGCCGAGGTACGCGGGCCGGACGGCGACGGCGCGCTCGATCATGTCCTCGTCACCGTGTCCCTGGGTGGCGACGATCACCATGGACCGCTCGTGTGCGCTGGACTGCGTGAAGTCCTGCGGGCGGACCAGGTCGGTGCGCCAGTCCAGGGCCCGGCTCAGCTGGGCGAGGGTGTGCGTCATCGGCGAGCTGCCCACGATGACCAGGTGCGGCACCGGCAGCACGGGCTCGATGTAGATCTCCAGGGCGCCCTCGCTCTGGCAGGAGATCGGCACGACCGTCATCCCCTCGGGGACGGCGGTGCCGAACTGGTCGGGGCTGCCGAGCAGCAGCAGCCGGGCTTTCCCGTCCGCGATGACCTGCTTCGCCTCGCGGATGACGACCGGCTCCGCGCAGGCGCCGCCGATCCAGCCGTCCAGCTCGCCGTCGGCGGTGATGATGGCCCGCGACCCTTGCTTGCTCGACGAGGGCCCCTGCCGCCAGACCACGGTGGCGAGCGCGAACGCCTGGCCGCCGCGGGCCAGCTCGCCCATGCGCTCCAGCACGCTCAGACCGTTCATGGCTCCTCCTCGTCCGTCGTCCTTGACGTGGCGCCGGCCCTAGTCCTGCCGCACCGGCGGGAAGCCGGCCACGTCCCGGCGGTAGGTGAGCGCCTCCCAGACCCGGTCCGGCAGCACGGGCATGTCGATGTTCCGTACCCCGGTTTCGCCCAGCGCGTTCATCACCGCGTTGACGAAGGCGGCCGGCCCGCCGACGGCGGCGCACTCGCCGATGCCCTTGGCGCCGATCGGGTGGTGCGGGCACGGCGTGACGACCTCGCTGTGCAGCTCGAAGCCGGGGGTCTCCCAGGCGCTCGGCAGCAGGTAGTCCATGTAGTTGGAGCCGACGCAGTTGCCGTCGGCGTCGAACGTGATGAACTGCATGCTGGACATCGCGTACGCCTCGGTGAGCCCGCCCATGATCTGGCCCTCGACGATCATCGGGTTGATGCGCACCCCGCAGTCGTCGACCGCGACCATCCGCAGCACGTCCCAGACCCCTGTCTCTGGGTCGACCTCGACGGTGACGATGTAGACGGCGAACGGCCAGGTCAGGTTGGGCGGGTCGTAGAAGGAGGTGTTCTCGAGGCCGGGCTCCATGCCGTCGGGCATGTTGCTGTAGGCGGCCATGGCGCATTCCTGGATGGACACGCCGCGCTCCGGCGAGCTGCGCACGTAGAACCGGCCGAGCTCCCACTCGATGTCCTCCTCGGACACCTCGAGCAGGTGCGCCGCCAGCTTGCGGGCCTTGGCGCGGATCTTGCGGGCCGCCATCGCGACGGCCGCCCCGGCGACCGGGGTGGACCGCGACGCGTAGGTGCCCATGCCGAACGGGGCGGTGTCGGTGTCGCCTTCCTCCACGACCACGTCGTCGGCCGGGATGCCGAGTTCGTGCGCGACGATCTGCGCCCAGGTCGTCTCGTGACCCTGACCCTGGGTCTTGGCTCCGGTGCGGACGATCGCCTTGCCGCTCATGTGCACCTTGAGCTCGGCCGAGTCGAACATCTTGATGCCGAGGATGTCGTACTCGCGGCTGTTGCCCGCGCCGAGCGGCTCGGTCATCGTGGAGATCCCCAGCCCGAGGAGGCGGCCGCGTTTGCGTGCCTCCGCCTGCTCGACCTTGAAGTTCTCGTAGTCGATGGCCTTCAGGCCGACGTCGAGGCACTTGGCGTACTGCCCCGAGTCGGTCAGGAAGCCGAACGGGGTCCGGTGCGGGAAGTCGTCGTCCCGCACGAAGTTCATCCGGCGGAACGCGGCCTGGTCGATGCCGAGGTCGTCGGCGGCCGCCTGGACCATCCGCTCCTGGAAGAACATCGCCTCGGTGACCCGGAACGAGCACCGGTAGGCCACCCCGCCGGGCGCTTTGTTCGTGTACACGCCGCGGGCGGTGAGGTGCGCCACCGGGACGTCGTAGGCGGCGAACGCGGAGTGCATCAGGCCGATCTTGAACTTGCTCGGCTGCGCGTCGGCGAAGAACGCGCCGTGGTCCGCGTCGGTGTGCATACGGACGCCGAGGATCTTGCCGTCTTTGCGCAGCGCCATCTCGCCCTTGAGGTAGACGTCGCGGGCGAAGCCGGTGGAGATGAGGTTGCCCGTCTTGTCCTCGATCCATTTCACCGGGCGCTCGAGCAGGATGGAGGCCAGGATCGAGCAGACGTAGCCGGGGTAGATCGGCACCTTGTTGCCGAAGCCGCCGCCGATGTCGGGCGAGACGATCCTGATCATGTGCTCGGGCAGCTCGGCGACCATCGCGACCGCGGCGCGGACGATGTGCGGCGCCTGGGTGGTCATGTACACGGTGAGCTTGGAGGTGGCCCGGTTGAAGTCGGCCACCGAGCCGCAGCACTCGATCGGCGACGGGTGGCTGCGCGGGTAGTGGCATTCCAGCTTGGAGATGAAGTCGGCCTGCTCGAAGGCCCGGTCGGTGCCCGCCTTGTCGCCGACTTCCCAGTTGTAGACGACGTTGTCGGCCTGGTTGACCTTGTCGTCACGGATGACCGGCGCGTCCGGGTCGAGACCCTGCCACGGGTTCACGATCACCGGCAGCGGCTCGTAGTCGACCTCGATCGCCTCGCAGGCGTCCTTGGCGATGTACGGGTCGTCGGCGATGACGCAGGCGACCTCCTGGCCCTGGAAGCGCACCTTGTCGGTGGCCAGCACGGCCTGGGTGTCATAGGACAGCGTGGGCATCCAGGCGAGGTTGCGGGTGGCCATCAGCTCCCCGGTCAGCACCAGGTGCACGCCGGGAATCGCGTAGGCCTTGCTGGTGTCGATCGACTTGATCCGGGCGTGCGGCAGCGGGCTGCGCAGGATCTCCATGTGCAGCATGCCGGGAAGCACCACGTCGTCGGTGTAGTTGCCCTTGCCGCGGATGAAGCGGTCGTCTTCGACCCGCTTGCGGCTGGACCCGAGCCCGCCGATCTTGATCTCGTCCAGGGCCCGTGACTCGTTGGCGGTGGCAGTCACCTTTTACGCCTCCTGCGTCTTGAGCTTCGCGGCCGCCCAGAGCACCGATTTGACGATGTTCTGGTAGCCGGTGCAGCGGCACAGGTTGCCGGAGATCGCCCACCGGATGTCTTCCTCGGTCGGGTCGGGGTTGCGGTCGAGCAGGTCCTTGGCGGCCAGCATCATGCCAGGCGTGCAGAACCCGCACTGCAGGCCGTGTTCCTGCCGGAACCCTTCCTGGAGCGGGTGCAGCTCACTGGCGGTCGCCAGGCCTTCCACGGTGACGACCTCGCGGCCGTCGACCTGGACGGCCAGCATCGTGCAGGATTTGATCGCCCGGCCGTCGACCAGCACCGTGCAGGCCCCGCAGTTGGTGGTGTCGCATCCGCGGTGCGTGCCGGTCAGGCCGACACCGCGGCGGATCAGGTCGGCCAGCAGCAGCCGGGGCTCGATCTCGGCGATCTTCTTCTTGCCGTTAACGGTGAACCTGATCTTGCGGACCGGCACCTCATCGGCCGCCTCGTCGCCGAGGTCGTCGTACACCATCGTCATGATCAGGCCGCCCTTTCCTCGGTGGCTCCGGCGGCTCCGGCGGCCCCGGTTGCCCCGGTTGGCTGGCGCTGGCTGGCGTTCAGGATGCGCTTGACGAAAACCCGGACCAGCTGGCGCTTGTACTCGGCCGTGCCGCGGTGGTCGGTCCTTGGCTGCGCGGCGGCGGCCGCCAGCTCGGCCGCCGCGGCGATGCTGTCAGCCGTCAGCGGCCCGCCCGTGAGCGCGGCGGCGGCCTCGGTGGCGCCGATCGTGGACCCGCCGACGCCGGTCAGCGCGATGCCGGCCCGGGTCACGGTGTCACCGGAGGTCTCAGTGCTTCGGGAGGTCTCGATGGCCACCGCGACCCCGACGGTCGCGAAGTCGCCCACCCGCCGCTCTAGCTTCAGGTAGCCGCCCGACCGGATACCGCGGGCCGCCGGCACGACGGCCTCCACGGCGATCTCGTCGTGCTCGAGCACGTTCTGGAACGGGCCGGTGACGAACTCGGCCAGCGGTATCGTCCGCCTGCCGCCTGGTCCCTGGGCGATGACCGAGCCGCCGAGCGCCAGCATCACCGACGCCCAGTCGCCCTGCGGGTCGGCGTGACACAGCGACCCGACGAGCGTGCCCCGGTTGCGCACGAGCGGGTCGGCGACCAGCGGCGCGGCCGCCGCCATGGTCGGCTGGGTGCTTTTGAGCACGTCAGAGAACTCCAGGTCGGCATGGCGGCACAGGGCGCCGATGCGCAGGCTGCCGTCCTGGTCGGTCCGGTGGTAGGCGAGGCCGGGCACGTTGTTGATGTCGACCAGCATCTCCGGCGAGGCGAAGCGCAGCTTCATCATCGGCACCAGGCTCTGGCCGCCGGCCAGGACCTTGACGTAGTCGCCGTCGCCCAGCAGGGCGATGGCTTCGTCGAGGGAATGCGGCGCCTCGTAGCGGAACCGCGAGGGGAACATTCAGGTCCTCCGCTCATCTGACTGCGGGTCGGGGACGGCTTGCGGCCCTGATTCGTAGTCCGGGTCGGGCCGTGGCTCCTGGTGCGGCGGCCACGGGCCGGAGACCGGCTGTCCGGCGATCTTCAGGTAGTCGACGAGCTGCGGCCACGCCCAGACGGTGGGGCTCTTGCCCGTTTTGGGGGCGTTCTCGATCAGCTCGAACAGCCGCGGGTTGTCCTTGCTGTGCCCGTCGGACTCGATTGGCATGCCGTGATCTCCCGCCGTCGTCGTGTCTGCGCCATCGACTGTGGCACCCGGGGTAACGAAAGGTAGTCGTATCGTGGCGCGCGCTTAACACGCCTGCAACGGCCAAATAAGCTTGCGCTTAATCCGGAATTTTGTTTTCTTGCGGTACAGACCACGGACACCGGACGAGGGCGGCAAGAAGACCGGGTTCCGCAGGAGATGACCAGGCGGACATGTCGGGCGAAAAGGCGGTCTCAGCTCCAGATCGTGACGTAGACCGGCGGCTTGAACCGGGACGGCGACACGCCGGCGGCGGGCGACCGCATCAGCTGCATGGCCTCAGGCGTGCCGAGGAACCGGCGCAGCGCGCTGGCGGCGGTGCTGCGCCGCTCGCGTTCGAGCAGGGTCACGTACCAGCACTCCTCGACCGGGAAGCCGGGCATGTCGATGAGGGCCAGCCCGCCGCGGCGCAGCTGCTGGGACACCAGGTGCTCGACGGCGGGGGCGACACCCGCGCCGTCGGCGGCGGCCGCCCAGGCGGCGGTCTGGCTCTGGAAAACCCCGATGTTGCTGTCGGCGACGCCGAGCCTGCGCAGCAGTCCGGCGGTCTCGCTGCCTGGATCGGTCCCGGACGGGTCGACCAGCCAGCGCCACTGCCGCGCGGGCCCGCGCGGCCGCGGCTGGGCGGTCCTTCTCGCGCCGTCACCGCCCGCCCCACCCGACCCGGGACCGACCACGACCAGGCGGTACTTGAAGATCGGCTCGCTGACGACCGGCAGCTCACGCTCCGCCGACACCGCCGGCCCGATCGCGACGTCCGCCAGCCGGTTCGCGATGAGCACGCCGAGCTCGTCGGACGCCGCGACGCCGGTGGTGATTTCCACCGCGCTGGCGAACCGGCGCCTGAACGCCTCCATCAGCGGCCCCGCCACGAATTCGGCGAACGTCGACGTGGCGACGACGCGCAGCTGTTCCGGGGCGCCCTGGGCGGCGCGGACGGCGGCGTGCGCCTCGGCCCCGAGCACGACAATCTGGGAGGCGGTGCCGAGCAGCCGGCTGCCGCCAGGCGTCAGCGTCATGCCGGCCTGGCTGCGGGTGATCAGCTGGTCGCCCAGGTCCTGGCGCAGCGCGGTGATCGCCTGCGACACGGCCGACTCGCTGACACCAAGCGCGGTGGCGGCCGCCCGGACCGACCCGAGCCGTGCCACCAGAACGAACGCGTTCAGCTGCGTCAGTGTCATCGCTCACTCCAGCGTGGGCATCAGGTTGCCGTCAGGTGTCCCTGGGAAATCCGGCGTGCTTCCGTAGACTCAGACCGTAATCGATCGGCCGGGTGCACGCACGGCACGGACGACGCCCCGGACATGGAGGCGGACATGCAGGTCCCCGCGCAAGTCGAGTACGAGCGGGCCACGAGCGTGCCGCACGCCCTGACGCTGCTGTCCAGGTACGCGCCGGGTGCCAGGGTCCTGGCGGGCGGGCACAGCCTGATCCCGATGATGAAACTGCGGCTCGCGCAGCCCGAGGTGCTCATCGACATCAACGGAATCAAACAGCTGCGGTATATCGAGCGGACGGGCGGTGAGCTGCGCATCGGCGCGCTGGCCAGTCACGCCGACCTGCTGTCGGACCAGGCCGCGGGGGAGCACTTCCCGATCCTGCACGACGCCGAGCGGGTGATCGCCGACCCCGTGGTGCGGAACTGGGGGACGGTCGGCGGCTCGCTCTGCCAGGCGGACCCGTCGGAGGACCTGTCGGCCGTGTTCGCCGCGCTGAAGGGCTCCATGATCATCCACGGGCCCGCCGGCAGCCGGGAGGTGTCCGCGCGGGCGTTCCACACCGGCCCTTACGAGACCGTGGTCGGGCCTGACGAGATGCTGACCGAGATCAGGCTGCCGCTGCGGCCGGGCAGCGGCAGCGCGTACCTGAAGGTCATGCGCCGGGCCGGGGACTGGCCGATCGGCGCCGCCGGGGTGGCGGTCTGGCTCGCCGGCGGCGTGATCGCGGACGTCGGCATCGGGCTGACGGCGGTCGGGGCCGAGCACTTCACGGCGGCCGAGGCCGAGGAGTTCCTGCTCGGCAGGCCCGCCGGGGAGGAGACCTACGCCCGGGCCGGCGCGATCGCGGCCGAGCACGTCCGTCCGTCGTCTGACCAGCGCGGCACCGCGGACTACAAGCGGCACCTGGTCAGCGAGCTGACCGCCCGGGCGCTGCGGGCCGCCGTCGGCCGGGTCCGCGGGCCCGTCCCTGTGCGGGGAACGGCGTCGTGAAGATCACGGTCACCGTCAACGGGACCGACTACCCGCGGGTGGTCGAGCCGCGCCTGCTGCTCATCCACTTCCTGCGCGACGAGCTCGGGCTGACCGGCTCGCACTGGGGCTGCGACACGTCGAACTGCGGTGCCTGCGTCGTCTGGCTGGACGAGACGCCCGTCAAGTCGTGCACGGTGCTGGCCGTCATGGCCGACGGGCGGCGCGTCACCACCGTGGAGGGCCTGGCCAGCCGCAGCCGGCTCGACCCGGTGCAGGAGGCGTTCGCGGCCTGCCACGGACTGCAGTGCGGCTTCTGCACGCCCGGCATGATGATGACGGCCCGGTGGCTGCTCGACCAGAACCAGGACCCGACCGAAGACGAGGTCCGGGAGGCGATCTCCGGGCAGGTCTGCCGCTGCACCGGGTACGAGAACATCGTCAAGTCGGTGCTGTGGGCCGCCAAGCACGACGCGGACGCTGTTGCCGAGCCCGGAGCCGACGAGCCGTGAGCCACGCGTACGGGTCGCTTCCGCGCAAGGAGGACGCGCGGTTCATCCGAGGCCAGGGCAAGTACGTTGACGACATCGCGCTGCCCGGCATGCTGCACGGCGCGATCTTGCGCAGCCCGCTCGCGCACGCCAGGATCGTCTCGGTCGACGCCGAGGCCGCCCGCGCCCATCCCCTCGTCGTGGACGTGCTGACCGGCGCCGACCTGGCCGAACGGGACTTGGCGTGGATGCCCACGCTGTTCGGCGACGTGCAGGCGGTCCTCGCCACCGACAAGGTGCGATTCCAGGGGCAGGAGATCGCGTTCGTGGTGGCGACCGACCGCTACGCCGCCCGGGACGCCCTCGAGCTGATCTCCGTCGACTACGAGCCGCTGCCGCCGCTGATCGAGGCGGCGGACGCGCTCGCGCCGGGGGCGCCGGTGGTCCGCGACGACTTGCCCGACGGCAACCACATCTTCGACTGGTCGGCCGGCGACCAGGCGGCCACCGACGCGGTCTTCGCCGCCGCGGACGTGGTGGTCGGCTGCGACATGATGTACCCGCGGTCGCATCCCGCCCCGCTCGAGACGTGCGGCGCGATCGCCGACTACGACCCTGTCGAGGGCCGGCTCACCGTCTGGTCCACCAGTCAGGCCCCGCACGCCCACCGGACCCTGTACGCGGCGCTGACCGGGCTGCCCGAGCACAAGATCCGGGTCGTGTCACCCGACCTGGGCGGCGGGTTCGGCGCCAAGGTGCCGGTCTACCCGGGCTACGTCTGCGCGGTCGCCGCGTCGATGGCCCTCGGGCGGCCGGTGAAGTGGGTGGAGGACCGCTCGGAAAGCCTGATGTCCACCGCCTTCGCCCGCGACTACCATATGCACGGCGAGATCGCCGCGACGGCCGACGGCCGGATCCTGGGGCTGCGCGCCCGGGTCCTGGCGGACCACGGCGCGTTCAACGCGGTCGCCCAGCCGTCCAAGTTCCCGGCGGGTTTCTTCCACATCTTCACCGGCTCCTACCAGACGCAGGCGGCGTACTGCGAGGTCACCGGCGTTTACACCAACAAGGCGCCGGGCGGGGTCGCCTATTCGTGCTCGTTCCGCATCACCGAGGCCGTGTACCTGGTGGAACGGCTGACCGACCTGCTGGCCCGCGAGCTCGGGGCCGACCCGGCCGAACTGCGCATGCGCAACCTGCTGCGCCCCGAGCAGTTCCCGTACACCACCCCCTCCGGCTGGCAGTACGACTCAGGCGACTATCCCCGCGCACTGCAGCTGGCCCTCGACATGGCGGACTACGGCGAGCTGCGCCGCGAGCAGGCCCAGCGCCGCGCCCGCGGCGAGTACATGGGCATCGGGCTCAGCTTCTTCACCGAGGGCGTCGGAGCCGGCCCGCGCGGCCACATGGACATCATGGGCCTGGGCATGGCCGACGGGGCCGACCTGCGGGTGCACCCCTCAGGCAAGGCGGTGCTCGCCGTCTCGGTGCAGACCCAGGGCCAGGGGCACGAGACCACGTTCGCGCAGCTGGTCGCGCACGAGCTCGGCCTGTCGCCTGATGACGTCGACGTGGTGCACGGCGACACCGACCGGACACCGTTCGGCCTCGGCACCTACGGCTCCCGGTCCACCCCCGTGTCGGGCGCCGCCGCCGTGATGGCGGCCAGGAAGGTCAGGATGCGGGCCCGCCTGGTCGCCGCGGCCATGTTCGAGGCGAGCGAGGACGACCTGGAGTGGCTGGACGGCAAGTGGCGGGTGCGCGGCGACCCCGAGCAGGCGCTCGGCATCGCCGAGATCGCGAAGGCCGCGCATTCCTCGCTTGAGCTGCCCGCGGGCGTGGAGGGCCACCTGGACGCGTCCGCGGTCTACAATCCGCCCAACCTGACGTTCCCGTTCGGCGCCTACATCTGCGTGACCGACGTGGACCCGGGCACCGGCGAGGTCAAGGTCCGCCGCTTCATCGCCGTCGACGACTGCGGGGTGCGGATCAACCCGATGATCGTCGAGGGGCAGGTGCACCGCGGCCTGGCCGACGGCATCGGCATCGCGCTCATGCAGTCCATCGCGTTCGACGAGATCGGCAACTGCCTCAGCGGCTCGTTCATGGACTACCTGCTGCCTACGTCGCTCGAGTGCCCGTCGCCGGAGCTCGGCGCCACCGTCACCCCGTCGCCGCACCACCCCGTCGGCGCCAAGGGCATCGGGGAATCGGCCACCGTCGGCTCGCCGCCGGCCGTGGTCAACTCGGTGATGGACGCGCTCGCGCCGTTCGGGGTGGTCCACGCGGACATGCCGCTGACGCCAGGCAACGTCTGGCTCGCGATCGACCGCGCCGCCACCCGGTCGGACCGGGCGTAACAGCTGCTTGCCGCCTCGCCTCAGGGCAGTTTCAGCACCTCCGCGCGAACGCCGCTAAGCTCGGCGAAGCTTGCGCTGGCATCGGTGGTCAGCAAAGTGCGGCCGGTGCTCGCAGCGGTGGCGGCGAGCATCATGTCGTTGGCGGACCTAGCGCGCCCCTTTGCCGCGGCCTCGACGACCAGGCGTGCATGCACGCGGGCAGTGCCGACGTTGCAGGGCTCGACCGGGAGGCTAAGAGCTGCTCTTCAGCCGGAGTTGGCCAACCCCGGCTCCCGGCGCCTGCGGGTGGGCGTTGCAGAGGTCAGGCGCGGTCGGCACGACGCTGCTCGCTTGCGGGCTAGTCAGTCGTGCACGGTGCCGGTGTGGTGACAGAAGTGCACCCGGGACGGGGTCATCGAGCGGACGCGGCCGATCGAGCTCTCCCAGGACGGCCGGTCGGCGGCCTGGCCGGGCGGCAGCCGCTGGTCAAGCGGTCCGGTGTACTCGCGCGGCGTGTAGGCGGCGTCGCCGATCAGCAGGTCGAGCGAGCCGTCACCGGTCCGGACCGTGACGCACTGGTGGCCGACGGTGTGGCCGGGGGTGGCGATCACCGACAGGCCGGGCAGGATCTCGGTGTCGCCGTCGAGCAGCTCGAACCGCGCGCCCGTAAAGTCGAACCAGCTGGACAGGTCAGGCGACTCGCGGCGGGCGCGGTCGAGTTCGGCCCGCTGGACGTAAAACGGGGCGTGCTTGAAGACCGGGTTCTGACCGCAGTGGTCAAAATGCAGGTGGGTGTTGATCACCAGCGAGATGTCGGCTGGAGACAGGTCAAGCACGGACAGGGCACCGGCAACCGCCACGTTGACCACGCGCCAGTCACTGAGCAGTCCTTCGGGGCCGCCCACCCCGGTGTCGACCAGTACCGCGCCGCCCGGATGGGTGATCACGAAACCGTGGACCGGCCACTGACCGCCATTGCCGCCAGGCGGGGTCAGCGTGGCCAGGTGCAGCCGCTTAATCTCCAGCGACATCAGCGTCCCTCCCGCGATCGTGTCCGTGACGGCCAGCAGGTTCCGTCTTACCACCGCCGCGGCTCCTGCGCCCAGTGTCAGGTTCCTGACGGGTGCCCCGCCTCCGGGCAGTGCGGTTGAACCGTATTTATGGCAACGTTTCAGCCATGAGCGTCAGCGTTGTGAGCCCGGTTTTCATCGGGCGCCGGGAGGAGATCGCGTCGCTGGCGGCGCCCATGGGCCGCGTGCAGGCCAGCGAGCCGGCGTTCGTGCTCATCGGCGGTGAAGCCGGTGTCGGGAAAACGCGCCTGGCCGGCGAGCTGACGGCGCGGGCGTCGGAGGCAGGGTTCCTCGTCCTGACGGGCCAGTGTGTTGAACTCGGGGCCGAAGGCCTGCCGCTCGCCCCGCTGGTGGACGCGCTGCGGATGCTTGCCCGTACGACCTCGCCGGAGTTGCTTGCCGATGCGCTTGGGCAAGCAGGAGCCAGGCTTTCCCGGCTGCTGCCCGAGCTCGCACCCGACGGCGTGGTCCGTCCGGCCGGCCAGGACATGCAAACGGCGCAGTTGCTCGAACTGGTCCTCGGTCTCCTGGTCCGGCTGAGCGCGACGCGGCCGGTCATGTTCCTCATCGAGGACCTGCACTGGGCCGACCAGTCCACCCTTGAGCTGGTCGCGTTCCTGGCCAGGTCGCTGCGCGCCGCGCGAGTCCTGCTGGTGGCCACCTACCGCTCCGATGAACTGCACCGGCGCCACCCGCTGCGGCCGCTGCTGACCGGCTGGGAGCGGTCGCGGTCGGTTGACCGCATCGAGCTGCGCAGATTCAATCGCGGCGAGGTCACCGCCCAGCTTGCGGCGATTCTCGGCGATCTCCCTGCGACGGGTATCGCTGACGTCGTTTTCGACCGCTCCGGCGGCAACGCCTACCTGGTGGAGGAGATCGCCGGCGTGGTGCGCAGCGACGGCGACCCGGCCGACCTGCCGCCGTCCCTGCGGGATGTGCTGCTGAGCCGGGTGGACGGACTGAGCCCGCAAGCGCAGCGGCTGCTGCGCACGGCGTCGGTGGCGGGGCGGACCGTGCCGGACCGGTTGCTCGCGGCGGTCGCCGGAATCGAGGAGACGGAGCTTTTCGCTGCGCTGCGAGAGGCGGTGGAGAACCACCTTCTCCTGGTCGATTCAAGTGGCAACGGGTATTCCTTCCGGCACGCGCTGACCCGCGACGCCGTGTACGAGGACATGCTGCCGGGCGAGCGGGTCCGCCTCCACGCGGCCTACGGGGCGGCACTGGCCGGCGATCCCGGACTCGCCGGCGATGAGCCGCTGCTAGCCGCCGCGCTGGCCCATCACTGGTACGCCGCACTGGACCTTCCCCGTGCACTGCCGGCCGCGATAGACGCCGCTAGCCACGCGATGGCCTCCTACGCCCCGGCTGAGGCGCTGCGCCACCTGGAGCGCGCGCTGCAGATCTGGCCCCGGGTCGACGATGCCGGGCAGCGCACCAGTCTCGATCAGGTCGAGGTGACCCGGCTCGCCGCCGACGCGGCCTACCGCTCCGGTGCGGTAGGCCGGGCACAGGCGCTGCTCGCCGACGCGCTCGCGGAGCTGCCCGCGGAATCGGACCCGGCTCGCAGGGCACTGCTGCTCGAACAGTACGCGGCGGCGCAGCGGGACTCGGGCCTGGTCTCAGAGGCGGTCGCGTCGCTCGAGCAGGCGCTGGCGTTGCTCCCCGCGGGCCAGCCGAGCCGCGCGCACGCGGTGGTGCTGGCATCGCTGGCCGGCGCGCTGCTGCGCCGCGCCGACATGGACGGCGCCGCCGAAACGGCCAGCCGCGCGGTGGCCGCCGCCGACGCGGCCGGGGCGAGGGACGTGCAGGCTCATGTCGCCATCACCCTCGGGTCGGCCCGTTCCTACCTCGGGCCGGCCGAGGCCGGCCTGGGCCCGCTCCGATCGGGTGTCCAGCTGGCGCTCGACCTGGACATCCCGGTGACCGCGCTGCGCGGTTACATCAATTTGTCGGACGTACTGGAACTGCTTGGCCGGCACGCCGAAGCCGCGCAGGTCGCGAGCGAAGGCCTGGAACTGGCGGTGCGAGCGGGACTGGCCCGCACGATGGCCTCCTATCTGATCGGCAACCAGGCGGAACCGCTGCTCAGGCTGGGCCAGTGGGACGAGGCGGACCGCCTCACGGCCGAGGCGCTGAAGACGCTGCCCGAAGGCGTGTTCGGTGCCACCTTGCTTCAGCTGCGGGCCGAGCTCGCTGCCATGCGCGGCCGTTACGATGACGCCGCCAGGGAATTGCGAGACGCCCGCAGGGCCATGGGTGACACCACGGACTTCCAGTTCACCTACCCCGCGTGCTATGCCAGCGCGCTGATCGCGCTCGGCCAGGGCGAACCGTCGGCCGCGCGCGACGCGCTCGCCACGGCGCTGGCCGGCGCGGCGATACCGGGAGCGGCGCGTTACGCGTGGCCGGTGCTCTGGCTCGGGATGCGCGCCGAAGCCGATGAGGCCACCCGGTCGCGCGACCGGCGCGAGGAAGTTCCAGCGGAAACCGCGCGGCGCTGTGCCGTGCTGGCCCAGGTGGCGGCGGGACTTGAGATCCCGGCCCCGCCTTCCCGCGGCTACCAGGCGCTAGTAGCCGCCGAGCACCGGCGGGCCGTCGGGGCAGACGAGGCGGAAGCATGGTCGGCGGCGATTGCCGCCTGGCAGGAAACCGGGGAACCGTATCAGCTGGCGTACGCGCAGCTGCGGCTAGCGGAGGCTTGCTGCGCCGCAGGTGACCGGCAGTCGGCCGTGCGGCCGGTCCAGCAGGCGCACGCGGTTGCCAGACGGATCGGGGCGGAACCCGTCGCCGCCGAGGCCGCCGCCCTCGCCCGCCGGGCCCGGCTCAGCCTTGACCTTGCGAAAACAGGGGATGAGCCGACGTCGGCGGCGCAGCCGGAGCCGGCCGACGACTTCGCCAGGTTCGGGCTCACCGAGCGCGAGCGTGAGGTGCTGCTGCTGGTGGCCGCCGGGCGCTCCAATCCGCAGATCGCGCAGGTCCTGCACATCAGTGCCAAGACCGCCAGCGTGCACGTCTCGAACATCCTGGCCAAGCTGGGCGTCAGCGGCCGCGTGGAAGCTGCGGCGGTAGCGCACCGTCTCGGCATCGCATCGCAGTCACCAGTCTGAGATCACCCTCCGGCCTGGTGCGCGGCCGCCTAAGAGGCATTCCCGCCGGGCTAAGTCCTCCATTCGGCGCTGACCGCCCGCGTAAGGGGGGCCCGCGCAGATCTGAGGGCTTGCCGCAGCCGGGCTACGGCGACCGTCCGATGTGCCGTCCGGGTCCTCAGCCTCACTGTGGAAGAAAATCCGCCACAGGGGGAGCACTCCACGATGAACACGCAGAACGCGGCGAGCGGCACGATGAGGTCGTCGCTGCGCCACCCGGAATTCCGCTGGCTGCTGGCCGGGCTGGCCGTTTCGCAGGCCGGCGACTGGCTCTACAACCTGGCCCTGATCGCCCTGGTCTATGAACGCACCCGCTCGCCGCTGTGGGCGGGAATCACCATCGCCGCCCGGGTGGCGCCCGTCGTGGTACTCGGACCGTTCGGCGGGGTGATCGCCGACCGATCCGACCGCCGGCGTGTCATGGTGGCCTGCGACTTCACCCGGCTGGCGCTCATGGTCCTGCTCGCGCTCGTCACGATGGCACGACTGCCGGTCCTGGTTGTCCCGCTGATCGCCGCCGCGGCGACCACGGCCGCGACTCCGTATCTGCCCTGCGTCTCGGCGACCATTCCCAGGCTGGTACCTGGCAGTGACCTCCCGGGTGCGAACGCGGCCCGGTCGGCCGTCACGGGCGCAGGCGTCATCGTCGGCCCGGCCCTGGGCGGCGTCCTCCTGCTCCTCGGCTCACCCGCCCTGGCGTTCCTCGTGAACGCGGCTACGTTCGGCCTGTCGGCCCTGGCCGTGCTGGCAATCCCGGCGGGGGACGCCTTCCGGCCCGGTCAGCGGCACGAGCGCCCGGAAGGGCTGCTGCGGGGAATCGCGGACGGCGCAGCCGTGCTCCGCGCGCTTCCGCAAGCGCTCCAGCTAGTCGGGGCCGACATCATGCACAGCCTCGTCTACGGCATGCAGACGGTGCTGCTGATCCTGGTCGCCCGGCAAGCCGGGCTCGGCTTGCACGGCTACGGCTACCTGTTCGCCGGCATCGGCGCGGGCGGCCTGGTGGGAACCGCGCTGGCAAGCCGGGCCCTGCGGTCCTCGCATCCCCGCGCCGTGCTGGTGGCCGCACTGGCGGCCGTCGGGCTGCCGATGCCGCTGCTGGCGGTGGTGCACTGGCCGGCCGCGGCTATCGCCCTTGTCTCGATGACCGGCATCGGCGGCATCCTGGTGGAGATCCTCACCGAGACCGGCCTGCAGCGGATGCTGCCACCCGAACTGTTCGGCCGGGCCTACGGCCTGGCCCTGCCCGCCTCGGTCGGCGGGATCGTTGTCGGATCGCTCGTCGCCCCGCCGCTGATCAGCGTGCTTGGGGTGGCGGGCGCCCTCGTTGCCTGCGGAGCGACGGTCGCTGGCTACGCCGTGCTCCTGCTGCTGCGCGCGCCTGGCGGCCAGCCCGCTTCCGGCCGGCCGGAGATCGCGGGCCCTACGGTGAGCGAGTGGCTGGAAGCACCCGCTGACGCCTGAGCCTTCGCCTCACGCCCAGGTCAAGAGCGACGGGGAGGTCAAACGGT
>DASYAD010000243.1:0-21558 GCA_036501515.1 Trebonia sp. | reverse complement strand
GCCTCGGCATCCCGGTCACCGACGCGGACGGCCAGGTGGTCAACCAGGGCCTGGCGCTCATACCGCGGACGGACCTCAGCCTCGAGGACACCTGGTTCGTGGCCGGGATGAAGTCATCGGGCAGCAACTGCCTGGTCGCCGTCGACACCGCCCGGCTGCACGCCTACCGTGCGGCCGGCGACATCGACGACGCGGCCGCCCGCGGCGAGTACCCCGGCTACCTCACCCGCGCCCGGGTCAGGTCGGACACCGGCTACGTGGCCGAGTGCGTCACCAAGGCGATCGACATCCTGCTGTACGCGCACGGGGCGGGCTCGTTCGCCGACGTCAGCCCGCTGCAGCGGATCTGGCGGGACTCGGCCACCGCCGCCCGGCACGCGGTCGTCTCGCCCCAGGTCAGCTACGAGGTCTACGGCAAGGCGCTGCTCGGCGTCGAGGACAACATCACCCCGCTGATCTAAGAAAGGAAACGTACTGTGCGTACTGCCAACCTCGCAGGACGGCTCGTCATTGTCACCCAGGACGGCACCGGGGCGCTCGACGTCGAACGTGCCAGCCAGGGCCGGTTCCCGGCCGGCCCGCAGGCGGTCTACGACCGCTGGCAGGAGTTCGCTGAGTGGGCGGCGTCCGCCGACCTGAGCGCGGCGGTGCCGTTCGCGCAGGCGGACCTGGGGGCGCCCGCGCCCGCGCCGCGGCAGGTGCTCGCCATCGGGCTCAACTATGCCGAGCACGCGGCCGAGTCCGGCTTCGACGTGCCCGAGGAGCCGACGGTGATGTTCACCAAGTGGCCGAGCTGCCTGACCGGGCCCGTCTCCGAGGTCGAGCTGCCGGAAAGCGGCCACACCGACTGGGAGGTCGAGCTGGTCGCCGTCATGGGCCGCCGCGCGTTCCGTGTCAGCGCGGCCGATGCCTGGGACCACGTCGCCGGGCTGACAGTGGGCCAGGATATCTCCGAGCGGACGCTGCAGTCGGCGGGCCCGTCGCCCCAGTTCAGCCTGGCCAAGTCGCTGCCCGGCTTCGGGCCGACCGGTCCCTGGCTGGTGACCCCGGACGAATTCGCGAATCCAGACGACCTCGAGCTCGGCTGCGCGGTCAACGGAAACGAGATGCAGAAGGGCCGCACGGGGGACCTCATCTTCTCGGTGCCCGCCATGATCGCGGCGCTGTCACAGCGGCTGCCGCTGCTGCCAGGCGACGTCCTGTTCACCGGCACTCCTTCCGGGGTCGGGCTCGGCCGCACCCCGCCCGTCTGGCTCGCCGCCGGCGACGAGCTGGTCAGCTACATCGCCGGGATCGGCGAGCTGCGCCAGCGTTTCGTCGCGGCCGCCGCACAGGAAGGCTGACCCGTCATGGCCCTGCACCGCCTCACCCAGATCGTGATGGGCGTGCCCAACGTCAAGCAGACGGCGGGCTACTACACCGAATTCGGGCTCACCCCCGGGTCGGACGGCACGTTGGCGACCGCCGACGGCGGCGAGCAGCTGCGCATCGTTTCCGCCCCGAGCCGGCGGCTCGTGCAGCTCGGCGTCGGCGCCGACGACCCCGATGACCTCGACCGCGTCGCGGCCTCGGTCGCCGCGCTCGGCCTCCCGGTGGAACGCACGGCCGGCGGCGTCCGCGCCGTCGACCCGGGCACCGAGGTCACCCTGCTGGTCGAGATCGCCCCCCGCCTCGAGCAGGACCCCATTCCCACGCCGGGGTACAACAGCCCTGGAATCACCGCCAGGTCAGACGAGCGTGCGCCCGGCATCCTGCGCGAGCAACCGGTCCGCCCGCGCAAGCTCGGGCACGTGGTGTTCGGCTCGACCGACCAGCAGCTGTCCCAGAAGTTCTTCACCCAGGGGCTCGGCTTCAAGGTCAGCGACACCGTGCCAGGGCTAGCCGCGTTCATGCGCTGCTCGACCGACCACCACAACGTGCTCATACAGCAGGCGCCCCTGGCCTTCCTGCACCACACCTCGTGGCAGGTCGACGACGTCGACGAGGTGGGCAGGGGCGCGAGCGCCATGCTGGCGGCCGACCCGGGCAGGCACGTCTGGGGTCTTGGCCGGCACCACGTCGGCTCCAACTTCTTCTGGTACCTGAAGGACCCGGCGGGCAACTTCTCCGAGTACTACTCCGACCTCGACTGCATCGTCGACGACGCGCTGTGGAAGCCGGGAGTATGGGACGGACCAAGGGGCCTGTACAGCTGGGGCCCGCCGCCGCCGCCGTCGTTCCTCGCCCCCGAGGATCTCGCCGCCCTGATGACCGGCGCCCACTCGGCCCCGTGACGCCGATCTGGACGCCTGGTCCCGCCGCGGCGGCGCAGGCCGGCATCACCCGCTTCGCAGAGCAGGCCGGCCGGCGCGCAGGACTCGACCTCAGCGCCTACGACGACCTGCACGCCTGGTCGGTCCGGGACCTCGACCAGTTCTGGCGGGCGGTGGCGGACTTCTACGAACTCGGCCTCGGCGACGGCCCCGCGCTGGCGGACGACCGCATGCCGGGCGCGTCGTGGTTCCCCGGCGCCCAGGTCAACTACGCCGCGCTGGCGCTGCGGCGCGGCAGCGACCCCGGCCACGCGGGCGGCACCGCCGTGATCGCGGTAGCCGAGGACGGCGCGACCGCCACCCTCACCTGGGCCCAGCTGCGGGCCCAGACGGGGGCGTTCGCGGCCACGCTGCGCGGTCTCGGCGTCCGCCGGGGCGACCGCGTCGCCGGCTACCTGCCCAACATCACCGCGGCCCTGGTCGCGTTCCTGGCCAGCGCGAGCGTCGGCGCGGTGTGGTCGGCCTGCGCGCAGGACTACTCCGCGACCGGGGCGGCGGCCAGGCTGGCGCAGCTCGGCCCGGTGGTCCTGGTCGCCGCTGACGGATACCAGTGGAACGGCCGCGTCCTCGACCGCCGCGCCGAGGTGACCGCGCTGGAAGGGCTGCTGCCGTCCCTGCGGGCGACCGTCCACGTGCCGAATCTCGGCCTGGAAGCGCCCGCAGCGGCCGCAGGCGGCCTCCGGACGCTGACCTGGGCCGAGGCACTGCGCGCAGCGGCACCGCTTGAGCCTGAGCCGCTGCCGTTCGACGCGCCGCTGTGGGTGCTGTTCTCCTCGGGCACCACCGGGCGGCCCAAGGGCATCGTGCACGGGCACGGCGGCATCGTCATCGAGCACTGCAAGCAGCTCGGGCTGCACCTCGGTCTCGAGGCCGGCGCCCCGCTGTTCTGGTACACGAGCACCAACTGGGTCATGTGGAACATCGCCGCCTCCAGCCTGCTGCTCGGCGCGCCCGTCGTGCTCTACGACGGCAGCCCCAGTTACCCAGACCCGCTGCGGCTGTGGCGGATCGCCGCCGGCTACGGCGCGGCCGCGCTCGGCGTCAGCCCGGGTTACCTCGCCGCCAGCGCCAAGGCCGGGCTACGACCCGGCGCAGACCTCGACCTGAGCCGGCTGCGGACGCTCGGCGTCACCGGCGCGCCGCTCACCGCCGCGGCCTACCACTGGGTGCACGACGCGGCCGGGCCAGACCTGCAGGTCGCGTCGACCAGCGGCGGCACCGACGTCGCCAGCGGGTTCGCGGGCGGTACGCCCGTCACTCCTGTCTGGGCAGGCGAGATCTCCGGCCCGATGCTCGGCGTCGCCCTCGAGTCCTGGGATGAGAACGGGCACCGGCAGGGGCCGGGCCAGGTCGGCGAGCTGGTGATCACCCGTCCGATGCCGTCGATGCCGTTGTACTTCTGGGACGACCAGGACGGGCAGCGCTACCGTGACGCCTACTTCACGCCCTGGCCAGGGGTCTGGCGGCACGGCGACTGGGTGGAGCTCACCTCCCGCGCCGGGGTGATCATCTCCGGCCGCTCGGACGCCACCCTCAACCGGCAGGGAGTCCGGCTCGGCAGCGCCGAGATCTACACCGCGATCGAGACGGTCCCCGCGGTCGCGGACTCGCTGGTGATCGGGGCTGAACTCGGGGACGGCGCCTACTGGCTGGTGCTGTTCGTCGTGCTGGGCGAGGGCGCCTCGCTGAGCACGGAACTGACCGAGACCATCGCCGCCAGGATCCGCGCCCACGCCTCGCCGCGCCATGTCCCCGACGACATCATCGCCGTTCCCGCCCTCCCGCACACCAGGACCGGTAAGCGCCTCGAGGTCCCGGTCAAGCGCATCATCCAGGGCCGGCCGCTGGCTTCTGTGGCGGGCAGCGACGCGATCGACGACCCGGCCGCGCTCGCCCAGTTCACCGCCTATGCGGGCGGACCTCGTCGGCTTCACCAGGGAGAATAAGCCGCTAATTACGCCTCGTGTATAGTCAGTAACTCGATGTGCGCATATTCCATGCGCAACTGCCGATCGGGGGAACGGCATGAGCACTTCGGGTGAGCAGCAGAATCCTTACGGTTCAAATCCCTACGCCGATCCTGTCCAGGAGCACGTGCCAGGACAGCGGCCGACGGGGCCAGACAGCCAGCAGGGCTGGGCAGGCAACAACCAGCAGCAGGGCTACGGCGCTTACCCGCAAGGGAACGGGTACGCGCAGGGGAACGGGTACCCGCCGCCTGGCGGCGGCTACGCCGGCGTGCCGACGGCCTACCTGGAAGGCGCGCCGGCCGGCTTCGTCGACGCGGCCCGCGGCGCGTTCGGCAACATCTTCACCTACCGGGGACGGGCGTCGCGGTCCGCCTTCTGGTGGTTCCAGCTAGTCGCGATCATCGCCTACGCGGTCATCAGCGTCATCTCGAACTGGTCCACGGTGGCCGGCGTGATCCTCGACATCGTCGTCGGCATACCGATGGTCCTGGCTAACATCTCGCTCGCGGTGCGGCGGCTGCACGACTCGAACCACACTGGCTGGTGGTGGTGGATCGGCTTCGTGCCGCTGGTCGGCTGGATCATCAGCCTCGTCTTCTACGTGCTCCCGTCGACGCCGGGACCGAACCGCTACAACACCATCCGCTAACCAGACCGCAGCCCCTCACTGGTGAGCTCCCCGGCGGCCGGCCGCAGGCCGCCGGGGAGCTCCCGCCTGCCCGCGCCGGGCGCGCCCCAGCCGTCGCCGCCCGGTGCCCGGTGGCCTCCCGGCGTCCAGTGCCGACCCGGCCGGCGCGACCCACCCGGCGCGACCCCGGCCAGCGCGACCCGGCGTCCAGTGCCGACCCGGCCGGCGCGACCCACCCGGCGCGACCCCGGCCAGCGCGACCCACCCGGTGGCGGCCCGGCCGGCGCGACCCCGCGACCGGTGCCGACCCCGCCAGCGCGGCCGGGCCAGCGCGACCCGCCCGGCGCCGCGCCCCCGCGCTGCCACCTCGCCTGCCACACCAGCCACGTCCGGTGGCCCCGAGTTACCATCGTCGGTTATTGGGTGTAGTTACGACCACATATGGGCGCTAACTACACCCAATAACCGAAAAGCCCGCGTTCCGGTTTCGCTACGTGACCGTTTCACGGACCGCGACTGGTAGCCGTCCGTCTCGGCTCGCCAGCCGGCAGCCCCGCCCAGCCGCCAGCACCGCCCAGCCCGCCAGCACCGCCCAGCCCGCTGGCCCGCCCAGCCCGCCGGCGCGCTGGCGCGCCGCGACCTGTTCACCGGGTCGTATGGGCGCCGCCGTTGACGTGCAGCACCTGGCCGGTGATGTGCCTCGCGCCCGCGGAGGCCAGGAAAAACGCGGTCTCGGCGATGTCGTCGGGGTGCCCGGCCCTGCCGTCGTGGGTAGCGCCGATCAGGGTGGCCTGGCGCTGGTCGGTCAGCCGGCCGCGGAAGAAATCGGTGCCCGCGATGTAGCCGGGTGAGATGACGTTGGCGGTCAGGCCGTCGCGGCCCACTTCGGCCGACAGCCCCGAGGTCCACGCCGCCAGGGCCGCCTTGGCCGCGCCGTACGAGGTGGAGGCGTACTCGGCGCCGATCGAGCCCACGTTGATGATGGCGCCACCGGGCCGCAGGCGACCGCGGACGGCGGTGGTGGTGAGCACCGCGGTGAGCAGGTTGGCGTCCAGGTTCGCGCGCCAGGCAGCGGCGACATCGCCGAGTTCAGCGGCTGCGCCGGCTGCGGCCCCGTCGTCCGTCCCCGCATCTGCACTGGCCGCGTCGTCCGTCCCCGCATCTGCTGCGGCCGCGTCATCCGTCGCCGTGTCTTTCCTGGCTGCGCCTGCTGCGGCCGCCTTTGCTGTTGCCTGGCCCGTCGCCGGGGTGAAGTCGGTATTGCCGCCCGCCATGTTCACCAGCACGTCGAGCACGGGCCCGATCTCGGCGGCCAGCCGGGCCACCTGGCGCGGGTCGCTTCCGTCGCAGGCGACGGGCACCGCTCCGATCTCCGCGGCCGTGGCCGACAGCCGGCCAGCGTCCCGGCCCGTGATGATCACGGCGTCGCCGTCGGCCAGGAACCGGGCGGCCACCGCCTTGCCCAGCCCGTTCCCGCCCCCGGTGACCAGTACCGTGCGGTTCACAACTGCTCCCTCCGACGATATGTTTAGCTCTAAACGTATCTGAGGAGACGGATGACGTCCAATGAGCCCGGCGCCGACGGCTACCCCTTCGGGCCGGTACCCCGGTGGTCCGCGGCCGGTATCGCGGCCGCCTGGCGGCAGGAACTGCCCGGCGCCAGAACCGAGTCGATCGAGATCATCACGCCGCTCTGGCGGATCGCGAAGGTGCTCGCCGACGACCGGCGGCGCACGCTCGCCGTTCTCGGGGTCGACCCGTCGACGCTCGACCTGCTCGGCGTGATCCGCCGCTCAGGGCCGCCCTACGAACTCACCACCAGAGAGATCACCAGGCGGACGCTGATCACGCCAGGGGGGGTATCGCAGCGGGTGGCCCGCGCCGAGCAGGCCGGACTGGTGGCGCGGGCGCCGTCGACCGCATCCCGCCGGGCCGTCTCCGTCCGGCTGACAGAAGCCGGGCACGCCCTCATCGAGTCCACCGTGCGCCAGCTGCTCGACCACGAGGCGGAGCTGATCGCCTCGCTCACCGACGCCGAACGGACGGCCGTCACCGCCATCCTCGCCAAACTGGAACAGTCGCTTACCGGGTTACCGGTTACCTCGTTACCGGGTAACCCGCTTAGTCATTGACCGCGTAGGCGGCGAGGAAGATACGAACGGCCTCCGCCGCCAGCCGGTCGCGCTCGGCCGGCGAAGGCCGCTCCCCCGGGTAGAACTGTGCCCGGTCAAGGGGGATGGCGAGGGTCAGGTAGGCATAGTGGGCGGCCGCCAGGCCTGGATCGGGGGCGGCGATCAGGCCGCGGTCTCGGTAGTCGCGCAAGGCGCTCTCGATGACCTCGATCGCCCGTGCGGGGGCCCGCTCGAAGTAGGCGCGCGCCAGGTCCGGGAACCGCTCGGCCTCGGCGATGATCAGCCGCCGCAGGGCCAGGACACCGGGCTGGAGCACGCCGTCGAGGTACCGGCGGGCGAGCGCGGTGAGGGCGGCGCGAAGCTCTTCACGCGACGTGACCGCGGCGCCGCTCAGTGCCGCGGTCATCCCGGCGATGATCGCCGCCGAGTTGCCGGTCACGCCGAGCACGATATGTCTGAAGAGCTGTTCCTTGTCCGCGAACTGCTTGTAGACGGTCTGCTTGGACACCGCGGCGGCGGCCGCGATCTCGTCCATGCTCGTGCCCCGGTAGCCGTCGCGGAGGAACAGCGCCGTCGCCGCCTCGCTGATCGCCTGGCGCTTGCGCGCCGACCGGCCTGCTTCCGGTCCGTCCGGGGCCGTGTCGTCGCGCACCGCGCGCGCATCGTCAGCGGGACCTGCGCCTCGGCTCGGCATCGGGCCTCCTCGGTCGCTCAGTACTGGACAGTCTAGTTCTGAAAAGCGATACTCGGAAGCATGGCAGAGAGCGTCACATTCGACACAACGGTGACCGCGACCGGCAACAACACCGGCATCGTGGTCCCCGACGACCTGATCGAGCGCCTGGGCGCGGGCCGGCGGCCCGCCGTCGTGGTGAACGTGAACGGCTACGAGTACCAGAACACCGTCGGAGTCATGGGCGGCCGGCACCTGGTCAGCATCAGCGCGGCCGTCCGCAAGGATACCGGCCTGAAGGCCGGCGACCCGGTGAGCGTCGTCCTCACCCTGTCCGAGGGCCCGCGCGAGGTCGCCGTGCCTGACGACTTCGCGGCGGCGCTGGCGGCCGACCAGGCCGCCAGCGCGTTCTTCGCCGCGCTGCCCAACAGCCTGCAGCGCTACCACGTGGACAACATCGGCGCCGCCAAGGCCCCCGAGACCCGGCGGCGCCGCATCGAGAAGGCCGTCTCGCTGTTCAAGCAGGGCAAGCAGCGGTAGGCCTTCGGCTCCGCGCTAGGGCGCCACGCGCTGGGTGACCGGCGCCGGCTTTTTGCGTCCTGACCCGCCCGGCCACCAGACGCGGTTGCCGATGAGCGCGGTCAGGCTGGGCGAGAAGAACATCGACATCACGAACGCGGCCAGGGCGATACCGCAGGAGACCGCGAACCCGACCTGGGTGAGGATCTGGTTGCCGGCCAGGGTGAGCGACCCGAAGGTGCCCGCCAGGATTACTCCTGCCGCGGCGATGGTCGGCCCCGACTGCCTGATAGCGTGCGCGGCGGCGTCGTGCGGGCTCATCCCCTCCTTGGCTTCCTCCCGCAGCCGGGAGATCATCAGGATGTTGTAGTCAGTCCCCAGTGCCACCACGAACAAGTACATGTAAATGGGCAGCAGGAACACCAGGCCCGCCTGGCCGGCGAAGGTCTGGAACACCAGCACCGACGCGCCAAGTGTGGCCGCGAAACCGAGCCCCACCGAGATCATCAGGTACCACGGTGCCACCACGCTGCGCAGCAGCAGCCCGAGGATGAGCAAGATGATCACCGCGGCCACTGGGAACACCACCAGGTAGTCGTGGTTGACCGCCCGCTGGATATCGGCGAATACCGCGGTTGTTCCGCCTACCAGCGCGTACGTGCCCGGTGGAGCCGCCGCGTGCGCGGCTGGCCGCAACCCGTCCTTGAGCACGTTCACCGCGGCGGTCGAGTCCGGGTTATAGGAGAGCGTCACGGTGTAAGCGGCGGTGCCGCCGTCCTTGCTGACCGCCGGCTGTCCGACCGCGCCGACGCCTGGCATGGTCTTGAGTTCGGTTCCGTACTTGGTCACGGCCGCCGTCGACAGGCTGCCTGACGCAGCGTGCAGGTAAATCTCGGTCGGGTCGGTCGCGCCAGGCGGCAGCCCCTTCTCCAGGGTGTTCAGCGCGGTGACGGACTCAGCGTTGGCCGGGATCCCGGCCGAGGCCAGGTCGAACGTCGGCTTGAAGCTGAGCGCTCCGGCCGCGAGCGCGATGAGCACGAGCCCGGAAGCGAGTGCGAATACGGCGGGCCGGCGGCCGACGGCCCGGCCGAGGGCCGCGAACCTGGCCCCCTTAGGCTCCCGCTGCCATGCCTTTGACGGCCAGAACACCCGGCGCCCGAGCAGCGACACGATCGCGGGTACCAGCGTCAGCCCGGCCACCAGGGTCACGAAGACGGCGATGGCCAGCGTCGGACCGAGCGACCTGAACAGGCTCAGGGTGGACAGCAGCAGGGCCAGGAACGCGACGATGACCACTCCGGCCGCCGAGGCGATGACCTCGCCGACCCGCGCCACCGCGGACACCATCGCCTGCTTGGGGTCCTCGCCGAGGCGCAGCCGTTCCCGGTAGCGGAACATCAGGAACAGGATGTAGTCGGTCCCGATGCCGAACAGGACCACGATCAACAGCGTGGTGACCGAACTGTCGGCGTTCAGGTGCAGCGCGGTGTTCACGTCGCTGATCAGCCCCGTCGCGACCTGGGAAACGATCGCGATCACGATCAGCGGCAACAGCGCGATGATCGGGCTGCGGAAGATCAGCAGCAGCAACAGCAAGATCAGCCCGAGGGTGGCGATCGTGACGATCTTCTCCGCGTTGTTGCCGGACTGCTGGCTGTCAAGCTGCTGCGCCGCCGTCCCGGTGACGCCCTCGGTCAGCCCGCTGCCGTTCATCAGCGGCTTGATATCCGCGCGGAGCACCTTGACGGCGTCGCCCGCGTCGTTCGTATCGCCGTTGAGCACGCTGTTGTCCATCGACACGAGCGCCGTCTGCACCAGCCGGTTGGGCGAGGCCTGGCCGGCCGTCACGCCCAGGATGCTGGCGATGTGCCGCGCGTTCAAAGTGGCCGCCACCGAGGCCACCTTGGCCGAGTCGGCGCTGGTCAGCTTGGCGCCGTCGGCCCGGGCGAAGACGATGATGGCAGCGTCCGCGGTCACGTTGCCCGACTGCGGGAAAGCCTGGTCCTGCAAGTTAGCGGCGCGGATCGACTCGTAGCTGCTCGGCAGGAAGCTTGACTCGTTAGTCGTCGTCGGCAGCGCCGGCGCCGTGGCGACCACCGCGACGGCCGCGATCACCCAGAGTGCGATCACCCGCCACGGGTGCTTCACCACCATCCGCCCGAGTGCGGCGAAGAAGCCGCCTCCTGTCTCGTTCCGCCAGGACTGCCCGGCGCCCGTGTGGCGCCCCGCCGTCCCCGTCGTGTCGGACACTTGTTGTCCCCTTCAGCTCATGTTCGGCTCATGACTTCGGCTCATCGCACACGATGCCGCAACCCGGCGCCGGCCGCGTAGTGCCGCGGCTCACCACCAGGTAGTGACAAATGTCAGCAATTGAGCGCAACGCGGGCCTCCCGGCCAGTTCATCGCGCCCGTGCAAGCCCTTGTTCGCAGATACTGTTTGCAGACACCGGTTCCAAACACCCCCAGGCTAGGAACGCCGGCCGCCCGGCGACATCAGGGAGACCCCCGGAAACGCCTCAGGGATAACCCGAATGCCGCGGCCGCCCGCGTCAGGGACGGGCCTGGCAACCCCAGGCCGGGCGTGCTTACCTGCGCGGTTTTACGCAACACCGGGGCCGGTTTCACGCGCACACCCGGCGGCTTCACGCGGGCGACGGAGCCTGCTGGCCGTGATACCGCCGTGTAGCCGCCGTGAAGCCGCGGCCTCGTACCGTGATGAAGTGCCCATCAGCTGTACGAGGGAAGCGACGAGATGACAGAAATACCCGCTATTGACGCCGCCGGCCTGGTGAAGAACTTCGGCGAGCTCCGCGCCGTCGACGGAATCGACCTTGAGGTAGGCCAGGGCGAGATCTTCGGCGTGCTCGGCCCGAACGGGGCCGGGAAAACGACCGCCCTGCGGATGCTGGCCACGCTGCTGACGATCGACGCCGGGCAGGCCCGGGTGTTCGGGGTCGACGTTGCCCGCGAGCCGCACCGTATCCGCCAGCTGATCGGGATGACCGGCCAGTTCGCGTCCGTTGACGAGGACCTGACCGCCACCGAGAACCTGTGGATGTTCGGCCGGCTGCAGGGCCTGCGCTCAGCCGACGCGCGCTCCTCGGCCAAGCGGCTGCTGGGGCAGTTCGGGCTCGAGGAGGCGGCCGACAAGCCGATCTCCCAGTTCTCCGGGGGCATGCGGCGCCGGCTTGACCTCGCGGCCAGCCTGATCAGCAGGCCGCCGCTGATCTTCCTTGACGAGCCGACGACTGGCCTCGACCCGCGCACCCGCGGTCAGATGTGGGACACGATCCGCGGCCTGGTTGCTGAGGGCTGCACGGTCCTGCTCACCACGCAGTACCTGGACGAGGCGGACCAGCTGGCCGGGCGGATCGCGGTGATCGACCGCGGTCGCAAGGTCGCCCAGGGCACGCCCGAGGAGCTGAAGGCCTCGGTCGGCAACTCCACGCTCCAGCTCCGGCTGGCTCCTGGCGCCGACCAGGAGATCGCCATGCAGGTCGTCCGGCGGATCGTGGGCGCCGAACCGGTCCTCACGCCGGAATCGGGGCGGATGAACGTGCCGCTCGACACCGCCGACAGCGCCGCCGACGTGCTGATCGGATTCCGCCAGGCCGGGGTGGCGATCACCTCGGTCAGCGTGTCACAGCCCACCCTCGACGAGGTGTTCTTCGCGATCACCGGCCACGGCGCCGACTCAGAAGACGACCAGGACCCGGCCGCGCGAGGCCAGGGCCGCGAACCCGGCGAATCAGCCGCTGGCGACAAGACCATGCTGGAGGTCCAGTGAGTACCGTGACCGTGGCCACGACGCCCGCCGAGGCGGCGCCGCAGACCGTCGACCCCGCCGCCGCGGTGGCTCGCAGCCGCTCGCGCGTGTCCCTGAACGATACGATCACCCAGACGCTGATCATGGCCTGGCGCGCACTGGTGAAGATGCGCCGCAACCTTGAGCAGTTCTTCGACGTCACGATCCAGCCGCTGCTGTTCACGGCGATGTTCGCCTACCTGTTCGGCGGCGCGATCTCCGGCAACGTGCACAACTACCTGCCGGTGCTCATTCCCGGTATCGTCGCCCAGACCGTGCTCACCACCTGCATGTCCACCGGCGTGAACCTGCGTGAGGACATGGAGAAGGGAGTGTTCGACCGGTTCAAGGCACTGCCGATGTCCAGGATCGCCCCGCTGGCCGGCCCGATGGTGGCCGACCTGGTGCGTTACCTGATCGCGGCCGGCCTGACGTTCGTGATGGGCGTGATCATCGGCTACCGGCCTGACGGCGGCGTGCTCGGCGTGCTCGGCGCGATCGTGCTGGCGGTCTTCACCGGCTGGGCGCTTGCCTGGATCTTCACCTGGTTCGGCACGATCGCGAAGAGCGCCCGGGCGGTCCAGGGTTACTCGATGCTGATCCTGTTCCCGCTCACGTTCCTGTCCAACGCGTTCGTGCCGGTCACCACGCTGCCGGGTTGGCTGCAGGCCTTCGTGAAGGTCAACCCGGTCTCGCACCTGGTGTCCGCGACCCGCGACCTGGCCAACAACGGCGCGATTACGGCCGAGGTGGGCTGGACGCTGCTCGCGGGCCTGGTCGTGATGGCGGTCTTCGCGCCGCTGTCGGTACGCAGCTACCGGCGTCACCTGTAGACGGGCGGGAAACCGGGCTCAGCCGGTAAGCCGGTCCGCCGCCCGCCACGCCTCCGCCAGGAGGTCTGGCGGGCGGCGTTTCTGGTACCCGGCCTGCAGTTCGCCGAGCAGGCCAGGCCGCGCCTGCTCGGCTCGCGGCACGATCCGTTCCCACAGCATCGTCGGGATGACCCGGCTGTAGGCGAAGCGGTCGGCCAGTGCGAGCAGCCGCAGCGCGTCCTCGGCCGGCGCGGCTTGACGGAGCAGGCCCCACGCGCCCAGCGCGAACAGCATCAGCCCGAACGCCGGGTAGTCCTGCCGATCGTTGTCGGGGCTGAGCACTAGCAGCGCGCCCGCCCGGCAACTGGCGAACAGCGCCTGCCCGCGCGCCTCGTCGTCCCCCGTCGCGTACCAGGCGTGCGCGCTGAGCGAGAGCGCGTCGCCGAACAGGGCCCACGGCTCCCGTCCTGTCCTGGCTATGCCGGGGAACTCGAGTGCGCGCATCTGGTCCGCGCACTCGCGGTAGACGCGCAGGCCGGTTTCGGAATCACCGGCGGCGAGCAGCAGTTCCGCCCGGCAGATCTCCCGCCAGGCGGCGCCGCCGAACGGCATCGCGCTGACGCCGACCAGTTCGATGCGGCCGAGCTCGCCCTCCGCCTCAGCCAAGCGGCCGGCGTCGATGTCGCACAGCACCAGCAGCGAGCGCAGCTGTATCTCGTCATCGCTGGCACCGAGCCGCTGCATCACCGGCAGGGCGGCCCTGGCGTGCCCGAGCCCCGCCTGACGGTCGCCCATGTGCATGGTCAGCTGGGCGAGCAGGGCGCGCGGCATCGCCTTCGGCCACGGCCCGTCCGCATCGTCGATCAGCGTGAGCGCCCGCTCGGCGGCCTTAATGGCACTGACGGGATCGCCGGCGTTCTCGTAGTAGTGGCTGAGCCAGGTGCTCGCGGCCGCCGCGGTGCGCCGGTCGGGGTCGCCTGCGAGCTCGTGCAGCAGTTCGGGGTCGGCGTCGTCGGCCGCCTTGTCGCACGCCAGCATGACCCGGACGAGGCCGGCCAGGTAAGTGTCGCCGTCGGGGTAGTCGCCAAGGCCGCGCAGCAGGTCAAACAGCGAGCGATTGGTTTCGCCGCCAGTCATCATCGAGTTGTTCAGCGTGACCGCCACCGCTCCCCTGGCGGTGTCCGCGAGGTCGGGCGGCGGCGTCCAGCCGGCCAGCACGTCCGCGATCGCCTGGACCAGGGTGATCAGCCGGAGGTGCTCGCCGCGGATCGACCAGAACAGCCCGAGCGGTGCGAGCAGGTGCACAAGCGAGCCGCGGTCGCCGTCAGCGAGCGCCGCGCGCAGCTCGTCGGCCAGGTTGGTCTCCTCGGCCGCCAGCGCATCGACCGCCGCGAACTGGCCGGCGCCGGTGATCAGGCTCTGCTGGGCGCTGGCGTAGCCGACTGCCCAGCGGCGCAGGGCCGCTTGGGCCTCCGCCTCCTCGCCGACCGCGCGGACCATCATCGCGCCGAACTCGCGGACGGTCTCGAGCATCCGGTAGCGGACTCCGGCCGGGGTCTCGCCGACGCTCAGCAGCGACTGGCCGACCAGGCCGGGGACCGCGTCGGCGGCAGCCGGCCCGAGCACCGCCTCTGCCGCTTCAAGCGTGAACCCGTCATGAAACAGCGCCAGCCAGCGCAGCGCCCGCTGCTCGGCCTGGTCAAGCAGGTTCCACGACCATTCGATGACGGTGAGCAGTGCCTGGTGCCGGTCCGGCGCGCTGCGGTCGCCGCCCCGCAGCAGTGCGAACCGGTCGGCCAGCCGCCGGTCGATCTCCTCGACCGCCATCACCCGTACCTTGGCCGCCGCGAGCTCGATCGCCAGCGGCAGGCCGTCGAGCCTGCTGACGACGTTGGCGACGACCGCCTCGTCGAGGCGGACACCCGGCCTGGCGGCGACCGCCCGCTCACGGAACAGCTCAGCCGCGTCCTCAGTGTCCAGCTCACCGAGCAGGTAGACGCGCTCAGCGGCGATGGCCAGCGGCGCCCTGCTGGTGGTGAGCACGCGCAGGTCGGGGGTCACCGCGACGAGGAACGCGACCAGTTCGGCGGCCGCCTCGATCAGGTGCTCGCAGTTGTCGAGCACGAGCAGGCCAGGCGACTGGGCGAGCCGCTGGGCGATGCGCGCCCTGATGTCGGCCCGCTGCTGCGCGGTCAGGGTCCTGCGGCCGCTGACCGAGTCGCGGACGCCCAGTACCGACCCGACCTCCACCGCGACGTCTTCGGCCGACGTGACGCCGACGAGCTCGACGAAGTGGACCACGGGCTGGGTCGCCTCGCGGGCAAGCATGTGCGCCAGCCGGGTCTTGCCGAGCCCGCCGGGGCCGACGATCGACACCACCCGCGCGCTGGCCAGCAGAGCCCGCAGCCGGTCGAGGTCGCGGTCCCGGCCGATCAGCTCGGTCGCGTCGTAGCGCACACCGCGGCGCACCGGGCGGTCAAGTGCGAGCAGGCCCCGCTGCGTTTGCCGCAGCTGCTCACCGGGGTCGGCGCCGAGGCGGTCGCGCAGGTCGCGCCGGTAGTGCTCGAACCGCTGGAGCGCGACCGCCGGCCCGCGGACGGCGGCCTCGCTGCGCAGCAGGTCCGCCAGCAGCGGCTCGTCCTGCGGTGACCCCGCGTACGCCAGCTCAAGCTCAGGCAGCGCCTCCGCGTGGGCTCCGGTCCTGCTCGAGGCCCGGGCCAGGATCAGCCGCGCGACGGCGGTGTCCGCCGCCGCCCTCCGCCGCACCTCCGCCAGCGGGCCTTCCTCGTCGTCGGTCACCCGGGTGAGCCCGCCAGCCAGTGCAAGCGCTTCCCGCGCGAGTTCGGCGGCCCGCGCCGCGTCCCGGTCGAGCGCGGCCGTGGCGTCACGGGCGAGACGGGAGAGCCGCACACTGTCGATCTCGCCCGGGGCAGCGCCCAGCCGGTAGCCGGTGCCGTCCCTGACGATCACGTCGGCGCCGCAGGCGCTGCGTGCCCGCGACACCAGCACCTGCAGGCTCTTCATGCCATTGCTTGGCGCCTCATCGCCCCACACAAGCTCGATCAGCGCGGCTGGCCCGACCGGGCGGGACTCGTGCGCCGCGAGCGCCGCCAGCAGTGCCTGCGGGCGGTCGCCCACCACCGGGATCCCCCGCCAGCGCACGTCCTCCAGCAGGGACAGGGCGATGCTCACCCAGTCAGTCTAGAAGCGCGGGCGGCCCGCCGGCTCAGGCCAGCCGTGCGACATCGCCGCACTTGACGTGACCTGGCCTGAGCACCTGCGCGTAGACGCCGGCGCAGGGCTGCGGGTCCCAGTCGAAGGCGGGGGTAACCCGGTTGTGCGCCGCGGGCACCCGCAGGGCGTCGGTGTCGCGCGGCAGGCGGCCGTGCTCCAGGGTCGGGATGGCGCAGCGGGGCGTGCGCGCGATCACCCGGATCGTCAGCTCGGGGCCGATTCGCAGGTCGCGGCCGAGCCAGTCGTTCTCCGCGAACCCGGGGACACCGGTACGCACGACGATGTTGGGCCGGTAGCGTTGGAGCTCGACTGTGCCGCGCGGGCTGAGCGCGGCGATCCGCTCCACCGCTGAGGTGGTGAGCAGGTGCAGCGGCGCGTAATCGAAGAACGTTCCCTCAGGAGCGGCGCCGCCAAGCTGGCCGATGTCGACGCGGACCTGGGCCCGGATACCGTCGCGGAGCACTTCGTCAGGGTCGGCCCGGTCGAGCGAGGCGCCGGCCGGCGGGGCCGCCGCCAGCGTCACCGGCTGCTCGAGGAACTCCGACAGCGTCGCGTCGAGGCCGGGGTCGGTGCCTGCCCGCACGGTGCCGTCGGGAAAGGTGATCTTCACCGTCTGACCGGACAGGCCTGCCTGGAGCTTGAGCAGGCGGCGCCACAGCCGCGGGTTCTTGGCGCTGGCGACCTTGCCGGTCTCTCGGTGCACAAGCGCCACCACCCGGTCGCCGGCCAGGCCCCGGTCGGTCACGTCGCCGGCGGGCAGGTCCTCGCCGAGCATCGACTTGACCGGGTAGCGGCGCAGCAGCGCCACCGATCCGAGCGTGGATTCCGACACTTTACAGAGCTTACTCGCAGCAAACTGGGCGGGTTTGTGGCAGAGCTTCGCCCTGGCCCCGGTCTAGGGTGGTAGTCGCAACCGGACTACCTGGCCCGGCTGCCAGCAGGAGGTTTACGGCGTGACGCTGGTGTTGATCGGCCTCGTCGGCGGGATAATCACCGGCCTGTCCCCGTGTGTCCTGCCGGTCCTGCCCGTTGTTTTCCTCGGCGGCGGGGCGGCGGACGAGGAGCCGGGCGCCGAGTCGACTAAGCGGCGTCCTTATCTGGTCGTTCTCGGCCTGACGCTGAGCTTCGCGGTCTTCACCCTGTTCGGCAGCCTGATCCTGGCCAGTCTGCACCTGCCTGACGATGCCATCCGCTGGGCCGGCCTTGTCCTGCTGGTCGCGGTCGGGCTCGGCCTGCTCGTGCCGGCCCTCGGGCATCTGCTCGAACGGCCCTTTTACCGGTTCCCGCAGCGCTTCGCCGGCACTGGCGGCAACGGCTTCGTCCTCGGAATCGCCCTCGGCGCGGTCTTCGTGCCGTGCGCGGGTCCGGTGCTCGCCGCCATCACCGTGGCCGGCGCGACCGACCACATCGGCCTGCGTACCGTCGGCCTCACGCTGGGCTTCGCCGTCGGCACCGCGATACCGCTGCTGGCGTTCGCGCTCGCGGGCCGCGGCCTGACCAGGCGGCTCGGTGCCTTCCGGCGTCATCAGGGTGCGTTCCGCGCGGTCAGCGGCGTGGTGGTGATCGCGCTTGCCGTGTTGCTGACGTTCAACATCTCCGACATCATCCAGCGCGATATCCCCAACTACACCCAGGCAGCGGGCAACTCGCTGGAGAAGGGCGCATCGGCGGCCAACCAGGGCAGCGGTGGCAGCAGCGGCGTGTCGCTGCAGGACTGCCAGACGGCGGCCCTGTACGGCGGCTCAGGCCTCGAGCAGTGCGGCGCGGCCCCGGCGTTCGCTGGCATACAGCAGTGGCTGAACACGCCGGGCGGCAAGCCGGTGACCATCGCCTCGCTCAAGGGCAAGGTAGTCCTGGTCGACTTCTGGGCCTACTCCTGCATCAACTGCCAGCGCGAGCTGCCGCACGTCGAGGCCTGGGCCAAGAACTACGCCACGGACGGACTCGAGGTCATCGGCGTGCACACCCCCGAGTACGCCTTCGAGCACGTGCCGTCCAACGTCGCCGCGGGCACCCGCCGCCTCGGCCTCACCTTCCCGGTCGCGCTCGACAACTCCTACGACACCTGGAACGCCTACGACAACCAGTCCTGGCCCGCGTCGTACCTGATCGACTCGACGGGCCAGATCAGGCACGTCTCCATCGGCGAAGGCGACTACCCGGGCGAGGAGCAGCTCATCCGCCAGCTGCTCACCGCCGCGCATCCGGGGCTGACCCTGCCCAAGGCGACGGACGTCCCTGACACCACCCCCGACGATCCCGAGCAGACACCGGAGACCTACCTGGGCGCCGAGCGAGAGGCCGGCTACGCGGGCGCCAGTGCCTCCTACGCCAGCGGCCAGTTCACCCTGCCCGCGAACCTCGCGGCTGACTCATTCGCCCTGTCTGGCGCCTGGACCATCGCCCAGCAGTCGATCACCGCGGGCACGGGGGCCGGGATCGACCTCGCGTTCCACGCGTCCGACGTGTACCTCGACGTCGGCGGCGCCGGCACCCTCACCGTCACCACCCGCGGAAAGACCAGGGTCATCCCCGTGTCCGGCGCGCCCGACATCTACACAGTCGCCACCGAGCAGCCGGCCAAGGACAGCACCGTCAGCATCAAGCTCTCGCCAGGGCTGCAGGCGTACTCGTTCACCTTCGGCTGACCGGCTCGTTTCAGCTGACCGGCCGCGCGCCGCGGTCCTTAGCCGAGGTCGAGGAGCTGCTCGTAAAACCCGCCGAATGCGCGCGCGGAGTCGATGAGGTGGATCTCCAGGATCCAGTGGCACTGCCGCCCGGCCTTGTCCACGCGGCGCATAGGCGTGGTGTTGCCAGGGGCGATGTAGGACTCGATCTTCGCGCCGTCGATGGTCTCATGCGGGAACTCACCCACCAGGTGTCCCGCATGAACGTTGCCGAAGGACCAGCCGGCCGCGCGTGCCAGCCGGCCGATTTCGGCGTAGAGCTCAGCCCCGGTGATGCCTGGGCTGTCGGCGAAGTAGCGCCGTCCCGCGGCGAAGATGACCGGCAGGTCGGCCGCCAGGCGGTGCTTGTCCGGGTCGCCGCCGAGCACGTAGGTGCGCCCGAGGTCGGCCTCGAACTTCTCGAAGACGGGGCCGAAGTCGGCGAACACGATGTCGTCGGCCTCGATAACCCGGTCCGGCGGGTTCTCACGGTACGGCTGCAGGGTGTGCGGGCCAGACCGGACGATCCGCTTGTGCCAGTGCCTCGTCTTGCCGAATTTCTCGTTGGCCAGGTCCCTGATCTGGTCACTGACCGCCTGCTCCCGCTGGCCGGGCGCGATCAGGCCGCGCTCGACGACCTCGTCGAATAGTGCCACCGCGTTCGCCTGCGCGTCGAGCAGCCGTTCGGCCCGCTCTTGCTCGGTCACCATGTTCCGACCATAGGGCAAGTAATCACCCGATACGCAACGGATGCCTAAGGCTCCGAGACGACCAGGATGAGCGACCCGTCGAAGACGGGCCGCGTACGCAGGTGTCCGTAGCGGCGGTCCCAGGTTCCGTCGGCCAGGTCCCGGCTCAGCTCACCGGCGAACCTCTGCTCCACCTCAGCGCCGACAAAGCTCCAGGCCGAGCAGGACAGCCGCGCGGCCGGGTCAAGGAGCAGCTCGGGCCGGCCGTAGTACGCCTCGTTGAACCCGTCGCTGCAGTCGAGCGGCACCGGGACTACGGTGGCCGACACCGGGCCGCCGAGCCCGTCGGCGAGCACGTCGACCGCCGGGTACCGGCGCGCCTCGGTATCGATGACCTCGGGCGCGTAATCGTTCAGCCAGAACCGGCGCAGCCGCTGCGGGTCTCCGGTCAAGATCAGCACCGGGCCGCGGGTGACCCGTCGCATCTCACGCAGGCCGGCCCGCAGGTCGCTCCACTGGTGGACGCTGAAGGTGGTCATCGCCGCGTCGAACGCGCCATCGGGAAACGGCAGTTCCTCGGCGGTGGCATCGACGGCGGCGGCCAGCCCTGGCGGCCGCTGCGCCCGCATCGAGGCGGACGGCTCCACGGGCGTCACCAGCCGGTCCGCGGGCTCGTAGGAACCGGCGCCCGCCCCGACGTTCAGCACGGTGCGGGCCTGTCCGAGCGCCTGGCTGATGCGTGCCGCGATCCGCTGGTCCGGCTGCCGGTAGCGCGTGCAGGACTGGCCAATCGAGCCGTAGTCCGCGTCGCCCGCGCTGCCGTCACCGTCCGCGTCGTCACAACGGCCAAAGTTACTTCTTGGCGACGCCGCCCCACAAGATCGTGGGAGCGGCGGCCTCCTCAGCGGAGTCCGGGCGCCAGTCGCTGACCCGGACCAGTCCGGGCTCCACCAGCTGCACTCCGTCGAAGAAGCCGGTGACGGCGTCGCGCGGCCGGGCGACGTGGTGGTCCTGCGCCGGCAGGTGAGCGTTGAGGCTCTTCTCGAACGCGGCCACTTCTTCAGGCAGCAGGTCGGTGCCCGCGTGCGAGATGACGAGGAAGCTGCCCGCCGGTACGGCTTCGGTCAGCCGGGCCACGATCTGGCGTGCCTCGGCCAGGTCGGGAATGTAGTGCAGGATGGCCAGCAGCAAGATGCCGACCGGGCGGCTGAAGTCCAGGGTGTCCGCCGCCTGCTCGAGTATGGCGGCCGTGTCGCGCAGGTCGGCGTCCAGGTAGGCCGTAACCCCTTCGGGCCTGCTGGTGAGCAGCGCGCGGGCATGCGCGAGCACCAGCGGGTCGTTGTCGACGTAGACGATCCTGCTCTCCGGCGCGAGGGCCTGCGATACCTCGTGGGTATTGTTCGCCGTTGGCAGCCCGGTGCCGATGTCCAGGAACTGGCGGATGCCCGAGCCGGCCAGGTACCGTACCGTCCGGCGCAGGAACGCCCGGTTGGCCTGGGCTGACAGCCGGATGCCGGGAAACGCGGCGATGGTCTCCTCACCCGCGACCCGGTCCGCGGTGAAGTTGTCCTTCCCGTTTAGCCAGTAGTCATAGACCCGGGCCACGTGAGGCACCTCAGTGTTGAGCCTGGGGTCCCCCGCCGGGTCCCATGTCCCCGACGACTGCCGCTCTGTCACCGCGGTACCGCCCTCCCCTGCACTTTCGCCATGCTCTCATGAGATTAGCGCCATTAGCGATCATCTGGGGCATTGTCGGCCACGCGCGGTTCCGGCCCCTGCGGGCCGGGCGTTAGCCTTGGTTACCAATGGCGACCGCGGTGCTGAGCACGGTCGCGAACGCGGTCCACGCCACCTCAGGGAGTGCGAGCAGTTCGGCGGGCTCATCGATGCGGCGCGCCAGCTGCGCGTAGCGCGTCATCACGGCGCACAACAGCGCGGCGTCCGCCGTAGCGGCCCACAGACGCCGGCCGCCGAAGGCTAGCGGCACGTAGCCGCTGCGGACCAGCACGGCCAGCGCCCACCAGGTGAGAGCTTCGCCGCGGTACGCACCTGGCCCGCCCGGCTCCCGGGCCCGCCAGACACGCCAGGCCGAGGTGGCCGTGGTCAGGTTCAGCACCG
>DASYAD010000242.1:0-1690 GCA_036501515.1 Trebonia sp. | reverse complement strand
TCGTGGAACCCGACCGAGTTCGAGCAGTGGCTCGGCCGGATCATCCGCCAGGGCAACCAGAACCCCGAGGTGGCCGTGCACGTGTGGGCCACCGAGGGCACCATCGAGGCGGTCCGCGCCGACAAGATCGCCATGAAGGCCAAGCCGTTCGAGGCCCTGCTCGACGGCACCTCCCAGACCCGCCGCCTCACCGAGGAGGACGACAACCCGGTCTCCATGTTCGCCACCGAGATGACGGCCCGGATGACCGGCAACCCGCTGCTCAACGCCCAGCGTGAAGCACAGCTGGAAGCCGACACCGCCCAGGGGCTCCAGAACGAGTGGCAGCGCGAGAACATCATCAAGGGCCGCCGCGCGACGGACATGGAGAAGGAAATCGGCGAGCTGGAGGCGCAGAACGCCGCCATCGACGCCGCGCTGAGCCGCGCCGCCGACACCCGCGGCGATAAGTTCGCCGCGCGGGTCGGGACCGCCCGGCACACCGTGCGCGCCGAGGCCGGCACGGCGCTGATCGCCACGCTGGCCGCCACCGCCGCCGAGGACGACGTCAGCATGCTAGCCGGGGGGAACCCGCAGCACCTGGGGGAACTCGCCGGGTTCGACGTCACCGCCCGGTACCACCGCGCCACGTTCACCCTGCCGGCGCAGGCCGGCGACGGGCAGGACGACGCCGGGGAGCCCGAGACCGTCGAGCGGACCCTGATCACCCTGGGCCTGGAAGGCGTGCCGCATGGGCAGGTCCCCGTCATCGACGCCGGCGGCCTGCCCGGCCGCGACCCGGCCGCGCTGGTTACCAGCCTGGAAGACCGCATCCGGCGGCTGCCCGCCCGCAAGGAGGACAACACCGCCGCAATCACCGCGAAGCGCAAACAGATCGCCGAGACTCGCGACGCGCTCGCCCGGCCCTCGCCCTACCTGAAGCAGCTCGCCGACGCACGCGACGCCCTCGACCGGGTCAACGAGCAGATCAACGAGCTGCTCAAGGACGCCGCCGCCGAAACGGACGCGGACGCGGTCGCGTCCGCAGGCGCAGAAGACGCAGAATCCGCCCCCGCCTTGCCACGTGAGCGCACCCAGGACGCCGCCCCCGAGCCCGTTGCCGTCGCAGCTGCCCCGCCGGCAGGCGACGCAGAAGGTCTGCCGCCCTGGACGGCCAGCAGCCCGTACCTCCCGGCAATCACCGCGGCTTACCATTTCGCGCTCGCCGACAGCCACGTCACCCAGGCGGCCCGGTCCCACCTTCTCGGCAACTTCCTGGGGTGGCTGTCCGAGTCAGGCTGGGCGCGCAGGCACGCGACTGCGGTCGCCGGGGCCGGCGGCCACAGCCAGCCGTTCGCGGAGGCGGTCCTCGACGATCCTGTCTTCGGCGCCGACCTCACCTGCGCGGTTGGCATGGGCGTGTACGCCGCCTGCACAGGTGAGGTGCTGACGCCCGGGTCGGCGGGTTTCCGCCCTGTCCACCTCATGGTTGAGCGGGTTGCGCTGGACCACTGGCAGGAGCAGGACGAGGCAATCGGCCGCGCGGCCGGCACGGACACATGGTATGACCTGGTCGACGCAGCGGTGATCGACATCTGGCTCAGCCGCGCCGGCCTGCCCCGCGCAGGCCGTCAGGTCGTCATCGACTCCGGCGGGCACGCGGTCCTCGAACTGACGGCTGCCGGCGGCGAGCAGTGGCGGCTGACTGTCC
>DASYAD010000241.1:0-14958 GCA_036501515.1 Trebonia sp. | reverse complement strand
GCACGATGATGGAGACGTGGGGCGCGACCGTGCACCCGTCGCCGTCGCGGGCCACCCAGTCGGGCCTGAAGGTGCTGGCGGACGATCCCGACTCGCCCGGGTCGCTCGGCATCGCGATCAGCGAGGCGGTCGAGGCCGCGGGCGGGTCCGCGGAGACCAGGTATGCGCTCGGGTCGGTGCTCAACCACGTGCTGCTGCACCAGACGGTAATCGGCCAGGAGGCACTCGCGCAGTTCGAGATGGCCGGCGAGGCGGGGCCCGACCTGATCGTGGGGTGCACCGGCGGCGGCTCGAACTTCGGCGGGCTGTTCTTCCCGTTCCTGCGGGAGAAGCTCGCCGGGCGGATGAACCCGGTGATCAGGGCCGTCGAGCCGACCGCCTGCCCGTCGTTCACCCGCGGGATCTACGCCTACGACTTCGGCGACACGGCGGGCCTCACGCCGCTGATGAAGATGCACACCCTCGGCCACGAGTTCATCCCCGACCCGGTGCACGCCGGCGGGCTGCGCTACCACGGCATGTCGCCGCTGCTCTCGCACATGTACGAGCTCGGCCTGTTCGAGGCCGTGGCCAAGCCGCAGCGGGAGTGCTTCGCCGCCGCGATCACGTTCGCGAAGGCGGAGGGGATCATCCCGGCACCCGAGCCGTCGCACGCGATCGCGGCGGTGATCGAGGAGGCGAAGCGGTGCGCGCTGACCGGGGAGCCGAAGGTCATCCTGACCGCGCTGTGCGGGCACGGGCATTTCGACATGCTGGCCTACGAGCGCTACCTGTCGGGCGATATGACCGATTTCGAGCTGCCGCAGGACCGGATCGACGCCGCGCTTCAGAACCTGCCGGCCGTACCGGGCGCGTAGCCCGAGAATTGCGGAAGTCCCCGAATGCACGCCGCATTCGGGGACTTCCTCGCAATTGCCCGCAAACCCGGCACTTTTCTCCGGGAAAAGCGATCGCTATCCGCGCAAGTGCGCGGAGACGGACGCGCTGAGCCCCGGTGCGCGGCGGGCCATGGTCGCCTGCTCGAAGGCGTAGGCCAGCGCGAGCAGGCGGGGTTCGCTCCAGTGCGGGCCGATGAACGAGACGCCCACGGGGAGCCCGCAGACGTAGCCGAACGGAACGCTGACCGTCGGCGAGCCGGAAACGGCGCCGGGACGTGAGGTGCCGAAGACCGAGTGGTCGCCGAGGACGTAGTCGGTCAGCCAGGCCGGGTTCGCGGTCAGCGAGAAGATCGCGTCGAGCTTGTGCTCGACCACCGGCGTCTCCACCGCCGTCATGGCCAGCTCGCGCGCCGCCAGCCGCAGCTCCTGGTAGACCGGGTCGCCCAGGTCGCCGCTGGTCGCCTCCGCGGCCTGGAAGATCTCCTGGCCGAACCGTGCGAGCACCACCGGCGCGTTCCGCTCGTTGAACTCGATCAGGTCGGCGAGGGTGCCAGGCAGCTCGGGGCCCGCGTCGTCCGCGAACGCGCCCAGGTACTTCAGGTAGGTGTTGATGCCGTGCTTGAACTCGTAGTTCAGCGCGTCGAACTCGGGCTCGGTGACCTTCTCGATGTCCGGCAGTTCCACCGGGTCGACCACGACGGCGCCGAGCGACCGCAGGCGGTCCACCGCGGCGTCGAGCAGTGCCTCGGTCGCCGCGTCGGCCCCGGCCGAGGCGGTCCGCCAGATGCCGATCCGTGCCCTCTCCAGCGCCGCCACGTCGAGGAACTCCGTGTAGTCAAGCGGGCCCGGGTGATCGTCGGCGCTGTCGTCAGGATCAGCCGCGGCGAGCACGGACAGCAGCGCCGCCGCGTCCGCGACCGACGTGGCCATCGGGCCCGCGGTGTCCTGGGCGAGCGAGAGCGGCACGATGCCGCCCCGGCTGACCAGCCCGAGCGTGGGCTTTACGCCGACCACGCCGTTGGCGCTTGACGGGGAGACGATCGACCCGTCGGTCTCGGTGCCGATGGCGAGCGGCGCGAAGCCCGCGGACAGCCCGGCCGCCGACCCGGAGCTCGACCCTGAGGGGTTGCGATCCAGTGCGTAGGGGTTCGCGGTCTGGCCGCCCACCGTTGACCAGCCGCTAGTCGAGCGCGTCGACCGGAAGTTCGCCCATTCCGACAGGTTGGCCTTGGCCAGGATGACCGCGCCCGCCTCGCGCAGCCTGGCAATCACGAACGCGTCCGGCGGCCGCGCCGCCAGCAACGCGGACGAGCCCGCCGTCGTCGCCATCCCCGCCACCTGAACGTTGTCCTTGACCAGGACGGGGATCCCCTCGAGGGCGCGCGGCCGCCCGGCTTGCCAGGCGGCGTCGCTCTCGGCCGCCTGGTCGAGCACGTCAGGGCTGACCCCGATGACGGCCCGCAGCACGGGGTCCACCTCATCGATGCGATCCAGGTAATGCCGCGCGAGCGTGGTCGCGGTGAACACGCCGTCTGCCATCGCCTGCCGCAGCCCGGAAACAGAGATGGAGTCGATATCGATGCTCGTGCCAATAATCTCAGGCGAGGTTAGTTCGCACGAACCCTGGAAATGCCGCATTGGCAAAGGATAACGGTTCAATAGCGGTTTTGTAACTAGATGCCTTCGCCCTGAATGCGCTAGGAAAACGTCAAGGCCTGGCTTCATCCGGGTCGTCCGCCGGGACATGCGCGCCGTCCGCCCCGGCGGGCGTCTCCGCCGAACCGGCGGGCATCCCGGCCGCCTCAGCGGGCATCCCGGCCGCCCCGACGGGGACTTCGGCCGCCTCGGCGGCGCGGGCCAGTCCGCCAAGCCGGGAGGAGAGATGGTAGGCGCCGCGGTCGTCGCCGACGAGCAGGCCGGTGTCGCGCAGCAGCGCGATGTAGCGGTACATGCTCGGCAGCGGAATGGCCGTGGCCTCCACCAGTTCCCGCGCGGTCAGCGTGTGCCTGCCGGGCGAAAAGGCCAGCAGGACGGCGAGGACCCGGCGCGCTCCCTCGGCACCAGTGGCCGGAGGCGCCGCCGGCGCGGGCCGCACGGGCGCTGGGGGTGCCTGCGGCTCGTGCTCCCCGTTCTCCTGGGGCGGCTGGGGAGCTGAATCAGTGGCCACTGAACTCTTTCGCAGCTATTCAAAATGTGACTGACGCGACACGGTAACGATACTCTCAGCACACCGTCAAGCCATCTTCTGATTCAGCTGTGAAAATTGGGAAACCAGATCTTTCTGATTCGGCACGCGGCTAGACCAGCCAGCTGACGTGACCGACCAGCAGGGCGTACCCGATGAACGCGACGGCGTCGATCAGCGTGTGGGCGATGATCATCGGAGTGGCGCGGCGCCAGCGCAGGAAGCAGGTGCCGAAGATGATGCCCATGATCGCGTTGCCGACGAAGCCGCCGAAGCCCTGGTACAGGTGATACGAGCCGCGCAGGGTGGCGCTGATCGCGATCGCGTACTCGGGGCGTACGCCAAGCCGCCGCAGCCTGGTCAGCAGGTAGCCGGTGACCAGCACCTCTTCAAGCAGCCCGTTCTCCAGCGCGGAGAGCAGCAGGACGGGGTACTTCCACCACACGGCCGGCTCGTTCTCCGCCACGATATTCAGCGCGATGCCGAGTTTGTAGGCGATGATGACCAGGCCGAGGCCGCAGCCGCCGATGAACGCGGCCAGCCCGGCACCGCGCAGCAGATCCCTCCACGGCTGGCTGCGGTCCACCCCGATCGACGGCAGGTCGTCGGCCCGGGCCAGCAGGTACAGGGCGAGCACCACCGGGGCCACGCCTGAGGCCAGGCCCACCAGCTGCAGGAACAGGTCGAGCAGCGGGCGCCCGGGCGCCTGCGAGCCGTTCAGCGTGACCGACTGCGACGCCAGCGAGTGGTGCGCGGTCAGCGAGCCGATCAGCGAGACGAACGCGGAGACGCCGCTGGCGCCGAGGGAGACCGCGAAGACGGCGAAGATCTCCCAGCGCAGCAGTACCCGGTTCCGCCGGGACAGCTCGGGGCTGTCGTCCGGCCGGGTGAGGTTGAGCCAGGTGCCGAACCGGGCGATCCGGCTGGGCGGGCGGGTGCTGGCCGCCGGGCCAGGGTCGAAGTCCGCCGCGCCGGCCCCCGCTGCCTCGGTGCGGGCGTGGTCCATGGCGGCCGAGTCTATGCCGGCCGGCTGTGCGTTAGCTGAACGGCCCTCGTCAGGCGAGGAGCGCGTCGAAATCGCCGTCCTGCGCGCCGCCGATGAGCGCCTCGATCTCGGCCTTGGTGTAGATCAGGGCCGGTCCCTGCGGGTCGGCGGCGTTGCGTACCGCGACCTGACCGTCCGGCAGCCGGGCCATCTCGACGCCGGCGCTGGCGTCGCCGGCCAGCCGCCAGTTCAATTCGGGCAGCTCGCTGGCCGGCATTCCGTTGTAGACCCCGTCGGCCATCGGGCGGGCCCCTCTCAGATGTCCTTGAGCATCCCGGTGAGGATCTCCCTGGTCCGGTCGGGCGACGTGCCCGCGACCGAGAGCCGCTCCATCACCGCGGCGTAGCGCTCGACTTCTTCCGGCTTGTCAATGTAGTGCGCACCGGTCAGGTACTCCATGTACACCACGTCGGGCAGGTCCGTCTCCGGGAACCGCATGATGGTGAACGCACCGCCGTCGGCCGCGTGCCCACCGTACCTGAACGGCATGACCTGCAGCGTGATGTTGGGCTCGCCTACCAGGTCGATCAGCCGCTCGATCTGCGCGACGTGCACGTCGCGGCCGCCCATCGGCCGGCGCAGGGCCGCCTCGTCCATGATCACCCAGTACCGGGGCGGGTTCTCGCGGGTGAGCAGCTTCTGCCGCCCCATCCGCAGCGCCACCCGGCGCTCCACCTCGTCCGCGTCGGTGCCGGGCGCGCCCTGCATGATGATCGCGCGGGCGTACTCCTCGGTCTGCAGCAGGCCGGGCACGAACTGGACCTCGTAGACCCGGATGAGCTGCGCGGCCTCCTCGAGGCCGACGAAGACGTGGAACCAGTCCGGCACGACGTCCTGAAACTTCTGGTACCAGGGGGTGGCGTTCGCTTCCCTGGTGAGCTGGACCAGCTTGTCGCGCTCCGCCACGTCGTCGACGCCGTAGAACTCAAGCAGGTCAGTGACGTCGCGTTCCTTGAACGAGACGCGGCCGAGCTCCATCCGGCTGATCTTGGAGCCCGAGGCGCGGATGTGGTAGCCGGCGTCGTCCCTGGTAACGCTCGCGGTCTCACGAAGCCGCCGGAGCTGGGCACCGAGCAGCATCCTGAGCACGGTCGGACCGCCTGCGGGAGCGGCGCCCCCAGGCGCACTAACACTCACACGGTCCCCTCTCAGGTGGTCCTTGCGGCCGGTGTCCCCACACACCGGCGCACTGCCTCTTCGCCAGCATCTGCACGCGTTGTCTGCACAGCCGTTCGCACATGCAAGCGTTGATGACGCTGCGATGATATCGCGCCCAGTGTCAGTACACGAGTTTCTGGCAATACTGAGAAGACAGGACGTAATAGGGCAGAGCCCCGCCTACCCGGCGACGCAGCACTTCATGCAGATCAGCACTATGCTTCCTCGTGTCAGCGCTACGTTAGGGCACCCAATGTTGAAGACATTTTCCGGCGACAGCAGCGCTCCCGCGAGCCTCGCCGTGCTTGAGAAGAAGCTCACGGGCACCGTCCCGGACGACTCGGCGATCCCCCGGCCAGTGCGCAAGGCGGTCAGGTTCATGCTCGGCGGCGCCGCCGCGACGCTGATCGTGGGCATCTTCCTGCTCATCGCGACGATCGCGGACAAGAACGCGCTGACCGACTCCTCGGGCAAGAAGCTGAGCAACGGGGAGTTCACCAGCGGGATCGTCGGCACGGCGATCACCTACCTCATCCTGGTGGTCATCTGGGTGCTGATGGCGCGGATGAACCGCGCCGGCTACCCGTGGGCGCGGATCCTCGCCTCCGTCTTCGCCGCCATCTCGACCTACGACGCCTACAGCCTCATCAACTCGCTGACCGGCGGCGAGACCATCACCGTGGTGGGCATCGTGTACATCGTCGGCACGCTCCTCATCTGGGTGCTCGGCGCGGCCGCGATCGCGTTCCTGTGGCGGTCGGAGTCGACCGTGTACTTCAAGGCGCGTTCCGCGGCACGCTAGTCACACAAGGTATCTCGTTGCTCTAACGCCGCTCTGCCACGAAAAGTGTCGTACGTAATACACGGCGCTTGTTGATTCCTCCCGATTTCCGTGCGCCGCCAGCGGATTCCGCACCCCCCTCTGGACTAATCAGTCCCGCTGACGTAAGCAGGGAGAGAAGTCTGCGATCCGCAGGGTCTAGACCTTATCTGGGAGGGGAGCCGGTGCCGTGGCACTCGCATGGATGCCGGAGGCTGGTCGCGTCCGGGCGGAGACCGACGGAGGCCCCCTGACCGGCGGCGCACCCCGCGCGGTGTGGCTGACCCTGGGCACCGCCACCGGCGCCGTGTCCGTGCAGTCCGCCGCCCAGCGGCTGATCAGCGAGCGGCGCCCGTGCCACCTGATCTGGGATCCGGCCACCGGAGACATGGTGCAGCTCATCTCCGTGCTGCGCGCCGGGCGGGCGCTCGGCCTCGTCGACCACCCCGACTGGGCCCCCGGCCGCATCCGGGTGCACCAGGAGAACGTGAACGCCGAGGGCCGGGTGTGCGTGCAGGTCGGCGTGCTCGGCCAGCCGGGCGAGCCGTTCACCGGCGGCACGCTGACCGGGGTCGAGGCGATTGTCAGCTGGCTGGACTCCTGGGGCGTGCCGCGCCGCTGGCCAGCCGGACGGCCAGAAGGATACCGCGAGGCCGCGCACTCCCCCGCGGCGGCCCTCGGCGGGCGGCGCAGCCGGGCGCAGTGGGCGCGGGGCGGGCACTTCGGCGCCTCCCAGGTCCCCCGCTGCGACAACGCGGGACCCGGCGCCATCGACATCGACCGGATTACCGGGCCGCACGGGCTGCGCGGCCGCGCACTGCCGTCCGCGAGGGCCGAGGCGGCCGCGCTCGCGATCCCGGCCTGATCACCGCACGGCCCAGCCACCGGACCGCAGGCACCGCGGTGCCTGGTCCCGCCCATGACATGGTCTCCGCATCGCCGCAGCCTCCGCACTGCCTCTATCACGACCTTTATCCAGAACGGGAGCGGCTTCCCCTCCCTCCGCCAGCCGCACCGGTGCGGCCGGGCGGCCGGGCAAAGCGAGCTTCCGTTCGGGAGATCAGTTTTTGCCTTTAATCTTGTTGGAATGAACGACCGGCTGGTATGGATCGACTGTGAGATGACCGGGCTCGATATCGAGCGTGACGCGCTGATTGAGATCGCGTGCGTGGTCACCGACTCCGAGCTGAACCTGCTCGACGACGGGATCGATGTCATCATCAAGCCGCCGGCCGAGGCGCTGGACCAGATGAGCGACGTCGTGCGGGACATGCACACCAAGTCGGGCCTGCTCGTCGACCTGCCAGGCGGCGTGACCATCGCCGAGGCAACCGACGCGGTGCTCGGCTACGTCAGGCAGCACGTCCGTGAGGCGCGCAAGACGCCGCTGTGCGGCAACTCGATCGCCACCGACCGCTGGTTCATCGCCCGCGACATGCCCGAGCTGGACAACTGGCTGCACTACCGGATGATCGACGTCTCCTCAGTCAAGGAGCTCGCCAGGCGCTGGTACCCGCGGGCCTACTTCGCCTCACCGGACAAGCACGGCGGCCACCGCGCGCTCGCCGACATCATCGAATCCGTGCGGGAGCTGCGCTACTACCGGGACGCGGTGTTCGTGCCGCAACCGGGCCCCGACACGTCGACCGCGCGCGAGATCGCCGCCCGTTACGCCAGCCAGAAGCCCGGCGCGGCGGACGCGGCCAAGTAGCGCCGGCCGCGGTGGCGAACTCGTTCTCCTCCACCCCCGCGGGTCGATATACTCATGGCAGCCTTCCGCGGAAGGCCACGTGGTGGGTGTAGCTCAGCTGGTAGAGCGCTAGGTTGTGGTCCTAGATGTCGCGGGTTCGAGTCCCGTCACTCACCCCAAGATAATTGCGAGGGTCAGCGGTCCGGTTTGAGTCAGAGCCGGGTCCGCTGACTTTTTTATGCCTGCATGGCACACCAACACCCACCCATCGTGACCGGGTAAGCGAGCTCGACAACGCGGAACTTTTTGTCTTTGTGGAAACAAATATGCGCCAGGGCACAAATCGTTACCAAGATCTTCCTGTCGGGCCGCGGAACTTGGTGGGGGCGGGACCGTTGCGGCTCAAGGGATGTCTGTCGGACTGCCCCCGCGCGCGAGCCGGCTAAGGGCGGCCGCCCGGCGTGCGGGTCCGCCCCGGCCGAGCCGGGACGGACCCGCGCGCTGCCAGCGGGCGGCTACACCAGGGCGGGCTGCTCGTCCTCGGGGCGGCGCTGCTGCGGCAGCAGCAGCTCCGGGTGGCTGTGCTCGAGCGGCTCGTCGCGCCGGCGCGCGTGCAGCGCCATGTGCAGGTTCGCCAGGTACTCGTCGGTGTAGCCCTTGGTGCCCTTGCGGTGGTCGCTGCTCAGGTGCTCGACCAGGTCAGCCGCGGTGCCGTCCTCGTTCGTGACTTGCGTGGACAATGGTTCTCCCTTGTTCCGCCCAGCACCCCCGGGATATTTCCCACCCTTTACGCTGCGTAAGCAACACGCCTTTGTGCCAAGTCAGCCGCTACCGGGAGGAATCCGTTCACCCGGCGGGAAGCGACGCAGGGCAAACCCAGAGCAAAGGCTCGCCGGGCGTCTTGGCTGCCGCCGGTACACTGACGCGTAGCGTGCGTGACTGCGGCCTTCGCGGATCTTGAACCTTGGGCCAGGCCCGGACCGTTGTCCTTTTACAGGACGCCGAAGTGGGAGGCGTCAGGTAACGGGCTGGCGGCTGATGGAGGTATCCCCCGATGAGTGACGAAGACCCCTTTAAGAACTGGTACGCCAAGGAACAGCCGCCGCCCGCGGACGCGACGCAGGACATATCGGTCTCATCGCGGATGCCGCCGCCGAACGGCGACCAGGGGGACGCGCCCCGGCGGGCCTGGCCGCAGCAGCCGCCCCCTTCTTCCGGTCCCGGCGGGTCGTCACGCGGCGGCAACGGGCGTTACGCGGCCAACGACGGCTACGGCCAGACCGTCGGCTACGGCGCCAACTCCGGCTACGGCAATGCCGGGTACGGCCAGGGCGGCTACACCGGGGCGCCGCCGAGGACGGCTACGCCGCCGCCGCGCGGCGGACGCCGCTGGCGGTTCTGGGGACAGCCGGGCCGGCACGGGCGGCGCATCGCCCTGATCATCGGCATCGTCGTGATCGTGCTGATCGCCGGCGTCGGCGGCACTTACTTCTGGATTAACGGCAAGCTGAACCGAACCGTCGCACTGCCTTCCACCACCGCCACCTCCGCCGGGACGAACTGGCTGATCGCCGGCTCCGACCAGCGGACCGGCATCAGCCGGACCGAGCGCGCCCAGCTGCACCTCGGCTCGGACGGCGCGGACGCCTCTGACTCGCTCATGCTGCTGCACTTCGGCACCACCGGCAAGCCGGTGCTGATCAGCATCCCGCGCGACTCCTACGTCGACATACCTGGTCACGGCAACGACAAGATCAACGCCGCGCTGGCCATCGGCGGGCCCACGCTGCTCATCCAGACGGTTGAGTCGGTCACCGGGCTGAAGATCAACCATTACATGGGCATCGGCTTCGGCGGCCTCGCCAGCGTGGTGAACACCGTCGGCGGGGTGCGGATCTGCGTGACGACCGCCATACAGCCCGACTCGGACTCGGGCTTCAAGGGCCTCGCGGCCGGCTGCCACAACCTCAGCGGCACGCAGGCGATCGCCTTCGTCCGCGACCGGCACTCGTTCGCGACCTCCGACCTGCAGCGGATTCAGGACCAGCGGGCGTTCCTGTCCGCGCTGCTGTCCAAGGCGACCAGCCCGGGCGTGTACCTGAACCCGTTCACCGCGCTCCCGTTCGCCTCGGCGTCGGCTAGCGCGATCGCGGTGGACAAGGACAGCAGCCTCTACGACCTGCTGCGGGCCGCGCAGGCGCTCCGCGGCCCCGTGTCAGGGACCGTGCCGATCGCCAATGCCAACTACCAGACCTCCTCGGGCGACGCGGTGCTGTGGGACAGGACGAAGGCGCTGGAGTTGTTCAACGCGCTCAAGGCAGGCAAGGCCGTCCCGGCCGGGCTGCTGAGCGGCACGAAGGTCGGCTGACCGGGCGCCGACGGCGCCGCGGCGGCCGCGACGGGCGGCTGACCGGCCACGACGGGGGGCTGACCGGCCGCGTTGGCCGATCGGCGCGTTGCGGAGGCCGGCCGGGCGGCCGCACTGATTGGTATCAGATGGGCCACAAGGTCACGCCTGCCCCATGTCTGGCGGTTTGAGCGGCGACGTTTTGGTGTATCTGTACCGTAAAGGTAGGTCTTGACAACGCGGAACGCCGGTGCTTGCGCTCCGCGAACTGGCTTAACCGGAGGGTCTCATGGGCCGCGGACAGGTTGATGAGCAATCCAGCCTCGGCCTGTCGGCACGCGAGACCGAGGTCATGTCGCTGATCGCCGGCGGCCATACCAACGGTGAGATCGCGGCGCACCTTTTCCTGGCCGAGAAGACCGTCAAGAACCACGTGAGGCGCATCTACTCCAAGCTCGGCGTGCACAACCGGTCCGCCGCCATCGCCCACTGGCTTTCCGCCCGCACACCCCGGACGTCCTGACGCCGCGACGCCGCGGGCCAGGGACGTCACCACGCCGCCAGCCCCGGATGTGCTGACGCAGCTAGCCCCGGACGTGCTGACGTCGTTAGCCCCCGGACGCCTTCGCGGCCGCGAGGGCTTCAGGCGGCGGCGGTGACGGGGTAAGCCGCCCCCGTTACGGATGATGATCTTCTGTCACCTCGCACTGACCTGCGGTGACGGGGTGGCGTACGCTGGCAATACGGGAGCCGTCTCCGAGTAAACGTTCAGGGTTTCCTCAGCAAAGCAAGCGAAAATGGTGAACATGAACACGTCGATCACCGAGGCTGGGGAGCAGTCTGACGCGCGGCTGCTCGTCGTCGAGGACGAGCCGAACATCCTTGAGCTCCTGTCGGCGTCTCTCCGCTACGCCGGATTCGATGTGATCACCGCGTCCGGCGGTACCGAGGCGGTCCAGGCCGCGCAGCGGCACCGGCCGGACCTGATCGTGCTCGACGTGATGCTGCCCGACATGGACGGCTTCGACGTCATCAGGCGGCTGCGTGGCGGCGGTGCCAGGATTCCCGTTGTCTTCCTCACCGCACGAGACGGGACCGACGACAAGATCCGCGGCCTCACCCTCGGCGGCGACGACTACGTCACCAAGCCGTTCTCGCTTGAAGAGGTCATCGCCAGGATCAAGGCCGTGCTGCGGCGCACCCGCGGCGACGGCGTTGAGCCGACGCCGCGGCTGAAGTTCGCCGACCTTGAGCTGGACGAAGAGAGCCACGAGGTGTGGCGCAGCGGCGCGCAAGTGCAGCTGTCGCCGACCGAGTTCAAGCTGCTGCGTTACTTCATGTCCAACGCCAACCGCGTGCTGTCGAAGATGCAGATCCTCGACCACGTGTGGGACTACGACTTCCGCGGCGACACCGGGATCGTCGAGTCCTACGTGTCGGTGCTGCGGCGCAAGATCGACACCAAGGAGCCCCGGCTTATCCACACCCTGCGCGGCGTCGGGTACGTACTGCGGCTCCCCGCGTCTTAGCGGGTGACCTGCCATGCCGGCAGCTGAGACCACCGACGTCAAGCCGCCGCCCTCGCGCAGGGGGCGCCGGCCAGGGCGCCGCGGCTTTTTGCTGCGTCTCAACGACCGGACTCCGCTGCGCACCAAGCTGATCACGGCGGTCCTGGCTCTGGTGATCCTGGCCATCGCCGCGATCAGCATCGCCAGTGTCTACATGCTGCACGGGTACGTCACCACGCAGAAAGACCCCACGCTCAAACAACTCAACGGCAGGGTCACGACCACCCTGCCCCCTGGCTATGCCACCGTCCTGCAGCAGATCCCCGGCTACGTCGTCATCGTCCAGAGCCCGACCAGCAAGAGCCAGCCGACCTGGTTCTCCGGCAACTCCTCAGCTGGAGCGGGCGGCCCGCAATCCCAGCGGACGCTCCCTTCACTGCCGACCGGCAACTGGGCGAACAGCTCGAATCCGGTCCTGCTGACGGTTCCGTCGCAGAGCGGCCCCGACTCGTGGCGCGTCATCGCGGAAACGTACAGCAGCTCGTACCAGGACGCCGACGGTAATCCGCAAACGGGCACCTTTACCATCGTTATCGCGACCGACCTGGGCAACATCGACGCGCTCACCTCCAGGCTCGTCCTGTTCGACTTGATCGTCGGGGCCGCGATCGTCGTCGTGCTCGCCGCCGTCGGCGTCGCCGTCGTCCAGACCAACCTGCGCCCGCTGAACGACATCGAGATGACCGCCGGGCAGATCGCCCTCGGCCATCTCAACCACCGGGTGCCCGAGGGTGACCCGCGCACCGAAGTCGGCTCGCTCGGCCGGTCCCTGAACGTGATGCTGTCGCAGGTCGAGACTGCCTTCCACGCCCGCGAGGCGTCCGAGCAAGCCGCGCACCAGTCCGAGGAGCGAATGCGCCGGTTCATCGCCGACGCCTCACACGAGCTGCGTACTCCGCTCACGACGATTCGCGGCTTCGCCGCGCACTACCGGCAGCGCGGCGGTGCGAACGGCTCGCGGACCGGGGTACCGGCCGCGGCCCGCTCCGGATCATCCCGAACGGAAGCGGCTGTCACCGGCCGGCCCGAATACTCTGCTGGCGGCGGTGACGGACTGACCCCTGAGGAGCTCAATCACCTGATGGGGCGGGTCGAGGCCGAGGCGACGCGAATGGGCCTGCTCGTCGAAGACTTGCTCACGCTGGCCAGGCTCGATCAGCAGCGGCCGCTCGCCAAGGCGCCGGTGGACGTGCTCACGCTGGCCGCCGACGCGGTCCAGGACGCGCGAATTGTCTCACCGGGGCGGCCGATCGACTTGGTCGTCGCCCCGGGAACGGCCTTCCTCGTCGACGGAGACGAAGCCCGGCTGCGGCAGGTGCTCTCGAACCTGGTGAACAATGCGCTGACGCATACGCCGCCCGGCACGCCGGTGCGAGTGAAAATCGGACGCGGCACGCTGGTGGCCAACCCCGCCGCCTTGTCGGCTCTCCAGGACGAGCCCGACGGCTGGGCAAACGAGGGAAGCAGGGCGACGCCCCCCGGCGGTATGCCCACGGCTAGTCTCGCCGGCTCCGCTTCCGCTGAGCAGACGGTGCCCGCAGTCGTCCTCGACGTCGAAGACGACGGGCCTGGCATGTCCTCTGACCAGGCGCGGCGCGTCTTCGAGCGGTTCTACCGGGCCGACGCGGCCCGCAACCGGGCGTCCGGCGGCACCGGGCTCGGGCTGGCGATCGTAGCCGGGCTGGTCGCCGCGCACGGTGGCATGGTGTCGGTCCGCACAGTCCCCGGGCAGGGCGCCGACTTCCAGGTCAAGCTCCCGCTGTCGCCCGACGCGCTCGACATCGACGAAGCCGAGGGCGACGACGAGCTGCCCGCCTAACTGCCCGCCTAACTGCCCGCCTAGCGGTCAGACGCGGACTTCGGTGACCGCCGCGAGCTGACTGGTCAGGCTGGCCATGCCGGTCTCGAGCAGGGCCAGGACGCGGGCGAAGTCAGCTTCCGTTCCGTAGTAGGGATCGGGGACGTCCTGGCCGCCGAGCTCCGCGACTTCGCCGAACAACCTGATCCGGCGGGCTTCGGCGGCGGGCGCCATGGCCAGCAGGTCACGGAAGTTGGCGGCGTCCATGGCGAGCACCAGATCGTATTCGGACAGCCAGGACCGGTCGAACTGGCGGGCGCGGTGCGCCTCGCCGTCGTAGCCGTTGCGGGCCAGCTCGGTCCGTGCCCGGTCGTTCATCGGGCCGCCGACATGCCAGTCGCCGGTGCCCGCGCTGTCCACCACCACCCGGTCCGCCAGGCCGGCCCTGGCGACCTGGTACCGCAGCACGACTTCGGCCATCGGTGACCGGCAGATATTGCCCAGGCAGACACAGCAGACCCGGTAGGGAGCGCCAGGACTGCGCGGCGGCGGCAACGGCAAGACGACTGGATGCGGCATGGTCTCAAGGATGCCTTAACAAGCGCCGGGGCCGGAACCGCAACCAGGCGGGCACGGCCGTGGTGACGACGGCAATGGCCGCGCACCCGGCCAGGATCTCCCCCAGCAGCGCCCACGGAAGGACAACCGGGACATCACCGGCCTCGTTGCTGAGCGCCAGGTCGAGGCACCCTAGCATCAGGCCGGCGACCAGGGCCGACAAGATAATCCCGGCCAGCGTGAGGACCAGTGACTCAGCCGTCACGAACCACACGATCTGCCGGCGGACGGCACCGGTCTTGTGCAGGAGGGTCAGCTCCGGCTTGCGGCCGCCCGCTGACATCAGGAAGGCGCCGGCGATACCGATCGCGCTGTAGGCGATGGCGATGCCGAGCAGGAGTTCAAGACCGACCTGGTTCTGCTGCTGCTCCTGATTCGACACGGTCGCCGACCAGCCGGACACCGGCACGACGCGCGCGCCCGACGACCGCGCCGCCGCCAGCAGTGCCGTCCGCGCGGCCGGTGAAGCCGCCGTCACGTAGACCCGGTCCGGCATGGCGGCGCCGGCGTTGTTCGGGTCGACGGCGTTGTGCGGGTCGACGCCCGGGCTGGGGCCGGCCAAGGTGGTGGCAAGCACCGCGATGACCTGCAGCGAAACCGCGGTGCCGTCCGCCCGCCACAAGCGCATCGTGCCGCCCACCTGCTTGTTCCAGGATGAGTCGACCGCGACCGTCTGGCTGTTAAGGCCGGTGAGCGAACCCGCCGTCACCGTGAGGCTCAGCGCAGAAGGACGGCCGGTCGATACCCATCGCCGGAAAGACCAGGGGGATCGGCGACTGGAGGTTAAGTGCCGTCTCCCGCGGCTCGTAGGCGAGCACGCAGACCAGCAGGATCATCCCGGCGACCAGCCG
>DASYAD010000240.1:0-13061 GCA_036501515.1 Trebonia sp. | reverse complement strand
CGAGCCGTGGTGGCTCGAGCCGTACCCGGACGCGCTCGCTGACGACAGCGCCCGCGGCCCCGAGGCCCGCTATGACGCCAGGGAGTCGATCGCGCTGTCGTTCGTGGCCGGGCTCCAGCGCCTGCCGGTACAGCAGCGCGCGGTGCTGGTGCTGCGAGACGTACTCGGGTTCTCCGCGTCCGAGACGGCCGAGATGCTCGACTCCACTCCCGCGGCGGTCAGCAGCGCGCTGCAGCGGGCCCGGGCGGCGTTCCGGACGTCGCAGGACCCGGGGCAGGCGGCGCTGCCGCGCTCGGCGCATGAGGCGGCCGTCGCCTACCAGTTCGCCGACGCGCTCCAGCGCGGCGACGTCGACGGGGTCATGGCTCTGCTGACCGACGACGTGCGGGTCATTATGCCGCCTGAGCCGTTTGAGTTCCGCGGGCGGGCAGCGGTCACCGCGCTGCACGAGCAGACCCAGCCGTACTGGAGCCGGTACCAGCTGGTGCCGGTCACCGCCAACGGCCAGCCGGCCTTCGGCTTCTACCTGCCCGATCCGACGGCCGGCATCTACCGGGCGGGCGGGATCATGGTGCTCACCGTGACCGGTGACCAGATCTCCGGCATCGCCCGGTTCAGCGACCGGAGCCTGCTGGCCCGCTTCGGCCTGCCCCGCACGCTGCCGGCGGGGTGACCGCTCCGGCGGCATCGGTTTAGGGCCAGAGCAGCTGCCGGCTCCAGCCCTCAGCGGTCCGCTCGTAGCGCAGCCTGATGTGTCGGCGCTGGTGATCGGCCTGCCAGAACTCGACGTCGTCGGCCGAAAGGGCGTACAAGGTCCAGGCCGGGGCGACCAGACCCGGGTTGGCGGCGACCTTCTCCTGGGCGATGACGAGGGCGTCGTCGAGTTCGGCGACGTCGTCGAGCGGCTGGGACTGGCGGCCGGCCAGCGCCTCGGCCCGGGAGGCGGGCGGTCGGGCCAGGAAGTCGGCCGCGCTCGCCTCGTCACCGGCGGGCACGGCCGTGCCGCGGATGCGGATCTGGCGCCCGAGCGGAGCCCAGTAGAACGACAGTGCGGCGCGTGGATTGCCGGCCAGGTCCCCGCCTTTCGGGCTGTCCGCGCTTGAAGCGAAGTACCAGCGGCCTTCGGCGTCGACGTCCTTGCAGATCAGCACGCGGGAGGAGACCCGCCCTGTGCCGTCCGCGGTGGCCAGCGTCATCGCGTGCGGGCCGACGACCTGCTCCTCGATGGCTTCCGCGAGCCACCGCAGGAACAAGGCGACCGGGTCCGCGGGTGCTGACCCGGTATCGAATCCCGGTAGCTCAGGCGGGAACGACGCCAGGCCGCGAAGCATCTGCCGCATACTGTCCGGTGCTGTGGTCACGAGAAACCACCCTCCGTTCGGGACATGCCAATTTTTTCACCGAACGAAAGGAGGTTCCCCCGTCCCCCAGGGTGTCCGTCAGACCCGCGGCACGATCGGCCTTACCGGGCGTTGTCTTGCTGGCTCGTGGCCTGGCCGCTGCCGCCATCCTGGGCCTGCTGGCCGCCCTGCTGGCTGTCCTGGCCCTGCTGGCCGCCTTGCTGGTCATTCTGGGTCTGCTGGCTGTCCTGGCCCTGCTGGCCGCCTTGGCCCTGCTGTCCGCCGTCGCCGAACTTGCTCTCCACGGCGTGCTCCGCGTCGTGCTCGGCTTCCTGCACCTGCTGCGGGTGATCCTTCCCGTACTTCTCGGCGTCGCCCTTGAGGTTGTCGAACTCGCTCATCGCGTTCTCCGCTTCTCTTAAGGCCCGGCTGGACCGGCTTCTCTTAAGGCCCGGCAGGACCGTCTGCTGCCCGGCGCTACCCGCGCCCTACGGCTCCACACCTTGACGACCCGCCGTACGGGCGGGTTTGGCGCATTCGCGACGGGTAGGGCGTGACGGCTACAGGTGCTGGCCATCAGCGAGGAGGAGAGCATGCAGATCGGGTACAAGCTGGCCACGGAGGGGTTCGCTCCGAAGGAGCTCATCAGGCAGGCGGTGCTGGCCGAGCAGGCCGGCTTCGATTTCGTCGAGATGAGCGACCACTACCATCCGTGGGTCGAAGCTCAGGGGCACAGCGCGTTCACCTGGAGCCTGCTGTCGGCGATCGCCATGAAGACCGAGCGGATCGGCCTGGTCACCGGCGTCACCTGCCCGTCGATGCGGTACCACCCGGCGATCATCGCCCAGGCGGCGGCGACCCTGGCCATCATCTCCGACGGGCGCTTCACGCTCGGCGTGGGTTCCGGCGAGCGGCTCAACGAGCACGTGACTGGTGAGGGCTTCCCGGGCAGGCGGGTCCGGCACGAGCGGTTCCGTGAGGCGCTGGAGATCATCCGGCTGCTGTGGCAGGGGGGATACCGCTCCTACGACGGCAAGTACCTGCGCCTTGAGGACGCCCGGGTGTTCGACCTGCCCGAGGAGCTCCCGGTGATCGCGGTGGCGGCCAGCGGGCCTGAATCCGCCAAGATCGCGGCCGAACTCGGCGACGGGCTGTTCGCCGTCGAACCGGACGGCGGCCTGGTCCGCCGCTGGCACGGGCTGGGCGGCCACGGCCCCGCCTACGGGGAGATGCCGCTGGCCTGGGCGCCGGACGAGGACAGCGCGGTCGCCGCGGTCCTGGAGAAGAACAGCTTCGCGCTAAGCGGCTGGAAGGTCATGGCCGAGCTGCCTAACCCCGTCAACTTCGAGGCAGTCACCGCGAACGTCACCGCGGACCAGGTCAGGGACGCCTTCGCCTGCGGCCCTGACCCGAAGCGGCACCTGGCCGTCGCGCGGCAGTTCGCAGAAGCGGGCTTCGATCACCTGGTGGCCATGAACGCGGGCCCCGACCCCGACGGTTTCACGGACTTCTTCGCCAGTGAACTCGCCGCTCCGCTGCGGGCGCTCCGCTAAGTCCCCGGCTAAGTCCCGGCTCAGGCGGGTCTCAGGCGGTCCGCCCGAGCAGGCTGCCTGAAAGCGCGGCGAGCAGCTCGGCGGGGCCGCCGTAGATCTCCGCGGCGCCGGCGCCCGCCAGTTCCTGGCGGCTGATACCGCCGCTGAGCAGGCCGATGCAGGGCACGTCCGCTTTCTGGCTGGCCTGGACGTCCCATACGGTGTCGCCGACGAACACCGCCTGGCTGGCCGGCACGCCCGCCTTCTCCAGGGCGACCTGGACCAGGTCGGGAGCGGGCTTGGTGCGGTCGACGTCGCCGGAGAACGTCGCGTCGTCAATGGCGTCCTCGGCGTCGAGGGCGGCCCGCAGCACACCGGACTCGGCTTCGCCGGCCGAACTGGCCAGGACCACCGCCAGGCCGCGGGCCTTGCACGCGCGGAGCAGCTCAGCGGCGCCTGGCAGCGGCCGCAGCCGGGTCCAGTAGGCGGCGTAGAGGGCATCGTGCGACGCCGCCAGGTCACTGTCGGCGTCCTTGTCCCGATCATGGGGCAGCAGCCGGTCAAGCATCTGGTCCGAGCCCATCCCGATGGCGCGGTGGATAACCGCCATCGGCACGTAATAGCCGCCCTGGGCGAACGCCTGCCACCAGGTGACGGCGTGCAGGTAGTTCGTGTCAACCAGGGTGCCGTCCACGTCGAACAGCACCGCACGCAGAGGTCCGCTCATGCCCCAGCGCTACCCCGGACTGGCCGAGAAAATCCCCGTCGCCCTGCGCTTCGATCCGCGCACAGAGTAATCGGTCCTGCGGGTGTCACGTTGCCGGTGTCGTGCAGGCATAACGTTGCCGCTGTCGTGGCGGCCGGTCAGTCCCCGGGGACATGGTGCCGCTGGTCGAGGACATGCCGACCCGGGCTCGGACTGTGCTTCCCGACGCCCACGGCTGCGCACGCAACCGCGCCCACCCTGACCTGCGGGTCACGCTGGCCGAACGCGAGCCAAGGGCCGACGCAGCCGCCGACGCAGCCGCCGACGCAGCCGCCGACGCAGCCGCCGACGCAGCCGCCGACGCCGCTGCCGTGACGCCCGCCGACGGCTCTCGCGACGCGCGGAGCCGACACAGCCTCTCGCGAGGCATGGAGCCGACGCAGTCTCTCGCGAGGCGCGGAGCCGACGCAGTCTCTCGCGAGGCGCGGAACCGACACAGCCTCTCGCGAGGCACGGAGCCGACACAGCCTCTCGCGAGGCGCGGAGCCGACGTAATCGCAGGCAGAACCGAATATTATGGAAACTTTTCGTGCCCTGGTGCATACTTGTTTCCGATTAGGCAAAAGTTTCCACAACAATAGGCTTACTGGCTCATCTGATTCACATCAGACACTGGACGGGCAGAGCCGGGCGCTGCCGATGGCAAAAACGGGGTCAGGGCAGCTCGCGAACGACGTCGCGCGGTTCCTTATCGTCGCGCAGTCCCTGGTACCGGGGGTGGCGGAGCTGCCCGTCGTCGGTCCACTCGGAGAAGCCGACCTCGCCGACCAGCCGCGGCTTCACCCAGTGCACGCCGTGCAGGCCGGTCAGCCGTCCGCCGCCGAACGGGCTTGAGTCCTGCTCCAGCCGCTTCAGGGTGTCGTGGAGGCGGAGCAGGGTCGCGGTGTCGAAGCCGGTGCCGACCTTTCCGGCGTAGACCAGCGTGCCGTCCTTGTCGTAGTAGCCGAGCAGCAGCGCGCCGAATCCGACCCGGGACCGCTGCGGGTCGGTGAAACCGCCGATGACGAATTCCTGGGCGTTCTCGCACTTGAACTTCAGCCAGCTGCGGTTGCGGCCGCCCGTGTACGGGGCGTCCGCCCGCTTGGCGACCAGGCCCTCCCAGCCGTCCGCGCACGCCTGCCGCGAGTAGGCCTCGCCGTCCCGCTCACGGTGCTCGGTGAACCGCAGCGGGTCGCGGAAGGTCAGCGCCTCGGCCAGCAGCTTCTTGCGCTCGGTGAGCGGCAGCGGCCTGGTGTCGGTTCCGTCGCGGTACAGCACGTCGAACAGGTAGTAGTAGACCGGGACGTCGTCGAGCAGCTTTTCGCCCGGGCTGAGGACGCCGAGCCGCTGCTGCAGGCGTCCGAAGCGTGTCTGCGCACCGTCGAACGCGACGATCTCCCCGTCCACCACCAGGCCGCCGTCGTGCCGCTGCGCGCTGAGCGCCGCCGCGATCTCGGGGAAGGTGCGGGTGATGTCGTGCTGGCTGCGGCTCAGCAGCCGGACTCCGGCGGAATCGGCGAAGGCAAGGCAGCGCTCGCCGTCGAGCTTGCGCTCGAAGATCCAGTCCGGCGAAGAGAACCGCTCCCGGGTCAGGGTCGCGAGCTGCGGTTCCATCCAGGACGGCATGGCGGCCATGGCGGTACCTCCGGTCCTGCCTTGACGTTTGCAGGAAGTCCATACCGCGTCACCGTTACCTCAAACTGACGCTGCGGTGAACGGGCCGGCGAGGGACCGCGGTGCCACCATGCGGGCCAGCGCCGTTGTGACATGTGTCTCTGTTTCCAGGTGCCACAGACCCCCCTGGGGCGTTCACGGGCCTCTGGAGCATCTGATATTAGTAGTGAGGCGCGGAAAGCGGTCTAGACCATTCCAACCCCCCTGGTCGCGTGTGGTCTGCTGCGATACGGCGCCGGAACCCATCTTGTGGTCGTCTCTGGCCGAGACGACTGCTGCTGCGTGCCTGCCGTCGGCCGGCTGAGCGGACTGCCTGTCCTCATAGCCACGAGTGCTGACCAGCGCGCCTCTGAAAGGAGAGACGCCGTGATCACCGGGGTCACCGAGATTGCGCATATCACCACCAAGCAGGACATGTCTCGGTGGACACGTGCGCACGCGGATATGCCGGGCATCAATTGGTCTGTCTATGCCGGGCCGGGTGGCACCATGATCATCGTTGAGCACGCGGAAGACCGCTGCTCGCTGAACAGGCGCACCGCGTCAGCCGAGGCCGCCGCCCCCGTTTCGAGCCCGGTCGAGAGCGCGGATATCGCCCGCGTGAGCGACGAGCGCATCAGCGCGTAGGCGGCTCAAGCCGGGCGGTGACGAGCGCATCAGCGCGTAAGCAGTTCCAGCCGGGTTCCGCGGCGGGCAGCCGGGCCGCGGTCAGCGCCGCGCGCAGCAGCTGCAGGCCGTGCACCGTATCGGGGTTGATCCCCGACAGGTCTTTGATCCGGTCGACCCGGTAGCGCAGGGTCCGGCGGTGAATGCACAGTTCCCTGGCCGTGCGCTCCCGGTCCAGGTTGCTGGCGAGCAGCACTTCGAGGGTGTGCCGCAGGTCCGTTCCGGCCTCAAGCGGCGAAAGCAGCGCGGTGAGCCGCTGGCGGATCTCGGGCTGGCGCGAGATCGCGAGCTCGACGAGCAGGTCGTCCATACGGTAGGGGCGGCTGTCAGCGTCGGGAATGGCCATGGCCAGGCGGAGCGCGGCGCGGGCCTCATCGAGTGCGGCCGGAATCGAGTCGAGGCCAGGCTGAAACGCGAGCCCCGCGTAGACCGGCTGGCCGGCCAGCGCGCAGAGACGGCTGGCCAGTTCCGTGGCGGCGGCATCGGCCTGGCGGCGCGAGGCGCGCACCGGGAGGAAGACAACCAGCCGGGACTGGTCGCCGCAGTAAAGGGTGCCGGGAACGGACTCGACCGCCCGCCCGACCTCGGGCCGCCGCAGGATCTCGGCTTCCGCGGCGGACGCTACCGCGCACGCCATCACCAGGTAGCCAGGCGCGAGTTTCTCGCCGGCGGCCTGGGCCGCCGCGAGGACGGATTCCCCGGCGACGAGCGCCTCGGCCAGCACCCACCGCACCGGCCGGGGGTCGTTTCCGGTCCGCCCGGCCTCAAGGTAGGCCCGGATCGAGGCCTGCTGTGCCTGCGCCATCATCCGGGCGGCGGAGTCGGTGAACCGCGCCATCTCGGTGAAGTGCCCGGCCGAGGCGATGCGCCAGGACTCCCCGGCGATCGCGGTGGTGCCCACATCGAACGCGGCCATCAGCACCCCGAGCGGAACGGCGTGCCGGGCGAACAGCGCTCCTATGTCCTCGTAGAAGCGGAAGTCCTCGTCCGTGAGCGGCTCGTCGGTGGCAGCGAGGGCGAGAAGGCGCTGCACCATGTGCGTCCGCTCGGCCGCGCGCTCACCCCGCTGGTGCTGGGCTCCCAGCCAGGGCGAGGACGGCACGATATGGCGGGCGACGGCGTCGGCGACCGCTTCCGCGACCTCGGCCGAGCGCGTCGCCAGGACCTCTGGCAAGGTACCCGGTGAGCCCAACGCGTCAGCCTCCCTGTAGCGGCGCTCCCCATATCTAAACACCGGCGCGCCCCGTCGGCTACCGAAGCGCGTCCTTTCCCGGCCGGGAAGTCCGCGCACGCCCGGTTTCCCGGCTGGGTAATTTACATTGTTGCCGCCTTCGGTGTAATGCGATCGTTTCTCTTTAATAATCCGTCAATACCGCTCTTTACGCAGCCAGACGAGGATATTATGCTTCTCGCAAACGAGAGCAAGATTACCATTTCACGTAACTATCATTTCCAACTTTGAGTATTTAAGCCCTGAGGCGGGACGGAGGAATCCGATGCGGGTTGCCCGCGCTCAGCCCGGCGGCCCGGGCGCCACTGACCTGCTCACGGTCGGCGAGATCGCCCGCCGCAGCGGCTTCACCCAGTCCGCGGTCCGCTATTACGACGAACTCGGTCTGCTCACCGCGGCCAGGACAGTCGGCGGGCAGCGGCGTTTCCAGCGCGGCTCGCTACGCCGGCTGGCACTGATCCGCGCCGCGCGCAACATGGGGCTCCGCCTTGATGAGATCGCCGCGGCGCTGGCGGCGGCGCCCCGCGAACAGGTGCCCGTCCAGGCCGACTGGAGCGAGGTGCCGGATGACCTGCGTAAGCGCCTCGACGATCAGATCGCGGCCCTGGAGGCGCTGCGCGATCAGCTGCCCGGATGCATCGGCTGCGGCTGCATGTCCCTGGACAGCTGCCCGGCCGTCAATCCGGGCGACTGTGCAAGCGCGGACGGACCGGGGGCGGCCTTCCTCCCGCCTCTGCTCCGTGACCCGGGGCCGCCCTGAGCAAATCAGGGGTGAGCGTCATCAGGCCGCGATCCCCGTCAGGAGGGCACCGTGAAGGTCACCCGGGCGGCGCCGCCGACGGTCTGCCTGAGGTTATAGGGGACCACCTTGGCCAGGTAGTTTCCCGGTTCCAGGCCGGACAGGGTCACGCTGACTGATCTGGTCGTGGTGGACAGCACGTAGCGGACGGTGGACCGCAGCCTGTAGCCGGCCGCGCCCGGCGGACGGACGTAGACGTGGTAGCCGATACCGAGTCCGGCGTCGGGCCAGCTCAGTGTCACCGAGCCCGCCTCGGAGCGGGCCTGGGCGCTGGTGACGCCAGGGACCGGCGGGCAGCCGTCCCGGTAATTCCACTCGTCGAACCACTGCGCCGGGGCGCGGTCCGCGACCTGCGGGTAGTCCGGCGGCCCGGCCGTGACGGCGTCGCCCGGGCTGTCCGCGGCAACCGTGGTGCCGGCGGCCCGGCTGCCCGCGGCAACCGCGGTGCCGGCGACCGGGGTGTCCGCGGCGGCTGCGGTGCCGGCGGGGCCGCCGTTGCCGCTGAGCAGTGCCAGCGGCACGGCGACGAACCGGGGCTGGGTCACGGTGTTGGTGAACCACGACATCGGCACGCAGCCGGTCGTGATCCCGGTGGAGTTGACGTTGTAGCTGATCACCAGCTCCGTGCTGGTGGAGACGGCCAGCTCGGCGCGCGCCTCGTACATCAGCCGGAAGTCGTGCGCCGGGTCAAGCCCGATACCGGGGTCGCGGTAAAGGACGATCCCCGCGGTCTGGTCGAACGGCCCCGCGGGTGAGGTGGCCGGGTACGCGTCGATGTCCTGGTTGCCGGCGATCGGGTTCGCCTGGATCAGCCAGTAGCGCTGCCCGGCCTTCACCACGCTGAAGCCGGACGAGACGCTGAGCGAGCTCGACGACGGCTGCACGGGCCTGGCCCCCGGCTGGCTCCCTGTCCACCGGTCCGCGCCCGCGTAAAACTGCCAGGCGGCGAAGTCGGTCAGCTGCGACGCGGGCACCCGGGCCAGGTACAGCTGCCGGTCGGGGACCAGGGTGTCCGGCGTCTGCGTGCCGTAGACATAGACGGTGCCGCCATCGCGCAGCACCGCGGCGCCCCAGGCGACCGGCGACGCGTTGCCAGGCGGAGTGTAGGACGGCAGCGGGGTCAGCTGCGGCTCGGCGACCGCACCGTCGGTGCTGGCGGCAGCGAGCGTGCTGGCCGGGAACGCGGCCAGCACGGTCCCCGTGGGTATGTAGGGCGCGTTCCCGAGCCGGTAGCTGTTGTAGAACTTGAACACGGTCTGGCCGACTTCGAGGCCGTCCTCCACCCAGTACCGGGTATTCGGGCCGCCCGGCGCATGCGGCGGGCTGACCACGGTGGCTGGACTGCAGGCGGCGCCGCCGGTCAGCGTGACGAACCCGCTGCCGTCGCCGCCCGCGGTCTGGACGACGACCGAGTTGTGCACCAGCCGGGAGTTCGCGAAGCCGGTCGAAGGCGTGGCCGGGCCGAGGTAGCTGTCAGAGAAGAACCAGGCGACTTGCGAGGAGCTCAGCCGTACCCCTGAAATGCCGTCACCGCCGGCCCAGTCGGCGCAGGTCGAGTGGTCCGAGTACGCGGCGAACCCGGCGTCGAGGGCGGCGGGAACCATCCCGGTGCCGGCCTGCGGGACCGGGGCGGCCACGGCCGTCGGCGGCAAGGTTGCCCCGGTGCCTGCGCCGGTCCCGGCCCCGGCCGCCGGGGTTCCCGCCGACGGCCGCGGGCCGCCCGCGCTGGGCAGCAGCACGACGGCCAGCCCGACGGCCAGCCCGATGGCCAGGCCGGCGAGCAGGCCGGCGACGGGGAGCCGACGTGAACGCGGGCGGCCGCCGCGCCGTTCGCGTGGCGGGTCCGCCGGTTCTCTGAGGTCGCTGGCGGCCATAGGTTCCTAGGATGGCGGGTCGGTGACGGCGCGCGAAGGGCCCGCTGTGCCTGGAAGCCGCACGTCAAGGAAACGCGGCCGGTAGAGGGCGGTGCCGGCGAAGTTCCCGCCGGGCAGGACGGTGCTCAGGCTGTAGCTGACCAGCACGTCGCTGCCGCCGCTGAACTGCGGGACGATCCGGTACTCGTAGGCGAGCCCGCCGGCGGGCAGGTGCGGTGAGTAGACCAGGTACTCCGGGCTGCCGGGTGCGAATCCGGTCGGGCAGCTGGCGTAGTAGGCCACGGCGTCGCTGGCCGTCAAGGCGCTGGAGTTGTCCCCGGTCAGCAGCACGAAGGTGCCGTTGACGTCGGTGACGCTGAACCCGGCCGACACTCCCGTGCGCAGGACCGCGGCCGACCGCGGGTCGCTTGTCCACGCACCTGACGGCGGGGCGCAGCCGGGACCGCCGGAGTAGTACTGCCAGGCGTCACCCGAGGCCAGGCCGCCTACGCGGACCCGCGCGAGGTAGAGCGGGAAGGGGGACGCGGCGCCGTTGTACGGCCTGGTCCCGTAGACGTAGATGTAGCCGTCCGACACCAGCGTCGCGGTACCCCAGACGACCGGGTCGCTGCCCGCGGAGTCCTCGATGCCCAGCGGCGTACCGCCCGCCGGGGTGAGCGTGCCGCTTGCGGGGTCGACGGAGAACGACTCGACCACAGTGCCCACCAGCTTGTACTGGAATCCGCCGGGGTGAATGGCGCGGTCGGCCAGCTGGTAGAACTTGTAGACCGTGCCGTGGTCGATGACCTGGTCGCCGTTGATCAGCTCGTAGCGGCCGGCTGGGTAAGCCGGCGGCGGTGCGACCCAGGTGTAGTCGGCGTCGCTGTTGTACCCGCCGAGTCCTGGGAGCCGGGCGGACGTCGGTCCCAGGTGGCCGTCGCGGTAGAGCACGGCGCTGTTGTGCGCGATTCCGGTGCTCGCGGCCGAACGTGTCCCCTGGGGCGAGACCGGGCCGAGAAAGGTGTCGGCGAAGAACCAGACCGTGCTGCCGTCGGGCAACGGCAGTGACTGGGCGCCGTCTCCGCCGCTCCACGCCCCCGAGAGGTTGCCGTAGGCCTGGAACAGGCCGTCCCAGGCGGAATCCGGGCGGGCCGCGGCGGTGCCCGCGAAGCCGGCGGGTGCCCGGCCGACGCCGGCCAGCCACAGCGCGCCGATCGTCACTCCCGCCGCCGCGAGCAGGAGATACGCGGTGCCGGTCCTGCGCCGGGCCCGGGTTCTCACTGACCGTCAGCGGGGCCGGGCAGCCGGCGGCGGCGCGTCGGCCCGGTTGCCGGCAAGCGGGCGGCCAGCACACGCGCGGCCAGCAGGCACGCCGCCAGCAGCGCGAACCCGGACGCGAGCACGAAGAGCGCCAGGCGGCCGTTGGACATCAGCCCGATCTGGTTCCGCTCGCGGATGTCCTGGCCGACCAGGCGCTGCACGGTGTCCGGCGTGGCCGCCAGGTCGGCGTGGAACAGCGTGCGGGTGCCGCCGGCGGGCTTGGCGAGGGCGAGATCCTCGTTCTCGGAGACCTTGAGCAGCGAGCCTGTCACCGGGTCGACCCAGTAGACCCGGTGCACCGAGTACGACTGCGGGTCCGTGGCCGAGAGCGCGGAGAATCCCGCCCTGGCCGCGGTGACATCCTCGGTGAACTGGTAGGCGGTGATGCCGCCGACGGTGCCGGTACCGGAATAGGCGAGCGGGGCGGACTTGCCGAGGACGGTGTCGAACACGGCGTACGTCTGCTTCCTGGTGCCGACAGGAAACGCGTAGCCCGCGATCCCGTCCTGCCAGACCAGGCCGTCACCGTTGACGTTCCCGTCGCAGCAGTTGACCAGCTCGGCGGTGCTTCGGTCGAACGCGACCGTGCGGGACTCCGGCTCGAGCTGCACGTGGCTGGTCGCGTCGTACACCGCCTGGTGCACGTCCCAGACGGCGACGGCGGGATAGCCGGCGCCGGTGACGGCGGTGATCGTTTCCGTTTCCGTCAGGGCCGCCCCGGTGACCTCGGTCAGCCTGACCGGGCTGAAATAGGAGGCGCCCGCGGCGGTCAGCGTCACGGTCTCGTGCTCGCCAAGCGGGCGCGCGGTCGCCGGCCCCGTCATCCGCCAGCCGAGGACAACGGCGCCCGCGGTGCACAGCGCCGCCAGCCCGGCCAGGAGCAGCCCGGTTCGCACGAGCCCTGCCGTGGGTCGTTTCATTCGCCGCGCTCCGTCCTCGCCCGTAGCAGAACGGCGACCAGCCCGCCCACCACGACCAGGCAGATGATCTGCGGAACGGTGCTGGCGGCGGCGGTCACGAACGGTCCGCTGTGCCCGGAGAGCTGCAGGTGCTCGCCGAGCGCGCCGACCAGCAGCGCGACCGTCAGCAGCCCGCCGAGCAGCCACGGACCCGGTGCCAGGCGCCAGCCGGACGGCGCGAGGCAGAACGCCGCCACCGCGCCGGGCAGCAGCACCGCGCCCGGGTAACCGCCGAGCACCAGGCCGGCCACCGCCAGGCAGGTGATCATGACGCCCGCCGTGAGCCAGCGCTGAGCCGGCCGGCGCACCAACGGGCTGGGGCCAGGCGCGGACGAGGCGGCCGGCCAGGGCAGCAGCGGCCGTCGCGACCGGCGCCGGGGCACCGTCAGCGCGACGACGATGACCAGGGCAAGCGCGGCCAGGCCGCCGGCGACGGCGAGACGGTAGACCGACTCAGGCCGGTAGGTCAGCGTCACCGTCCCTGCGGTGCCGGCGGGCAGCACCCACGCCTGCTTCCAGCCGTCGAGACGGACCGGCGGCAGCTGACGTCCGTCGATCACCGCCTGCCAGCCGGCGTTGAAGTTTTCGTTGACCTCCAGGTAAGAGCGAGTCGGCGCGTTCACCCGCAGCGTCCGCAGCGTCGACGTCCAGGACATGACCGCCGCGGCCGCCGCCGGGGAGGCGGCGGTTCCGAGGCCGGCGCTCGCACCGCCGGCGCTCGCACCGCTGGCGCTCGCACCGCTGGCGCTCGCACCGCTGGCGGCCGCGCGCTCAAGCACGACATCACGTACGTCGAACGGCTGGGTCGCTGACTCGGTGACCCGGTTCGTCCCGGCGGTGAGGCTCACCGCGAGACAGGCGGTGAACCGGAGCGGGCGGCCGTTCAGCAGGTCGGCGACGGTGCCGGTCACTCCCGTGGGCACGGTCTGCCCGTCCACCGTC
>DASYAD010000239.1:0-14268 GCA_036501515.1 Trebonia sp. | reverse complement strand
ACCGTCAGCTGGTCCGCGTCCAGCCGCCTGGCGAGCTCGTAAACGAACGACTGGATGCCGCCCTGCCGGGGCGGGAAGTCATTGGTGACGATCAGCGTGCGTCGCATAACGCCAGCCAGTGTAGGCGGGGCGGGTCGCCCGCCATGTCCGGGGTCGTCCTCGAGGGGTCAGCGCTGGGCGGCCAGCGACACTGGTCTGGCTGGGCCGGCCTGATAGGATCGCCGACTTTGCGATCAGGCCCGCACGGCCGGACACCGGGGGGTACGGGGGGTCGTCCCCCCCGGGGGATAACGGCCGGGCCGCGCCGTCGAAGCTGCCCGAGTACCAGGCGGTGCTCATCGACAGCTCGCGTACCGGCTCGCCCTGGGTCGGCGCGTCGATGATCATCCCGCCGCCAACGTACATCGCGACGTGGCCGATGCCGTTGTAGAACAGCAGGTCGCCGGGCTGCAGGTCGGACTCGGCGACGTGCGGCAGCGCGGCCCACTGCTCGTAGGTGTCACGCGGGATCGAGATGCCCGCCGCCGCCCAGGCCGACATCACCAGGCCCGAGCAGTCGAAGCCGACGCTGCAGGGCCCGGTCGACCCGTAGCTGTACATGCAGCCGAGCTGCTTGAAGACGAACGCCACCGCGGTGTCGGCCTGGGAGCCGGTCGGGCCTTTGTAAACGGCGCTGGTGGTGCCGGCGCCGCCGTTGACGGTGCCCTGCTGCACGGCTGCCAGCTGGGTGGCGGTGAGCGAGCTGAGGATCGACTTCTGCTTGGACAGCAGCGTCGCGATGTGGTTCTTGGCGGCCGACCGCGTGGCGGCGAGCTGGGCGATGCCCGCTTCGGTCCGCTGCTGCTCCTGCTGCACCGAGGCAATCTGGTTGGCGTCGGCGAGGAACGCCTGCGTTTCCAGGTCCCGTGTCCCGGTGATCTGGAGGACGATCGACGCCTCAGCGAGCACCTGACTGATGTCGTTCGAGGTCAGCAGGCCCGCCAGCGAGGTTGAGTTCGAGTCCTCGTACGAGGAGTCGGCGATCTGCACCACCAGCTTCCGCGCCGCCTCGTACCGCGCCTGGTCGTGCGTCAGCTGGCTGGTCACCTGCTTCAGCTGCGCTTTAGCGGTGCTGAGCTGTTCCTCTACCTGGTCGTACTGCTGGTTGGCCTTGTTGAACTGGCCAGTGAGGGTGTTGATGGTGGCCTGGACTGAGCTGATGCTCGGCTGCGGCTGCGCCCCGGCGACCTGGGTGACCGCGACGACGAGTCCGGTCGCCAGCAGCACGGCGGTCCCGAGCGCGGCGGCGCCGCGCGCCTTTCCCGTACGGGCGCCCAACGGGCTGAGCAGCCTGAGCTTCATGTCCCCTCACCGTGCTTGCCACCAGACGACCCTCGTCACGCTATTGAGTCCGAAGAAGTGGCATCTGCCTGTTCGGGCAATCGTGATCATTGGGTGACCCAGGCCCCGGCCGGGTCACACGGACGGTCACGGGCCGGGTGGCCACGGTGAGATTTGCGCTCAGGAGGCGCGCGCCAGCCGGGGCGCGTACCGCAGCGGCGGGATCATCCCGGCGTTGGCGAGCACGGTCAGCGCCCGGATCTCGGCCGGGTCGAGGTCCTGGTACTCGTCACCGATCAGGGTCGTCGCGGCGCACTGGCTGCAGCCGATCCCCCGCGCCTGGCACGAGTGGCAGTCGATGATCATGGTCAGTTTCCTCCTGGCATCGGGTTGTCGGTGGCCTGCTTCACTGCTGACACTAGAGGCCGCCACCGACATTCGAGGATCTGTTCGGCTGGCACCGCCGCCGGCGGGACTGCCGGGCCGGGCACCGCCGGGCCGGGCACCGCCGGGCCCGCCACCTCCGGGTGCGCGAGCGCGCGAGCGCGCGCCTGAAGGGAAATGTCGGTAGCCCGCTTTACGGTGGTGAGCATGGCTGACGTCGCTGTCCCGGTTCCCGGCATCAGGTCCGCCCCGCTGGCGGGGCTGGACTTCACGGTCGTGGACGTCGAGACGACCGGGTGGGCCCCGGCTGACGCCGGCATCACCGAGATCGGCGCGGTCCGCGTGCGCGGCGGCCGGGTGGTGGCCGAATTCAGCTCGCTGGTCAACCCGGGGACGCCGGTTCCCCCGGCGATTACCGAGCTGACCGGCATCAGCGACCAGATGCTCACCTCAGCGCCACCGGTCGCGGCCGTGCTGCCCGGCTTGCTGGCATTCGCCGAGGGCAGCGTGCTCACCGCGCACAACGCGCCGTTCGACCTGCGGTTTCTCATCGCCGCGTGCACCGGCATGGGACGTGACTGGCCCGGCTTCGAAGTACTGGACACCGTGCGGCTGGCGCGGCACCTGATGGCGACTCCGCAGGAGGTGCCGGACCGGAAGCTGGCCACCCTGGCCAGCTTCTTCGGCACGCCGGTGCGGCCGTCGCACCGGGCGCTCGACGACGCCCGGGCGACCGCCGCCGTGCTCGGGCAGCTGCTCGGCCGCCTGGCGGAGCGGGAAGGGATCACCACGCTCGACGAGCTCGACGCGTGGCTCGCCGCCCGGGATGCCGCCCAGCGGCGCCTGGAGGCCGCTAGGCGCGCCAAGGCGGCTCGCGGCGTCCGGAGAATCGCCCGGCGTGCCCGCGCGCTGCTGGCCCGGGTACTGCGCCCGCTACGCCGGCGATAGGGTTGCGGCGACATTCCGCTCAGCGCAGCTCAGGGAGGCAGCCCGTGGTCACCGCCATTGTCTTGATCAAGGCCGAGATACACCGCATCCCGGAGGTCGCGCAGACGATCGCTCAGCTGCCCGCGGTCAGCGAGGTCTACTCCATCACCGGTGACCACGACCTGGTGGCGATCGTCCGGGTCCGCGCCCACGACGAGCTCGCGGACGTCATTCCCGGCGGGCTCAACAAGGTGGAGGGCGTCACCTCGACGCAGACGCACATCGCGTTCCGCACGTACTCCCGCCATGACCTCGAGGCCGCCTTCTCCATCGGCCTGGCCGACGCCTGAGCACGCCGCACCCGCACCCGCGGCCGCGCGCCCGCACCCGGGCACGCCCGGCCGCAACCGGGCACGCCCGGCCGCGCGGCGAGCCGCCGGACACCGGCACAGAAACGACAGGGCCCCGGGCGTCTGCACGCCCGGGGCCCTGTCGTTAACTCGCTGAACCTCGCGGTCAGTGCTCCTCGCGGGAACCGATCCCGGCGCGCTCGTCGTCCGTGAGCTCACCGTGGCCGTTGCCCTCGATAGCGCCGTGGCCGTTGCCCTCGATCGCACCGTGACCGTTGCCGTGGCCGTTGCCGTGACCCGCGGGAATCTCGATGGTCTCGGTGAACATCCGGTTGGCGATGGCCCGGGCCGAGCCGAGCGGGCCGCGTGCGGCCGGGGCGGGCACGCCGTTGGCGTCCACCTGCTCGGGCGCCGGCAGCTCCTTGATGACGAACTTGGAGTCGACGATCGCCCGCTCCTCGTCGGTGAGCGGCCTGGCCTCCTCCTCGAAACCGCCGTTCGGCAGCTGCCTGATGATGCCGATCTCCACGCCGTGGGTGAGCAGCTCGGCGTCCTTGCGCTGGAGGCCGAGGCAGATCCGTTTCGTCACGAAATAGGCGACGACGGGAACGACGAAGAACGAGACCCGGGCGATCCAGGTGATCGTGTACAGCGGAATGTCGAATCTGTCGGCGATGACGTCGTTGGCGCCCTCCGCCCACAGCACGCCGTACCAGGAGACCACCGCGACGCCGATCCCGGTCCGCGCCGGCGCGTTTCTCGGCCGGTCGTTGATGTTATGGAAGGCCTTATCGCCAGTCGCCCACTGTTCGAAGAACGGCCACAGGGCCGCCAGCGTGAAGAAGGCTCCGATTATCAGCAGTCCCGGGATGAGTACCGAGAACGACACGGTATGGCCGAGGAAGTTGACCTCCCAGGCAGGCATCATCCGCAGCGCGCCCTCGAGGATGCCCATGTAGAAGTCGGGCTGCGAGGCCGAGGAGATCGCCAGCGGCGTGTAGGGGCCGTACAGCCAGACCGGGTTGATCTGCGCGAACGTCGCCAGCAGGACCAGGGCACCGAAGATGAAGAAGAACCACGCCTGGCCCTTGAGCAGGAAGTAGGGGAAGAACGGCTGGCCGACAACGTTCCTCTCGGTGTTGCCCTTGCCCGGCATCTGCGTGTGCTTCTGATGGAACATGATGAACAGGTGCGCGGTGACCAGGGCCAGGATGATGCCCGGGATCAGGAACACGTGCAGGATGTACATGCGGGGAATGACCGCCGTACCGGGGAACTCCCCGCCGAACAGGAAGAATGACATGTACGTGCCGACGATCGGGACGCCCTCGAGGACGCCTCCGAAGATGCGCAGGCCGGCCCCGGAGAGCTGGTCGTCCGGAAGCGAGTAGCCGAACAGTCCCTCGACCAAGCCCAGGGAGAACAGCCCGACGCCGATCAGCCAGTTGATCTCGCGCGGCTTGCGGTATGCGCCGGTGAAGAAGATCCGCAGCATGTGCGCCGCGATCGCGACCATGAACATGATCGCGGCCCAGTGGTGGATCTGCCTGACCAGCAAGCCGCCGCGGATGTCGAACGAGATGTCCAGCGTGGACGCGTAGGCCTGCGACATCGTGATGCCGTCGAGCTTGGCGTACGAGCCGTGGTATACGACCTCGGCTGCCGACGGGTTGAAGAACAGGGCCAGGTACGTGCCGGTGAGCAGCAGGATCACGAAGGACCAGAGCGCGATCTCGCCCAGCATGAACGACCAGTGGTCCGGGAAGACCTTCTTCATCAGGACCCGGACGCCCTTGGCGCCGTGGAACCGGTCGTCAAGCCATCCGCCGACTCCGTCGAGGGCAGGCGGGATCTTCACTGCGTCGTCGTTCATCCGCGCTCCCAGAAGCTCGGGCCGACCGGCTGCGTGAAGTCGCTGGCCGCAGCGAGGAACCCGGCTGAGTCAAGCATCAGCGGTAGCTGCGGCAGCGCCCGGGCGGCCGGGCCGAAGATGACATTGGCGCCGTTTGCCGCGTCGAAGGTCGACTGGTGGCAGGGGCACAGGATGTGGTGGGTGGTCTGCTCGTACAGCGCCACCGGGCAGCCGACGTGGGTGCAGATCTTGGAGTAGGCGACGATGTTGTCGACCGTCCAGTTCATGGTCGACACCAGCGTCCCGCCGTTGCGGTTGGTCGGGATGTGCAGCTCGCCGGGCGCGAACTTGATCAGGATCACGCCCGCCTTGGCGAGCGCGTCGGGGTTGTCCTGGTAGCCCTCGGGGATGACGGTGATCAGGCTGCCCGGGGTGGAGATGTCGGCCGGCGTCAGCGGGCGCAGCCCGCCGAGGGTGACCGCCCGCAGCCCCTTCTTCCAGACCGTGTGCCGCAGGACGGTCTGCGGCAGCGGGCCGAGGTCGCGCAGCAGCACCAGCGGCGCCAGCGCCAGCGGCGCGGTGGCCAGCAGCATTGTCCGGCGCACGAGCGGCCGGCGGGTGATCTGCGAGATGGCCGCGCCTTCGGCGAAGTCCCGCTTGAAACCCTCTCGGTCGGCCGGCGCCGAGTTCAGGTCGTGCCGCTCTTCCGCGATCTCGATGTTCGGGGTCAGGTGCCTGACCCAGATCAGCGACCCGACGCCGAGCGCGAGCAGCGCGAGTCCGAGCGACGAGCCGAGGGCGACGTTCGACCGCAGGGCCGCGACCACCGCGTTGGCACCCGCCGGAATGGTGGACGAGCCGACCTCGAGGCCGATGTAGGCCGCTATGAACCCGCAGCCGGCCAGGAAGGCGATGATGAAGCACGCCGCCACCAGCCGCTCGGCGTTCTTGGCGTGCTGCGTGTTCTCCGGCTCGGCGATGAACGCCGGCTCGGTCGGCTCGGCCTTGGTGTCGACCGCCACGGGGGCGGGCGAGGGAGTTCCGATGACCCGGCGCGGGCCTAGCGGCTCCTCCGGCGTCTCACTCATGACTGGGCTCCGATTCACCCTGAACGCGGTCTTTCCGCTTGGCGGTCAGCCACATGGCGATGACCACGAGGAAGCCGAGCCCGCCGAGCCAGCCGACGAGACCCTCGGTGACCGTCCCGGTGCGTCCCAGCGAGAAGCCGCCGGGGTTGGCCTCGTTCCTCGTGTTGATGACGTAGGCGATGATGTCCTTCTTCTCGGCCGGGGTGATCGTCCCGTCGCCGAAGACGGGCATGGCCTCAGGACCGGTCAGCATCGCTTCGTAGATCTGGGTGGGCGTCGCGGCGTTCAGCGACGGCGCGTTCTTGCCGTAGGTCAGCGCGCCGCCCGCGCCTGCGAAGCCGTGGCACTGGGCGCAGTTGGTGCTGAACAGCTCGGAGCCGAGCCCCGTGTTAGCGCCCGCGCTCGAGACCTGGTTCGCGGCCGGGATCGCCGGGCCGCCGCCGAGTGACGCGATGTAGGCGGCGATGTCGTAGATCTGCGTCTGGGTAAAGTCGGTCGGCTTGCGGTCGTTCTCCGCGCCCAGTTCCTTGGCGGGCATACGGCCCGTCGACATCTGGAAGTCCACCGCGGCCGCGCCCGCGCCGATCAGGCTCGGGGCCTGCGTCGTGCCCTGGGCGTCGAGCCCGTGGCACGAGGAGCAGCTGGCGACGAACAGCGATTGACCCTGCGCGGTCTGGGTCGACGCGGTGGCGGTGGCCGCCGCGGACGCGCCGCCGCCGGACAGCGTGCCGTACAGCACTCCTGCCACGACAAGGCCGCCGGCGACCGCCGCGTAGCCAGCGGCCGGGTGCCTGCGCCGGGCGATGATCGAGCTCACTCGGTTTCCCCTGCTTACTGGATGAGGTAGATGGTCGTGAACAGGCCGATCCAGACAACGTCGACGAAGTGCCAGTAGTACGACACGACAATGGCGCTGACCTGTTGTTCATGGGTAAAGCGCTTGGCGGCGTAGGTGCGCCCGAGCAAGAAGAGGAACGCGATGAGACCGCCGGTCACATGCAGTCCGTGGAACCCGGTGGCCAGGTAGAACACCGACCCGTAGTTGCTCGACGAGATGGTCAGGTGGTCATCTCTGACCAGCTGCGAGTACTCGTACGCCTGCCCGCAGACAAAGTAAAGACCCATGAGGAAGGACAGCACGTACCACTCGCGCAGGCCCCACTTCATGAAGTTCCAAATCGATCCCGCTCGCCCGATCTGGCCACGCTCAACCGCGAACACGCCCATCTGGCAGGTGACGCTGGACAACACGAGCACGGTCGTGTTCGTCGAGCCAAGCGGGAGGTTCAGATGAGCCATGGGCCAAGGCAGGCCCTGACCTTTATCTACCGAGCGGATCGTGAAGTAACACGCGAACAGCGCTGCGAAGAACATGAGCTCGCTGGACAACCAGATGATGGTGCCCACGCTCACCAGGTTCGGTCGGCTGGCTGGGGTACGCGGTACCGGCTCGGTAACGGATGCTGTCGCCACGACGCCATTATTACGACACCCCGTAGGGGATGCGCAGCCGACCCCCCAACTTCCCCGGTCTCCTTCGAGAAAACTGAAGGTCACGGGAAGGTCTCGCGGAAAGATCGCGGCCATCGAACACCACCTCAGCAGGCCCTCTGTCACCGCGAGCAGCCGACCAGGGCGATTCCGGTAGGTGCCGCCTGGCCGGCGGACAGGACCTAAGTCACAGCGGCCCCAGCCGTGCGACCCCGCCCGCGGCAACCCAGCGGCAGCAGCCCCTAGCCGCGATTCCCCTTCCCGGCAGCCTGCAGCGGCAGCAGCCCCAAGTCGCGTCGCAGCCGGCCCGATAGAATCGCGTTCTGTGCGATCGGGCCGGCTGCGCCGCGACACCGGGGGTACGGGGGGGTCGCGCCCCCGGGCGAGAACAGTAGGATGCTGGCCATGAAGGTCGTTGTGTACAGTCACGACGCCGACACGCGGGCCGAGATGAAGCTCGCGATCGGCTCGTCCCCGGCCCCCGACGTGCCGGAAGCGGAAATCATCGAGGTGGCGACCGCGCCAGCGCTGTTCCGGCTGCTTGACGCGGGCGGCGTCGACGTCATGGTGCTCGACGGCGAGGCACAGCCAGCCGGCGGGATGGGCGTCGGCCGTCAGGCCAAGGACGAGATCTACCACTGCCCGCCGGTGCTGCTCGTCATCGCCAGGGCCGACGACCGGTGGCTGGCCACCTGGTCGAAGGCGGACGCGGTGATCAGCCACCCGATCGACCCGGTCGCCCTGGCGCGTGAGCTGGCCGTGCTGATGCGCGGCCGCGCGGCCGCCATCACAGCTCAGTAACAAAACCCGTCGGTCGCAATGGGTGCCGGCCGCGGGCGGCCGCGAGGCCACCGCCCGGACCGGAGACCATGATCCCGAACGGGCGCGTGGCTCCGCCGGTCCCCGCCGTTGCGACCCCTGAGGCGGGCGGGGCGGCTCTCCCCCTTTTCATCCTCTCGAATAGGTGCTGACCGATGGACACACCGAGCTGGCCCGCGCTGATCCGCGCCCTCATCGGCAGGCAGGCGCTGACCGCCGACCAGACGGCCTGGGCGATGAACGAGATCATGGAGGGCGCGGCCACCCCGGCCCAGATCGCCGGGTTCGGGGTGGCACTGCGGGCCAAGGGTGAAACCGCCGCGGAGATGTCCGGCCTGGCGGCGTCGATGCTGGCCCACGCGACCCCGATCAGCGTTCCCGGCCGGGTCACCGACCTGGTCGGCACCGGCGGCGACGGCGCCCAGACGGTGAACATCTCCACGATGGCGACGATCGTGGCGGCGTCGGCCGGGGTGCCGATGGTCAAGCACGGCAACCGCGCGGCGTCGTCCGCCTGCGGCGCGGCGGACGTGCTCGAGGCACTGGGCGTGGTGATCGACCTGCCCGCCTCGGCTAGCGAGGCGCTGTTCGCCGAGATCGGCGTGGCATTCCTGTTCGCGGCGCTCTACCACCCGTCGCTGCGGCACGCGGGTCCGGTCCGCAGCCAGCTTGGTGTGCCGACCGCGTTCAACTACCTGGGACCGCTGACGAACCCGGCCAGGCCGTCGGCGCTCGCCGTCGGCGTCGCCGACCCGCTGATGGGCTCCGTGCTCGCCGGGGTCTACGCGGACCGCGGCAACACGGCGCTGGTGTTCCACGGCGGCGGGCTTGACGAACTGACCACCACCGGGCCGTCCACGGTCTGGGTCGCGGCCGACGGCACGGTCAGCGAGACCTCGTTCGACCCGGCGGCGCTCGGCATCGCCCGCTCGTCGCTGGCCGACCTGCGGGGCGGCGACCCCGCGTACAACGCGTCGGCGGTGCGGGCGCTCCTCGGCGGCGCGGCGGGGCCGGTCAGGGACATCGTGCTGCTCAACGCGGCCGCCGCGATGGCAGCCGCGGAAGGACTCGGGACGGTGACCGCGGCCCGCTCGGCCGATCCCGCCGTGACCGCCGCCGCGACCGGCGAGGCGCTGGTCAAGGTACTGTCCGACGGCCTGGCGCGGGCGGCCGCGGCGGTCGACTCTGGCGCCGCGGCGGAACTGCTGGCCCGCTGGACCGACGCGAGCAACCGGCTGTCCACCCCTCGCCCGCGCGCCTGATCAGCATCGGGGGCTACGCCCCGGGGATGAGGCGCGCCGGCCAGCCAGCGGCTACCGTAGAGCTGTGGGGCCTACACGCGACATGTCACAGGCGGCCGACGACCCCGGGTCGGCGGCGTACCCGGCGTACCCGGGACCGCCCGGGTCGCGTCCGCAGCGGCCGCCGCTGACCAAACGGATGCGGGCCGGCCACTGGACCGCCATCGACTGCGTGGTCGCCGCGTTCGCCGCGGTCTGCGACGCGGCCGCCACCGGGCGGAACCTGACCGGCGGCGAGGCTAAGCTTCCGTTCCTGCTGCTGTTCATGGTGACCGTCTTTATCCCGGTCGCGATGCGGCGGCGCGCCCCCGTGACCGCGTTCTGGGCGCTGGTGATCCTGGGCGTGCTGCTGTCCGAGCTGTCGCCCAATGTCCCGGCCGCGATCTTCCTGGCGGCCGCGTACGTGCTGTACACGGTCACGGTCGAGGGCCGCAGACGGACCGGGGCGGCGTCGCTGGCCCTGCTGCTGGCGATCATGGTGGCCCTGTCAGTGGTGTCATCCGCGTCAGTGGTGTCATATGCGCGGTCCGACCACGCCAGCGCCGGCGTGTTCGTCCCCGTGGCGCTGGCAGCCGTGATCGCCTGGATCGCCGGCTACTCGGTGCGCCAGCGGCGCCGCTACGTGGTGACGCTGCAGCAGCAGGCGGCCAGCAGCGCGGTCGCCGAGGAGCGGCTGCGGATCGCCCGCGAGCTGCACGACGTCGTGGCGCACAGCATGTCGGTGATCGCCGTTCAGGCCGGGTACGGCCAGTACGTCATCGACAGCAGTCCCGACGGCGCCAGGGACGCGCTCGGCGCGATTCAGGCCACGAGCAGGGACGCCCTCGAGGAGATGCGCCGGATGCTCGGCGTGCTCCGGCAGCAGGACGTCAGCCCCGGTCTGGCCGGAGCTGAGCCCCTGACCGGTCCTGGACCGGCCGTGACCGAGGCCGTCCTGGCGACGGCGGCCAGCCAGCCGGGGACGTCCTCAGGGCGGCTAGCCGGCCAGCCACTGGCCACCCAGGCGCCGCTGGCCCCGGCCCCGGGACTGGCCGGACTTGACCGCCTGGTCCGGCGCACCTGCGGCGCCGGGGTGCGGGTCACCCTGGAGTTCCGCGGACAGGCGAGGCCCGCTCCCGCGGGGGTGGACCTGTCCGCCTACCGGATCATCCAGGAGGCGCTGACCAACGTGGTCAGGCACGCCGGTACGGGCGCGGCGTGCCTCGTCGGCGTCTGCTACACCGATTCCGACCTGGTGATCCAGGTGACTGACAACGGCGGCGGGCTCGCCGGGCCGCTGTCAGCGGGCACGAATCCGGCTAGCATCTCGGCCGCCGGGACCGGTCACGGCCTCATTGGCATGCGCGAGCGGGTGAACCTGTGCGGCGGCACGTTCAAGGCCGGGCCGCTGCCAGACGGCGGGTTCCAGGTCACGGCCACGCTGCCGCTGCCCGCGACCAGGCTGGCCGACATGACCGGGCCGGTCGTCGTGTCCGTGGCACCAGGACCGGAAACGAGCGCGGCACCCGGTACGAGCAGGGCACCGGATTCTGAGGCGGCGGCGGCCGCGGTCCCTGGTGCGGGCGCGGTGCCTGCCAGAGTCTCGGATGCGGGCACGGTAACGGCCGCCGGAGCGGTGGCCGGGCGGGCACCTGGAGAGGCGGTGGACCTGCGGGCCGGGCGGATGCCTGGAGAGGCCGTGGACGCGCGTGCCAGGCAGTCGCCTGGAGAGACCGTGGGCGCGCTGGCCGGGCGGACACCCGGTCGGACGGCCGTCGTCCGTCACGGCGGCGAGGCATGACGATCTCCGTCGCCGTCGCCGACGACCAGGCGCTTGTCCGGGTCGGATTCTGCGGGATCGTCGCCGCCACCGAGGGATTCACCGTGGTCGGCGAGGCGGCCAACGGCGCCGAAGCCGTCGAAGTCGCCCGCTCCGCCCGGCCCGACGTGCTGCTGATGGACGTGCGGATGCCGGTGCTCGACGGTATCGAGGCCACCAGTCAGGTCACCTCCTCCCCCGAATCCGCGGGCGTCCGCGTGATCATCCTCACTACCTTCGACCTCGATGAGTACGTATTCGGCGCGCTGCGCGCCGGCGCCAGCGGTTTCCTGCTCAAGGACACGATCCCGCAGCAGCTCATCACCGCGATCCGGGTCGTCGCGGCCGGCGACGCGCTGCTCGCGCCGAGTATCACCCGGCGCCTGATCAGCGAGTTCGCCAGGACGCCGCCTCTCGGCCTTTCCGGGCCTGGCGCCGCAGGAACGGGCCTGCCAGGGCTTGAAGGCGGCCAGGGGACGCGCCTGGACGGGCTACCTGGGTCCGGCGCCGGCGCGCCGGCGGCGATGTCTGGGTCGCGGATGCCCGGGGCCCGGATGCCTGGTTCGCGGATGGCAGGCGGCCTGGAACCGGGCGGCCGCGACGGAGCGCCCCGCACGGGCCGGGACCGGGTGGCCAGCCTGCTCACCGACCGGGAACGCGAGGTGCTCAGGCTCGTCGCGGCCGGCATGTCCAACGGGGAGATCGCCGATCACCTGCGCATCTCCCCCGCGACGGCCAAGACCCACGTCGCCCACCTGCTGACCAAGCTTGACGCCAGGGACCGGGTACAGCTGGTCATCATCGCCTACCAGGCGGGCCTGACGAACCTCGTCCCGTAACCACCGCCGCGCCCGCGCGGCCGCCCGGCGCCGGGTCTAGGCAGGGGCGGGATTTGGCGATGTCCGGCCGGCGGAGGCTAGCGCGGAGCGGAAATGACGCGTGCCCCGCCTCCCGGGCCAGGTGGGCCGGGATGCGGAGCACGCTTTCGTTCGGAATGATCCGGACGTTGACTTTCCTTTTTTCAAGCCTGCTAGTGGGCGAAGTGCCCCCGGTAGTACTCGAAGACGAAGCCGACCGCGGTGAACATCATCGCCACCACGCCGATCAGGACCAGCCACCAGCCGATCGCGAAGCCCACCGCGACGACCGCGGCCGACAGCCCGACCCAGAGCGGCCACCAGCTGTGCGGGCTGAAGAAGCCGATCTCTCCGGTGCCCTGGATGATCTCGCCCTCGTTGTCGTCTTCAGGTCGCTTGGGCAGGCGGCGCCCGGTGAACAGCACGTAGAACCCGGCCAGCAGGCACAGCCCCACGGCCAAGGCGAGCGCCGTCGTGCCGGTCGGGTCATACGAGGTGTACCAGTAAACGATGTCGGCACCGATCAGGAAGATGCCGCAGCCGAGGAAAAGCCAGCCTTCGACTTTCATGACAGATGCACGCCCCTATTTCTTGCCGGCGCCGACCGGCGACTGGGTGCCGGCGCTGATCGGCGGGATGTCTTGCACGACGCCGCGGGACGCCGCGCCCGCCACGATGTGCGGGTAGTGCGCCTCGAACGCGGGGCGCTCGGAGCGGATCCTCGGAATGCGGTAGAAGTTGTGCCGCGGCGGCGGGCAGGAGGTGGCCCACTCGAGCGAGGAGCAGTAGCCCCACGGGTCCTCTTCCGTGACGTACTCGCCGTGGCGCGTCGTGACGTAGACGTTCCAGATGAACAGCAGGATCGACAGCGCCAGCATCCACGAGCCGACCGTCGAGATGATGTTCAGCGTGGTGACGTTGCCCGGCAGGAACGGGTAATTCGCGGTGCGCCGGACCTGGCCCTCGACCCCCGACCAGTGCTGGACAAGGAACGTCATGTTGAAGCCGATGAACAGCAGCCAGAACTGGACCTTGCCGATCCGGTTACTGAGCATCTTGCCGGTCATCTTCGGCCACCAGAAGTAGAGGCCGGCGAACATCTCGAACAGCACCGTGCCCGCGAGCACGTAGTGGAAGTGCGCCACCACGAAGTACGAGTCGGAGACCGCGAAGTCCAGCGGCGGCGAGGCCAGGATGATGCCGGTGATGCCGCCGACCAGGAACACGACCAGGAATCCGATCGTGTACAGCATCGGCGGCTCGAAGCTCAGCTGGCCGCGCCACATGGTGCCCGCCCAGTTGAAGAACTTCACCCCGGTTGGCACCGCGATCAGCAGCGTCATGAACGAGAAGAACGGCAGCAGCACCGCGCCGGTGGTGAACATGTGGTGCGCCCACACGGTCATCGACAGGCCGGCGATCGCGATCGTCGCCGCGATCAGCGTCTTGTAGCCGAACAGCGGCTTACGGCTGAACACCGGGAGGATCTCGGTGGCGATGCCGAAGAACGGCAACGCCAAAATATAGACCTCTGGATGGCCGAAGAACCAGAAGAGGTTCTGCCACAGGATCGCGCCGCCCGAGTTGGCCGAGAAGACCTGCGCACCGAGCCGGCGGTCGACCTCGAGGACGAGCAGCGCGGCCGCCAGCACGGGGAACGCGAGCAGCACCAGGAATGAGGTGAGCAGCGCGTTCCAGGTGAAGATCGGCATCCGGAACATCGTCATGCCCGGCGCGCGCATGCAGAAGATCGTGGTGACGAAGTTGACGCCGCCGAGGATCGTCCCGAAGCCGGACAGCGCCAGGCCCATGATCCACAGGTCCGCGCCGATACCCGGCGAGTTCGCCGCGCTGGTCAGCGGCGCGTAGGCGTACCAGCCGAACGCGGCAGAACCGCCGGGAGAGAGGAAGCTCGAGTACAGCATCAGGCCGCCGAACAGGAACAGGTAGTAGCTGAGCAGGTTCAGCCGCGGGAACGCCACGTCGGGCGCGCCGATCTGCAGCGGCACCAGCTCGTTCGCGAACCCGACGAACAGCGGGGTCGCGAACAGCAGCAGCATGATCGTGCCGTGCATGGTGAA
>DASYAD010000238.1:0-13211 GCA_036501515.1 Trebonia sp. | reverse complement strand
GCTCGTCGGCCGCATTCGCGGACGCACAGTACTGACCGATTCGCTCGCAAACTCGCTCATGAGCACTCCTCGCTGACGCTCGTCGGCCGCATTCGCGGACGCACAGTACTGACCGATTCGCTCGCAAACTCGCTCATGAGCACTCCTCGCTGACGCTCGTCGGCCGCATTCGCGGACGCACAGTACTGACCGATTCGCTCGCAAGCTCGCTCATGCCGCCACCGCGCCGTCGCCGCCGTCGATGGCGATTTCCGCGCCGGTGATGAATGCCGCGTCGTCGCTGGCCAGGAACGCGGCCAGCTTGGCGACCTCGTCCGCGTGCCCGTACCGGCCGAGCGGGATCTTGGCCAGGATCGACGGCAGCGGGCCGCTGGGATCGTCGATGAACGGGGCCGTCTCCGGGGTGTAGATGAGACCGGGCAAGATCGCGTTCACCCGGATCCGGTGCTCGCCGCCGGCCGCGCACAGGTGCTTGGTCATCGCGAGCACCCCGCCTTTGGCCGAACCGTGCGGCACCTGGCCGACGAACCGGGCGCCCAGCCGGGCGGCGATCGAGGCGACGTTGATCACCGCGCCGCCGCCCCGGTTCACCAGCTCTGGCCAGGCGGCACGGACCGAGTACCAGACGATGTCCAGCTCGTTCCGCACGGTGAAGTGCCAGTCGTCGTCCGACAGCTCCATGAGCGGGCCGTTGCGCAGCGCCGAGGCGTTGTTGTAGAGGATGTCCGCTCCGCCGAACTCCGCGACCGCCGCCGCGACCCAGGCTCGCGCCCCGTCGGCGCCCGCCAGGTCCACGGGCGCCAGCTCCGCCATCAGGCCGCCGGCCGCGGTCACCAGCGCGGCCGTCGCCGCGCTGGCCTTCTCGTCCAGGTCGCAGCCGAACACCGCCGCGCCCTGGGCCGCGAACTCAATCGCCGCGGCGCGGCCCATCCCCCGGCCCGTGCCGCTGATCAGCGCGACCTTCCCGTCAAGCCTGCCCATCCGGTCCCGACCTTCCGCGCGACGTTGCGTCCCACGCGACGGTAACAAGGCGGGCGGCGCGCGGAGAAATAACGAAGCCGTATGGCAGCTATGCGTGATTAGCCGGTTCCGCGCCGCAGGCGGACGTTGCTAGCTGGAGTCAGCGCACGCCCCCGTCCGGCAACAGAGAATTTCGTCCGAACGGGGGCGGGCTCCTCCCGGTCCCGCCATGGCATCGCCTCGGGCGGACGGTGGGTGCGCGACGAGCTGAACACAGCGACGGCGGGCGAGCCGTCAGGCTCGCCCGCCGTCGCCGCGCGTGTGTCGTGAGCGATGGATCCGCGGCCGGCTTCGTTCGGCAGGCTTCAGCTAGTGCCCTGCAGCACGCACAGGATGACGGGGCGCTTGGCCTGCTCGGCCGCCTGCAGCAGGATCACGAGCTGGTCTTCCCGCAGCTCCTCGGCCACCTGGATGACCACGACCGGGGGCTCGCTGCCGATGTTCAGGCTGAACTCGCGGTTGATCTGGTCGGACTCGCGCCGCAGATCCTCAGGCGAGAGGAACGACAGCACGACCCGGCCCGCCTCTGGCGCCTCGATCCGGCCGTCCGCGCCGGGCTGGACCGGCTCGATCACCACCCGGCGGTCGGCCGCGCTCGGCGGCGGAAGCTTGCTGAGCTGCGTGTCGAGCAGGCTGCCGGCCGGCACCTGAATAATGAGAGCTACGTCGTCTTGGGCCACTGCGCCAGCATAACGCCCCCGGTCACGAGCGGGTGGCGGGGCCGGTCGGAGGCGCGTGCCCCCCGGCCACAGGTGAGTGGCGTGACCGGTCGGAGCCAGCCCTCGTTCGGGATCGGCGGGATTTTTCTGCGCGGAAGCGGCCGGGATGAACTCATACCGGCCGCTTGATCCGTGCCCGTCTTACGCGGCCGGCTGACGGCGCCGCGTCACGAATCCGGGCGCTCGTCCGGGTCCTGGACGACCGCGCCGGCCGCGGGCGCGGCGGGGCGGCCGGCCGGGGTGTACCTGGCGTAGAGCTCGTCGCGGATCGCCTCCAGGTGGGAGACCTGGCCGGCGGACGGGCCCGCGCTGCCGGAGACCGGCACGGTGACGCCCGCCAGGACGTCGTCGGTGCGCGGGACGGTCAGCGTGAGGACGTCGCCGAAGGGCGGGGCGGCGGCGTCGCGGGCGGTCAGCGGCGGGATGTTCCAGCGCTGCTCGACGGTCTTGAGCACCGACGTGTGGTCGAGCGGCACCGAACCGTCCGGCACCCGGTACACCGTGCCGGGGGCGATCAGCGGCGAGATGAGCAGTGCCGGCACCCGGACACCGAAGCGGTCGAAGCCGAACGCGTACTCGCCCGCCGTATTGTCGGGCGGGGTGGCGCCCCAGGGCGGCGGTACGTGGTCGTAGCAGCCGCCGTGCTCGTCGTAGGTGAGCACGAACAGCGTCTGCGGCCAGCCGGGGCCCGACCGCAGCGCCTCGTAGGTGTCGTGGATGAGCTGCTCGCCCAGGGCCACGTCGTAGTTCGGGTGCTGGCTGTTGCCAGTGGAGGACCAGCTCGGCTCGAGGAAGCTGAACGCGGGCAGGGTGCCCGCCGCCGCGGCCGCCGTGAAGTCGGTGAACAGCCCGAAGTGCGCGGCGTCGGCGCTGGTGATGTCGGGGAAGTCGGCCTTGGTCAGCGGCTGCTTGTCGTAGCCGAAGACCCGCCAGCTGACGCCGGCCGTGGTCAGCGACCCGAAGACGGACGGGCAGGTGTAGGTCTTGGTCACGTCGTCCATGTGCCCCTGGCTGGTCCCGGCCAGGGCGAACGCGCGGTTGGGCAAGGTCTCGGTCGGCGCGGACGCGAACCAGTGGTCGCACACCGCGTAACCGCGGGCCAGCGCGGACAGCACCGGCAGGGCCTCCGGCGTGAAGCAGCCCATGATCCAGCTGGCGGTCGTCCCCGGCACGATCGACCACTTGTCGGTGGTCTCCCAGCCGATCGTGTACGCGAAGTCCTTGACGAAGCCCTGCATCGCGGGCACCGCGCCGGCCGCGGGGGCGGTGTCGGCGCCCCACAGCTGGTCGTTGGTCGCCTTGTAGCCCTCGCCCGGGTCGGCCCCCGGCATGAAGTAGGCGTTGGGGGTGGACGGCGTGATCTGGTACACGCTGACCGGGTTGCCGCTGGCGTCCGGGTTGGACTCCGGGCCGGCCAGCCCCTCGAAAGGCTGGCCGGACGGAGACACGTTGCCGCTGCCCGCGTACAGGTAGCCGAGCATGTGGTCGAAGGAGCGGTTCTCCAGCATCAGCACCACGACATGCTCGACCGCGGCGAGACCGCCGCCTGCCTGCGGCTCGGTCACCCGCGTGACGCTGCCCGGTGGGCGGCGGTCCGCGCCGCCTTGGCGACCTGCTTGTCCGGGTGGTGCTGGCCCAGGTGCGTGAGCACCAGGACGCTGTCCGGGTGGGCGCCCCGGGCCATGCCCTCGAAGACCAGCTGCTCGCGGCCGGCCGGCACGGCCTCGCGGAAGCTGACCGCGAGGTAGTCGGGGTCGGGGAACTCCTCGTCGATGGCGAGGGCGAGCAGGTCGGTGGCGACCCAGGCGAGGTCGTCGGCGGTCATCTCGAGCTCGGCAGGCAAGTCGGCCGGACCGTCGTCGTCCGCGCCCGACAGCAGCGCGAGGGCCACCTTGGCGTAGGCCCTGACCTGCGGGACGGCGAGGTTGTCGCGCCACGCGGGCGCGGCGGCGGAGCCGATCCCGGTGACGGCGGCGACCGCGAGCATCCGCTCGCCCGGCTCGGACTCGGCCGCCAGCTCGAGCAGCTCGCGGGCCGCCTCGTCGCCGCCCCTGGCGGCGGTCCAGGCCCGCGCCTCGCTCTCGAACTCGGCGTCGGAGACGCCGCCGGCCATCGCCAGCAGCTCGGCCCCTGACAGCTCGGCCGCGGTCTGCGGTAGCAGCGGGATCTCCACCCCGGCCTCGAGCAGCTGGTCGCGCAGCGCGGCCAGGCCGAGCGGTGTGAGCTGGATCAGCTCCTCGTCTTCTTCGATCGCGAGCGTACCCCTGAGCTTCTCGAGCAGCAGCTCGGCGGCGTCGCCGTAGGCCTCTTCCCACTCGGTGCGGGCGCCGGCGATCTCGTCGTGCGCCTCTTCGTCGTCCTCATCGTGCCCGCCCGCGGCGTTCTCCCAGAGCACCTCGGAGAACTCATCCGCCGTGAGCCCTTCCCTGCGGGCGAGGAACAGCAGCACGGCGATGGCCATCCCCTGGCCGACGAAGTCGAACTCAGGCTCGTCCTCGTCGTCGTCCTCAATGTCCAGGTCAGGCCCGTAGAGCAGCAGCGTCTCGCCGAGCACGGCGGCGAAGGTGTTCGCCCACGCGTCGAACACCAGCGTGTCGTCGCCTGACGCCCAGTCGTCGGCGGTCTCCCCGGGCACCACCCGGTCCTCGTCGTCGCCGTCGAAGACCAGCCATTCCACGGCGAGCGCGTACTCCCACAGGAAGGCGAAGTCCTCCGCGTCCGCGCCGATCGCGCCGGCGGCTTCTGCCAGGTCCTCGGGGCTCAGCTCGCCTTCCTCGTCGACCTCGCGGCCGTCCTTGCCGACCCATTCGGTCAGCGCGGCGAGCTGGCGGACAAGCGGCGCCGTCCTGGCGCGGGCGGCGAGTTCGGGCAGCGGGAGCAGGCGGATCGGCGGCAGGGCGTCGGGCAGCCCGAGTGCCTCCTTGATATCGATGTCCTCGTACTCGAAATCGTCGTCAGCGACGTCATTGACGTGGTCGTGAGCCATGGTTCGAGCCTACTGGGCCGCCGCCTGCCGCCGGACCGCAAACACGGTCACCGCGGCGCCGGGGGGCGGACCGCCTGCACCCCGGAGCCGCGATGTTCCGCCTTACTTGGCCGCGAGCAGGCTGCGCAGCACGTACTGCATGATGCCGCCGTGACGGTAGTAGTCGGCTTCGCCGGGGGTGTCGATGCGGACCACGGCGGTGAAGCGCTTGTCGTCCGCGGTCACCGAGACCTCGTTCGGTACCCCTCCCTCGTTCATCTTCTCGATGCCCGTGATGCCGTAGGTCTCCTTGCCCGTGAGGCCGAGGGACTCGGCGCTCTCGCCCGGCTTGAACTGCAGCGGGAGGACGCCCATGCCGATCAGGTTGGAGCGGTGGATGCGCTCGAACGACTCCACGAGGACGGCGCGGACGCCGAGCAGCGCGGTGCCCTTGGCGGCCCAGTCGCGTGAGGACCCCGAGCCGTACTCCTTGCCGCCGAGGACGATCAGCGGCGTGCCCTCGTCGATGTACGCGCGCGACGCGTCGTAGATCGACATCTCCTCGCCGTCCTTGACCGTGACCCCGCCCTCGGTGCCGGGCGCCAGCTGGTTCCGCAGCCGGATGTTGGCGAACGTGCCGCGGATCATCACCTCGTGGTTGCCGCGCCTGCTGCCGTAGGAGTTGAAGTCGCCGCGCTCGATGCCGTGCTCCGTCAGGTACAGGCCCGCCGGGGCGGTGGCCTTGATCGAGCCGGCCGGGGAGATGTGGTCGGTGGTTACCGAGTCGCCGAGCTTGGCGAGCACCTTCGCGCCGGCGATATCGGTGACCGGCTCGGGCGCGGCGGGCATCCCGTCGAAGTACGGCGGCCTGCGCACGTAGGTGGAGGTTTCCGCCCACTCGAACGTGTCGCCGTCCGGCACGTCGAGGCCCCGCCAGTTGTCGTCGCCCAGGAAGACGTCGGCGTAGCCGCTGGTGAACATGTCGGCCGCCAGGTTGCCGGCGACGACGCTGCTCACCTCTTCGGGCGAGGGCCAGATGTCAGCCAGGAAGACGGGCTTGCCCTCGCTGTCGGTGCCGAGCGGCTCGCGGTCAAGCTCGATGTCCATCGTGCCGGCCAGCGCGTAGGCGACGACCAGCGGCGGGGACGCCAGGTAGTTCATCTTGACGTCGGGGTTGATGCGGCCCTCGAAGTTCCGGTTGCCCGACAGCACGCTGACCACGGTCAGGTCGTTCTCGTTGACCGCGTTGCTGATCTCGGCGGGCAGCGGGCCTGAGTTGCCGATGCACGTGGTGCAGCCGTAGCCGACGAGGTTGAAGCCGAGCTTGTCCAGGTACGGGATCAGGCCGGCCCGCTCGTAGTAGTCGGTGACGACCTTCGAGCCGGGCGCGAGGGTGGTCTTCACCCAGGGCTTGCGGGTCAGGCCCTTCTCGACCGCCTTCTTGGCCAGCAGGGCCGCGCCGATCATCACGTACGGGTTGGACGTGTTGGTGCAGGAGGTGATCGCGGCGATGACGACGTGGCCGTGGTCGAGGACGGTTTCCGTGCCGTCCTCGAGGGTGACCCTGACCTCGTGGGTCGGGCGGGTGTCGTCGTTCTCGGACGGGTCGGAGGCCGGGAAGGAGCCGTTGCCGTCGCCGCCGGTGTAGGCGGGCAGCGCGTCGCGGAACGCGGGCTTGGCGTTGGCCAGCTCGATCCGGTCCTGCGGGCGCTTCGGGCCGGCGATGGACGGGACCACGGTGGACAGGTCGAGGCTCAGTTCCTCGGAGAAACGCAGCCCGCGGTCCGGGTCGTGCCACAGTCCCTGCTCCTTGGCGTACTTCTCCACCAGGTCGAGCTGGGTCTCGGGACGGCCGGTGAGCCGCAGGTAGTCGATCGTGGCCTCGTCGACCGGGAAGATCGCGCAGGTCGAGCCGAACTCGGGCGACATGTTGCCGATCGTCGCCCGGTTGGCCACCGGGACCTGTGCGACGCCGTCGCCGTGGAACTCGACGAACTTGCCCACCACGCCGTGCTTGCGGAGCATCTCGGTGATCGTGAGCACCAGGTCGGTGGCGGTGGCCGCCTGCGGCAGCTGCCCGGCGAGGCGGAATCCCACCACCTTCGGGATCAGCATGGAGATGGGCTGGCCGAGCATGGCCGCCTCGGCCTCGATGCCGCCGACGCCCCAGCCGAGGATGCCGAGGCCGTTCTCCATCGTCGTGTGGCTGTCGGTGCCGACGCAAGTGTCGGGGTAAGCCTGACCTTCGTGAGTCATCACGACGCGCGCCAGGTGCTCGATGTTGACCTGGTGCACGATGCCGGTGCCCGGCGGCACGACCCGGAAGCCGTCGAAGGCGTCCTGGCCCCAGCGCAGGAACTGGAAGCGCTCTTCGTTGCGCTGGAACTCGAGCTCGACGTTGCGGGTGAACGCCTCGGGGACGCCGAAGACGTCGGCGACAACCGAGTGGTCGATGACAAGCTCGGCCGGGATGAGCGGGTTAATCTTGGTCGGGTCGCCGCCGAGGGCCTGCATAGCCTCGCGCATGGCAGCCAGGTCGACCACCGCGGGCACGCCGGTCAGGTCCTGCATCAGCACCCGGGCCGGGGTGAACTGGATCTCGGTGTCCGGCTCGGCCTTGGGGTCCCAGGCGGCCAGCGCGGTGATGTGGGCGGCGGTGATGTTGGCGCCGTCCTCGTTGCGCAGCAGGTTCTCGAGCAGCACCTTGAGGCTGTACGGGAGGTTCTCGCTGCCGTCGACCGCGGCCAGGCGGTAAATCTCGTGCGTGGCACCGCCCGCCTCAAGCGTCGCGCGGCTGCCGAAGCTGTTCGCAGTCATCGTAGGTTGAGCCTCCTCGCCCAGTGTCTCTTGCTTTGTTTCTTGCTTTGTGATCACCCGCGTCGGGCCTGCGTCGTCCGCTGCTGCGCGCGCCTCCGCCGCAACGCGGAGGGCGCGGGGCGGGGGCACCCGTTTCGCCGGTACGTAACCTACAGTATCTCGACATCAAGGTACCTTGCGGGGTTATCCGCGCGCCAGTCGGGTGCCTGGCCCTGGTTTCCGGCTGAACTTCTCTTCCCGAATGGACTTCCGGCTGCACTTCTCCGCTGAGCTTCCCCGCGTGCGCCCCGGCATGCGCCCAGCCGCCTGGGCGGCAGGGGTGGCCTGACGGCCAGGGCCGGCCGTGGCGGCACGGCCGGCCGTGGCAGCGTAGTGTCGTGTCCGGTTGCGGCCCGGGTGACCCGGTGACCCGGCAGCCGGTCCCCCCGGGCAGTCACCGTAAGAGCAACAGCGACCGTTGGAGAGCCCCCCGTGCGTTTCGCCGTCAAGACAAGGCCAGAGCACCAGACCTGGGAAGAACTCCGCGACATCTGGGTCGCGGCGGACGAGGTCCCGCTGTTCGAGTCGATATGGAACTGGGATCACTTCTATCCGCTCACCGGTGACCTGCACGGGCCCAACTTCGAGGGCTGGACCATGCTGTCTGCCATGGCCGCCCTTACCGCGCGGATCAGGATCGGCTGCCAGGTCACCGCCATGCCGTACCGGCACCCTGCGGTGCTCGCCAACATGGCCGCCACCGTGGACCATGTCTCCGGCGGCCGGCTCATCCTCGGACTGGGCGCCGCCTGGAACGAGATGGAGTGCAACGCCTACGGGTTCCCGCTGCCGCCGCTGAAGGAACGGTTCGACCGCTTCGACGAGGGCGTCGAGGCGATCACGCTGCTGCTGTCCCAGACTTCCGCCAACTTCTCCGGCCAGTACGTCACGCTGACCGACGCGCGCTGCGAGCCGAAGCCGCTGCAGCGGCCCTATCCTCCGATCACGATCGGCGGCAACGGACCGAAGCGGACCCTGCGCTCCGCGGCGCGGTGGGCGACGGAGTGGAACGCGACGATCCAGGATCCCGTCCGGTTCGCCGAACTGAAGGAGATCCTGCGCGGGCACTGCGCTGACATCGGGCGCGACTTCTCGGAGATCACCTGCTCCTGCCTGCTGCGCTGGGACGGCGGCGACACGAGCACACTCCTGGCGACGCTAGCCGAATGGCGCGACGCCGGCGCCGACCTAGCCGTCATCGGCCTGCCAACGCACGCCAAGCCCGAATCACTGGCCCCGCTAGCCGACGCGCTCAGCACCCTCGCCTAGCGCACCGCCCGCCACTGCCGCAGCCATCCGGCATCCGATATCTGCCGCTGCCGCTGCCGCACGGTGGCGGGCATCCGCGCTCCGCGGGTACCGGCGCTCCGCGCTTGTTGCTGTTATCCGCAAGAGCCTTCGCCGGGCGATTACGGTGGATAATTTTGCACACTCGGGTGTACAAAACCATCCACGATCTTCGCGCTCGGGCCGTCAGGGGCGCTTGGACTGCTCGGCGGCGAGGCGCTCGTGCAGTTGTTCGCTGGCGGTGGCCATGATCGGGGCGACACCCAGGTCGGAGAGCATCTCGGCGGCGGCGGCCATCTCGTGGCCGCGGCGGACCGCGTGCTGCCGCGTGCCGGTAACGATCCTGGTGAGCGCCGTGGCGTCCTGCTTGGCCAGCTCCTCGGCGATATGCCCGGTCAGCCAGTCGGCCAGTCCGGCCCCCTGCGCCGCTTCCAAGGCCTCGACGATGGAGGCGGCCATGCCTTTGTAGAAGACGCTGCGCAGCAGCTTGCGGGTGGCCGCCAGGCCAGCAGGGCCCGGCAGCACCTCGATGTCCGCCCCGTACTGGCGCAGCGTGGCCGCGACGTGGTCGGCGCCGTCACCGCTCGCGAGCATGGGAACTCGCAGGCCTTTGCCAGGAACAGGGGCCATCATGGCCACGTCTGTCACCGCGACGTCCCGCTCAGCGCCGACTGCGGCGAGGCGCTGTTTGAGGCCAGGTGCGGCGGTATTCAGGTCGGCCCAGACGACGTTCGGGCTGAGTGCGGCGAGCGAGGCCTCAAGCGCGGGTACCGCGTCGGCGGCGCTGTTAACGCTCAGCACCAGACTGGCGCCGGCCACGGCCTCGGCGTCGCTGCCCGCGCCGGTAACGCCGGCGGGCACGGCCGCCTTCGGGTCGTACCCGCGGACGGTCGCACCGGCCGCCACCAGATCACGGGCAAGCAGCGCGCCCGCCTCACCGAAGCCGAGAACCGCGATGACACCGCTCACTGGACTCGACGCCTTTCGCCGACGGGACTTATCAACTCGTTGTTGACCCGCGAGTTCCTGAATGACGGTAACCCGCCCATTCCGCGGCCGCGCTGTGGGTCCTGCTCAGCCCTGAATGGGGGACGGGTCCCGTCCCAGCCCTGGCTTGGGACAGGTCTTGGTCAGCTCTGAATGACGGCGCGGAATCCCGGTGACCTAAGGGGTGCCGCGGAGTTCGCCGCGCAGCGCGGCCAGGCTGTCCGCGGTGTCGAAGCCGAACGGGGCCGCGGAACTTCCCGTCCCCGCTGGCGCGGGGGCGGCGGCGGATTCTTCGAAGTACTCGCTGATCAGCTGTCGCTGCCTCTCGAGGAGCTCGTCGAAATGCCGCTCAAGGCGGGCCGGGCCGATCGCCTCCGCGGTCAGGTACGTGTCCCTGATGTCGCCCAGCGCGCCCGCCTCGGGATCGGTCGGTGACCCGAAGTCAAGGAAATCCGGTCCGTCGTCTTCGGCAGGCTCGTCGTCGGGCGCTCCTGGCTGGTCGCCGGGGTAATCGTCAGCCGGGTCGAGATCCGGGTAATCCGCGCCCTGCTGGTCTGCCGAGCGAAGCGGCTCGAAGGGGCCGCGAGCGGTGCCGGCGGCCTCGCCCGCTTCCGGCGCCGCGGTCACGCCGCCCGGGCGGGCCGCGCTTTCCTCGCCGCGCTGGTACCAGCCGGGTCCTGGCGGGCCGTAGGCCGGGTCGTCGGGACCGTAGATGTCTACGGCCTCCGTGCCGCTTGAGGAGGGCGTGAGCCCAGCATCTGCTGCGGAAGCCGCGGAAGCCGCGGACGGCGAGAACACAGACGGCGAGAACACAGACGGAGCGCAGGCCGTGCCGGAGGCCTCTGGGGTGTCGGCGCCAGCCGGCCCTCCGGACGTACCGGACGTCGCGGGAACCGAGCCTGGAGCAGTCGCGGCGGACTGACCAGTGGCATTACCCGGTCCGCCGGCGTTAACCTGGCCGGCGGCCGCCGCTGACGTCGCGGAGCCCAGCGGCCTCGTTGAAGCCGCGGCGGCCGCGGAGCTTGAAGCCGCGGCGGTCGCCGAGCCCGGTGACGTACCGGCGTCGATCGTGCTCGCCGAAGAGGCGTCATCCGCCCGCGCGCCGCCCGTAGCTGACCGGGGGCCCGCACCGACCGGTTTCGCTGTCGCCGCGGTGGCGCCCGCGGGCGTTTGCCGGGAGGCGCCGGCCGGCCGTGCGCTGCGTGCCGCGGCTGGGGAGTCTGCTGTCGCTGACCGATCGGTCGTCGCTGACCGGCCTGCCGTCGATGACCGGCCTGCTGTTGCTGACGGGCCTGCTGTTGCTGACGGGCCCGCTGTCGGTGACTGGCCCGCTGTCGCTGACCGATCGGTCGTCGCTGACCGGCCTGCCGTCGATGGGGAGGTTGACTCTCCTGAGGTGTCAGCCGTCCCTGAGGACCCCGCTGCTCCCGTGATGCCGGCAAGCCCGGCGGTGATCGCGCGGGCACCGCCCCTCGGGCCGGCGGAGGACTTACCAGGCGCGGTCCCGCGCGTGGCGGACGACCCGCTCGCGGCGGACGACGGGGACGCGGCGGAACCGTCTTCGTGGATGACGTACGCGTAGTCGCCGTAGGCCCCGCCGACGGTTTCGGCGTGCGCGGCCGGGGGATGACCGCCCGCCCAGCCGTCCGCGGGCCACGTCTGGAAATCCGGGTACGGTGCGCCACGGCCGGCACCGGGCCCGGCGAACCCGCCGGCACCGGGCTGTCCCGGCTGGCCGGGGAAGGCCGACCCTGGCTGCTCGGCCGCCCCGCCTGCCTGCCTGCCTGAACCGTTACCTGGCGAGGACCCGTTCCCGTTGGCGAAGCCGCCGGCATAAGGGGCGTCCCCATAGGGCGGGGTACCGGCCCCTGGCGGTCCGCCGGCCGGCGGGTACCAGCCGTACGGCCGGGATTCCCCGCTTGGGCCGTGGACGTACCCCGGCGGCGGGGCCGCCTGGCCGTTGCGGGATTCGCCGTTGCGGGATTCGCCGTTGCGGGACTGGCCGTTGCTGGGCGGAGCGGGATACTGCTGACCTGGATACTGCTGACCTGGATACTGCTGAGCGCCGTACGGCTGCCCGGGGTACGACTGCCCGGCGAACGGCTGGCCGGGAAACTGCTGACCGGGAAACTGCTGGGCGCGCGGCGAACCCTGGCCGGCGCCGCCCTGGAAACCGGGCGCGCCCGGGGCATTCGCGAAGCCACCCGCACCGTTGCCCGGGTACCCGGTGGCCTCGCCGTTGCCCGGGTACGGGCCCGCTCCGCCGGGAAAGGGGCTCGAGGCACCTGGGTAAGGACCGGCGCCAGCCGAGTAGGGGCTGGAACCGCCCTGAGGAGGGCCTGCGTCCGCGGGGTATGCGCCGGCAGTGCCCGGGTAAGGGCTGGCATTCCCAGGGTAGGGACTGGAACTGCCCGGGTAGGGACGGCCTGCGCCCGGCTGGCCGTAGCCGGGAACCTCGCCGTCGCCGGGAAAGGGGCCGTTAGCCGGGCCGCGCTGGCCCGTGGGATAGGGCTCATAGCCCGGGTGGGCGCCCGGCCCGGGGAAGCCGTTGCCCGCCGGAAAAGATCCCTGCCCGTTAGCCTGTCCCTGTCCCTGTCCCTGGGCTGGGTACGGCGGGTAGCCGGCCGACGGCCCGTAGCCGGGCTGGGTGCCCTGGCCGCCGCCGGCGGATTGCGCACTCTGGCCGTCGTATTCCGAGTCGCCGGCGTTGATCAGGCTTCCCGGTGCGAAGATGGTCGTCGGTGTCAGCACGCGGTCCGGGTCGTCGTCGCCGCGACGGGCCCCCTGGCCGAAATTTTCTCCTCCACCGCCAGCGAACAGCGGCGGCATCTCCCGACGGCCCGCAGCCGGGTCGGCCGGCGAACCGGGCCCGGCCCAGCCGGGACCGGGCTGGCCGGCAGGGACCGGGCCGCCGGCGACCTGGCCGGAGGGCGGGAACTGTCCCGGCTGGCCATAACGGTCGGGTGGCACCAACTGCCCTGACGGCGCGAACTGACCGGGCGCGAACTGACCGGGCGGAAACTCGCCCGGCGGAAACTGGCCCGGCGGAAACTGACCGGGCGCGAACTGGCCAGGCGGAGCGAACTGACCGGGCCCGAACTGGCCAGGCGGAGCGAACTGACCCGGCTGCGCATAGCCGGAAGGCGGCCCGAACGGACCCGGCGCACCGGGGAAAGCACCAGGACCAGGCGCGCCGGCTTGACCGGAATATGCGGCCTGACCTGGGTAAACGGGCTGGCCAGGTAGACCCGGTTGACCGGGATAGACAGGTGGCCCGGAGTAGGCGGGCTGGCTGGGCTGGCCCGCCTGCGGCGCGCCCGCCGCGAAGTAGCCAGGCGGGACCGCGCCTGGCGGCATTGCCTGGCCCGGGCCGTACG
>DASYAD010000237.1:0-27003 GCA_036501515.1 Trebonia sp. | reverse complement strand
CCGGCCCGGGCACCACCCGGCAGCCCGCAGAACCGGAGAAACCGCTACCGGATAATGTGGCCAGCCGCCGCTTAACCTGTGGTCAGCCCTCCAGCCAGGACCCGTTTCCCCAGGTCAGCCCCAAACGTGAAGACCTCACCTGCGGAAACGTCATCCCGGCACCGGCCGGAACCGGCGTTGACCGCCATTCCTGACCACCACGCGACTAGTCATCGCTGCCGCCGGGCAACTGGTTGAGCTTGGCAATCGCCTCGTCCGTGGCGGTCTCAGGAAAGCGGGCGCGGAGACGGTGCTGCGTGGCGGTAGAGCAGCCGGGTAACGCCGAGGACGATCAGGCGCAGGCTCACCGCCGCATCCTGCCTGCGGTTCAGGGCGGCACGCGCGTGCCGGCCCCCTGCGATGAGCGCCCAGGAGTCCCGGCCTGAAGGGTACGCACGGCCGGGGGGAGCTGCCTCCAGCAGGGTCGCGATGATCTCCTCAGCCCTGTCGCGGCGGTAGTCAGCCGGGTAGGCGTGCAGCAGTATCCTAGCGCGGCGTTCGAGCCTGTCCGGTCTCGTCATGGCGGGAACTATAGGTAGATTGTCGATGCATTGTCAATCTACCTACCAGATTCCAGTGCCGTACCGTTCTTTAGTGGTTCGTCTCGGCCGTGATGTGGTCGAACAGGCCAGGCTGGATGCGGGTTCGCACGCCTGCCGCCCACGGCTCGTCGAGCTCGGCGACCTGGAGGGCGGCGCCGTTGTTGAGCAGCATGCCGAAGGCCAGGAAGGCTTTGACCGTCACCGGGTCGAGGCCGGTGATCCCGGCCACCGTTTGCCACATCTGCCCGAAGCTCGTCCGGACGGCGTCCCTCACCTCGGGATCTCCGCAGGCGGCGAAGCCCTGCAGTTGCAGCAGCAGCGCGGTCCTGTCGGCCAGCAGCTCGTTGTACTGGGCACCCATACGGCCGAGCGCGTCCAGCCCGGTCCCGGCGCCGGCGGCGTCGCGCATCTCCTGCGTGATGCGGTCGAAGGCCGCGATCACCAGCTCGAGGAACAGCGCCTTCTTGGTGCCGAACATGCGGAAGATGTACGCCTGGGTGATCCCGGCCTGCCGGGCAATCGACTCCGTCGACCCGCCGTGCAGCCCGCCCGCGGCGAACTCCGCCGCCGCGATCCGCAGCACCTGCTCCCGTCGATCCTGGCCACTCATCCGCTCACGGCGTTCCATGCAGACATGTTACTAGTTACTAACTACTTACATGTATGGTAGTGCCGTGAACGATGACACCTGGGCTGCCCTGGCTGACCAGTTCGCCGATGACGCCTATGCCACGGTGAAGGGGCACGTCCGTACCTACGTGATGCACCGGCAGCTGCTCGAGCACCTGCCGCCGCCGCCGGCGACCGTGCTCGACGTCGGCGGCGGCGCCGGACATCAGTCGTTCCCGCTGGCCAGGGCCGGCTACGAGGTGACCGTCCTCGATCCGTCGCAGGCGATGCTCGACAAAGCCCGGGAGCGGCTTGAGCGGCTGCCGGCTGAGGCCAGGCAGCGGGTGACCCTGCTGCACGCCGACGGCGAGAGCGCCGCCGAGGCGGTGGGCGGACGGCAATACGACGCCGTGCTGTGCCACGGCGTTCTCGGGTACCTCGAGCAGCCGGAGCCGCTGGTCAGTCAGTTGTGCCGGTGCACCGCAGAGGGCGGGCTGCTGTCGATCATGACTGGCAATGCCAAGACCATGGCCGTGCGGCCGGCCCTGGAACGGCGATGGGAAGACGCGCTGGCGGCGTTCGACGCCAGGACCGAGATCGGGGTGCTCGGGGTGCCGGGCCGGGCGGACACGGTGGAGGAACTGAGCGACCTCATCCGCGGCCACGGGGTACCGCCGGTGCGCTGGTACGGGGTGTGGCTGTTCGTGGACTGGCTTGAGTTCGGCGGAACCCAGCTCGACCCCGGCAATGCACCGCAGGTGGCGGCGACGGCCGCGGTCGAGCTCGAAGCCAGCAGGCGAGACCCCTACCGCCAGCTCAGCCGCGTCTTCCACCTAGTCGGGCGGAGAGGGCAGCCCGGGTAGAGGTAACGCACCCCCGGTTTATTCGGGACGGCGTCGTACACTGGCTAATGTTCGATGGACATCGAACATTAGCCGAGAGGACTCTCGATGGCATCAGCACTGGCGACACTCGACCTTGGGCCCGTCGGCCTGTGGACACACTCAGGCCTGTGGACAGCCGCGGGCGGTGAGCTGGCGGATGCGGCCGCCGAGCTGGACGACCTCGGGTACAAGGCGCTCTGGGTCGGCAGCTCCAACGGTGACCTCGCGCTGCACGAGTCCCTGCTAGCCGCGACCACCCGCCTGGTCGTCGCCTCGGGCATCATCAACGTGTGGACCGACCCGCCCGAGCTGGTAGCCGAAAGCTACCGCCGGGTGAACGCGGTCCACCCTGACCGGATCCTGGTCGGACTCGGTTCCAGCCACGCGCCCCTGGTCAAGGACGAGGAGTACCGCCGGCCGCTGACCCGCCTGCGCCGCTACCTCGATGACCTCGACGCGCTGCCGGAGACCGTGCCGGCCGGCCACCGGGTGCTGGCCGCGCTCGGGCCGAAGACGCTTGTGCTCGCCGCGGAACGCAGCGCCGGCGCCCACCCGTACCTGACCACGCCCGGGCACACCGCCGAGACACGGCAGGTGATCGGTCCCGACGCCTTGCTGGCACCCGAGCAGAAGGTCGTACTCGAGACGGATCCGGCCACCGCGCGCGCCATCGCCCGCGAGACGCTGCACATGTATCTTCAGCTGCCCAACTACACCAACAGCTTCCTGCGGATGGGCTTCACGCCCGGTGACCTGGAGCACGGCGGCAGCGACCGGCTGGTCGACGGCCTGGTCGCGTGGGGTGACGCCAGTACGGTACTCAAGCGCGTCTCAGAACACCGCGCGGCCGGCGCCGATCACGTCTGCATGCAGGTCCTGACGGCCGGGGACCGTCACGCCGGCCGGCTGCCCAGGCAAGAGTGGCGGATCCTGGCGGAGGCCATGGAACGCTGAGATCGCATGCGGCTACGCTCGGTGTTATGGCATTCGAGCTCACCAAGCAGATCGAAAAGCACCTCGCCGGCGACCAGATCGTCTGGCTGACCACGATCACGACGGCCGGGCGGCCCGCGCCGCGTCCGGTCTGGTTCTTCTGGAACGGCACCGACGTCACCATCTACTCGCAGCCTGGCGCGGCGAAGGTCAGGCACCTCGCCGCCAACGGGCTGGTATCGCTGAACTTCAACTGCACGCCGTCCGGCGGGGACGTGGCGGTGATCTCCGGGCGGGCCGAGGTGATCAAGGACGCACCCCTGCCGTCCCAGGTCCCTGGCGTGATCGACAAGTACCGCGCCATGATCACAGCGATGGGCAACGCGCCGGAGTGGTACGACAGCTACAGCGTTGGTATCCGTGTGACGCCTGACCGCGCCTGGGGTTTCGGCGACTGACGGAAGACCGACAGAAGACTGACAGAAGCCTGACAGCCGACTGGCGGCCGGCCGGCCGTCGCGGCGTCAAGGCCTTAAGGTGCGGTTAGCGGACTAACGCGAAAGGGACGGCACCGATGGCACGAGGCATCCAGGCTGGCGACAAGGCTCCCGATTTCACCCTCCCGGCGCAAGACGGTGCGCAGGTGCGGCTCACCGACCGGCTGGGCGAACGAGTCGTGGTCCTCTACTTCTACCCCAAGGACGAGACGCCGGGCTGCACCAAAGAGGCCTGCGCGTTCCGTGACAGCTACGAGGCCTTCACCGAGGCAGGCGCCGAGGTCATCGGCGTCAGCAACGACTCGGTCGACAAGCACGTGGCCTTCACCGAGCATCACAAGCTGCCGTTCACGCTGGTCAGCGACGAGAAGGGGCAGCTCCGCAAGACCTACGGAGTGCCCGCCACGCTGGGTCTGCTTCCCGGCCGGGTCACCTACGTGATCGACAGGACCGGGACCGTCAGGCATGTCTTCAACTCGCAGACCAACATCGGGCGGCACGTGAACGACGCGCTCGACGTCGTGAAGAAGCTCCAGGCAGAGCAGCCCGCGTAGCGCCGGGCGAGGATCCGGCGGCGCGCTATCCGTTCCGGCTGGCGCGCTGCCGGGACAGCTCGGTCCTGGCCAGCGCGTTCTTGTGCACCTCGTCAGGCCCGTCGGCGAAGCGCAGCGTGCGGATGCCGGCGAACGCGGCCGCGAGCGGGAAGTCCTGGCTCAGGCCGCCAGCGCCGTGCACCTGGATCGCCTTGTCGATGATCCACTCGACGGCGGCGGGCGTGGCGATCTTGATGGCCTGGATCTCGGTGTGCGCCGCCTTGTTGCCGACGGTGTCCATCAGCCACGCGGCCTTGAGCACCAGCAGCCGCAGCTGCTCGATCCGCACCCGTGACTCGGCGATCCAGTCCCTGATCACCCCCTGATCGGCCAGCGGCTTGCCGAAGGCAACCCGGGCGTCGGCTCGCGCGCACATCAGCTCGATGGCCCGCTCCGCCAGCCCGATGGAGCGCATGCAGTGGTGAATCCGGCCGGGCCCCAGCCGGGCCTGAGCGATTGCGAACCCGTCGCCGGCGCCGCTGATCAGGTTCGCCGCGGGTACCCGGACGTCACGGAACACGATCTCGGCGTGGCCGCCGTGCGAGTGGTCGTCGTAGCCGAAGACCTCCATGCCGCGGACGATGGTCACCCCGGGGATATCGCGGGGGACCAGGATCATGGACTGCTGCCGGTGCCGCTCGGCCGACGGGTCGGTCTTGCCCATCACGATGAAGATCTCCGCCTGCGGGTTCATCGCCCCGGTGATCCACCACTTGCGGCCGTTGATCACGTACTCGTCGCCGTCCAGCTCGATGCGGGTGGCGATGTTGGTCGCGTCGGACGAAGCCACCTCGGGCTCGGTCATCGCGAACGAGGAGCGGATCTCGCCGTCCAGCAGCGGCCGCAGCCAGCGCTTCTGCTGGTCAGGCGAGCCGAAGGTGGCCAGCACTTCCATGTTGCCCGTGTCAGGGGCGGCGCAGTTCAGCGCGGCGGGGGCCAGGTCAAGGCTGCGGCCGGTGATCTCCGCCAGCGGTGCGTACTGCAGGTTCGTCAGGCCCGCACCGTGCTCACCGGGTAGGAACAGGTTCCACAGCCCGCGGGCCCTGGCCTCCTCGCGCAGCTCGGCGAGCACCGGCACGCTGCTCCACGCCCAGCGGTTCTCCAGCGCGGCCAGCTGCTGGCGGAACACCGGCTCGTTCGGGTAGACGAGCTCGTCCATGAACGTGAGCAGCACGTGCCGCTGCTCCTCGGTGCGCGCGTCGAAGCCGAAATCCATCAGCTGCTCTCCTTCATCGCGGCCAGCCCGGAGGACATGAGGGGCTCTACCAGCGTGCCGATCTCCTCGAATCCCTCGCCGACGGTCTGCCCGTGAACGTAGCGGTAGTGAATGCCCTCGAGGATGACCGCCGCCTTGAACGAGGCCAGGGCGATGTAGAAGCCGAGGTCGGACAGGTCGCGGCCGCTGTCCTCGGCGTACTGGCTGAGCAGCTCGCCCTCGGACGGGTAGCCGGGCGCGGAACTGGCCATCGGGCCGTCGCCCAGCCGGTCCATCCGCTGGTAAACGATGAGCAGCCCCACGTCGGTCAGCGGGTCGCCGAGGGTGGCCATCTCCCAGTCGACCACCGCGGCGATCTTGTCGTCAGGGCCGACGAGCGTGTTGTCCAGCCGGTAGTCGCCGTGCACGATGGCCGGCGCTGACCCGTCAGGCGGGTCGGCCGCCAGCAACGTGTACAGCTCGTCGGCGCCCGCCAGCGCGCGGCTGTGCGACGCGTCGAGCTGCTTCTTCCAGCGGCGCACCTGCCGGGCCAGGAAGCCCTCAGGCCGGCCGAAGCCGGCCAGCCCAACGTCTGCCGGGACAACCGCGTGCAGCTGCGCCAGTGTGCTGACCATGCGCCGGGCGATGGCCCTGGTCCTGACGGGTCCGAGCGCGGCCAGCTGGTCCTCGGTCCTGTAGGGGACGCCGTCGACCTTCGACATCACGTAGAACGGCGCGCCGAGCACGTCGGCGTCGGTGCACAGGGCGTAGCTCAGCGGCACCGGGACGCTGGTGTCCCGCAGCGCGGAGATCACCCGGTACTCGCGCTCCATGTCGTGCGCGGTGGCGAGCACGTGACCGAGCGGCGGCCTGCGCACCACCCAGCTCCGGCTGCCGTCGCTGACCTCGTAGGTCAGGTTGGACCTGCCCCCGGCGATCAGCCGCCCGCCGAGCGGGCCGGCGATCTGGCCCGGGCAGGCGTGGTCGAACCAGGCGGCGAACCGCCCAAGGTCCAGGCCTGGGAGGTCAGTCATGCCGGGAACCTCCTCTTTAGCGGGACCGGACCGATCCCTTGGGTTTTACCCCGTCGTCACACGTCCCGCAACTCCAGCGGCCGGCCGGGCGGGTGCCTGCGGCGGCACGTGCTCCTTCCTCGGCAGCAGCAGCGGCGTGCCGAGAAGCAGGATGCCGGCGACGGCGATCGCCACCCGCGGGCCGGCCACGCTCGCGAGGACCCCCCACACCGCGGTCAGCGCGGCGATCGTGAGGCTGCTTGACACCGACCAGGCCGCGAGCGTCCTGGCGACCCGGTCCTTCCCGGTGTGCTCGAGCCGGTAAGTCGCGTACACCGGGTTGTACACGCCCATGCAGAACACCAGCCCGAACTGCAGCCCGATGACGAGCGCCACGCCGCCCGCGCCGTGCCCGGTGAACGCCAGCCCGGCCGGCCAGCAGGCCCGCGCGATGCCACTCGCGATCATGATCCGGTGCCGCCCGAGCCTGGCCGCGAGCGGCGCGGCCAGCCGCGAGCCGATGAGGCCGCCGAGGCAGGGGGCGCCAAAGGCCAGCGTGTACTGCCACGGGGCGAAGCCGAGCTGCCGCAGCATCAGGATCGCCAGCGGCGGCTCCGCCGCCAGGATCAGCCCGCCGGTCAGGATGCTGTTGGCGAACACCGGGCGGAGCGCGGGGCTGTGCAGGATGTTCCGCCACCCGTCGAGCAGATCATCAGTCCTTAGCCTGAACGGAGCTTGTTTCACGACGCTCGGCTCATGCCCGCCGATGGCGGCGACTCCGCAGGCAGAGAGCAGGTAGCTGACACTGTCGGCCAGCACCGTCGTCACCGGGCCGAGCAGGCCGACGGCGGCGCCGCCGAGTGGCGGCCCGATGACGAGCGCGCTCCAGTTCGTCGACTCGAACCGGCCGTTGGCGGTGAGCAGGTCTTCCGGCGTGACCAGCGCCTTGAGGTTCGCCCCGCTGGCCGCGTTGAACGCGATCTTGGCCGCCGCCACCACGACCGACACGATAAGCAGCTGCAGGAAGCTGAGCACGCCGAGCGCGTAAGCGGCCGGGATCGTCAGCAGCGCGGCGAAGCGGCTGAGGTCCATCGCCATCATCACCGGCCGCTTGCGCCGGAACTCCACCCACGGGCCGAGCGGTACCGCGACGGCCGCCCCGACCGCGAGCCCGGTTGCGGACAGGGCCGACACCTCGACCGGGCCGGAGTGCAGCACCCGGATGGCGATGATCGGAAACGCGCCGAACCCGATACCGGAACCGTAGGCACTGACCGCGAACGCGGCCCACAGCCAGCCGAAGTCACGCCCGAGCGATCGTCTTCCCGGCCGTTGAATGCGCACCGGCTCATTACAGCGAGACGCCGCCCACCAGGCAAACAACATCCGGTGGTTCACGTACAACCGATCGTTGTGCGCCGGAGTCCGCGCACCGCGATACTTGGCCGCATGAACACCGACGCGGTCCTGGCTTTCGTCGCCGTCGCTGAGGAAGGCCAGTTCCAGCTGGCCGCCAGCCGGCTCGGCATCAGCCAGCAGGCCACCTCGAAGCGGGTCGCCGGGCTCGAGGCGGACCTGGGCACGGTCCTGTTCCGGCGGGTGCCTGCGGGCGCGGTGCTCACCAGGGACGGGCGGACCTTCCTGCCGCATGCGTACGCGGTCGTCGCCGCGGCCCGGGCGGCGGTCGAGTCGGTGCAGCCGCGCAGCCGGCCGCTGCGGGTCGACGTGCTCGCCCGCCGCGGCGCGGGGGTCGATCTCGTCCGCGGTTTCCTCGCCGCCAGCCCAGGGCTCCCCGTCGACACGGTGACCGGCGGCGGCGCCGCAGCCACGATCAACTCCCTGCTGGCGGGCGAGATCGACGCCGGCTACGCGTACCTGCGTGACGTGGCGGCGGAACTCGGCCCGCTGCTGTCCTGCGCGTACGCCTACCTCGAGCCGATGCAGGTGATCGTCGGCGACCGCCACCCGCTCGCCAGGGCCGGCCGCGCCTCGATGCGGGAGCTGGCCCGCTACCCGTCCTGGGTGCCCGGCATCGTCGCCGGCAGCGAGTGGGAGGCCTTCTACCAGGAGATGAGCGCGGCCTTCGGTCTCACGGTCGATCCCACCCCGTACTCGTCGGGCACCGACTCGGTCTTCGACTCCGTGGCGGCGTCGCAATCGCTGGTCACCTTCGTCGGCGAGAAGAGCCGGGTCGCGCTGCCGGGGGCGGCGGCCCTGGTGCGGCTCCCCGTAACGGACCCGGCGCCGCTGTACCCGTGGTCGCTCATCTGGCGGTCGCAGACCCGGCACCCGGGCACCCGCCGCCTGATCGCGCACGCACGCCGCACCTTCGACCCCCCGCCCCGCGGCGCCGCCGTCTGGCTCCCCAGCCAGGCCAGCGCCGGCCTGACGGTAGAGGCCGAGGCGCGGGCCCAGGCCGGCTGAGCGCCGTGGCCGAGATGCATGCCGCAGCCGCGCCCGCGGGGCCGGGCAAGCGCTCACCGTAGTCTGCTGGGCCTGCATGGCTAGAGCGACCACCGTGCTTGGTGCGAAGACCGCGCTTGGTGTAACTGGAGGGGCGGATTTGGTAACGAGGCCGCGACCTGATCGCCTAGACCTCGGCGCTAGACCCGGCGCCGCGAGCTGGCCGTAGCGCAGATTGACTCGCACCGAGCCCACGCCCGGCGCACCCGCCTCCCACTTCACAGAAGTTGCAGGCGGGTAAAAGATCTTGGAACTTTTTTCGAGAATAGTACATAAAAACTTCCACTTTGCTAAAAATTTCCGCGATGGTGTGCGGAGCCCGGGTAGCGGGGGCGCGGAAGCGGGCCACGGATGCAGGCACGGGACGGGTGGCGCGATAGCGCAGGGTGAGCTGTGGACAGCCAAAGCGCAGGGGAGGTGTGGATAACCAATAGGCAGGGGGAGGTGTGGACAAATAAATGCGCGCTGGGGGGAACGGGAGATGTGGTGTGGGAAACGGGAGTGCACAGTGTGGAGAAGCAGGCACGTGCTGTGGACAACGGGTGCACGGCCTGAGGAAGTGAGCGTGTGCTGTGGAGAACGAGAGGCATGCTTGAGGGAATAGGCATGCGTGGTGTGGAAAACAAGGTGTGCGATTTAAGGGACGCGCGGGACCGAGTGGACGGTACGCGGAACGGAGCCGACGGCGGGAGTCGGCGGCCACACCACGTCCGTGCGGGAAGTGCGGCGCACATCGAGCGGGGAACGGGGCTGGGCGGGTGGCTTGCGCCGGGGCGGTCAGGTGCCGGCGGCTACTGACTTGAGGTCGGCCAGCGACTCCCGGATGACGGGGCTTAGCGGCTGGCCGCCCGGGCCGTCTACCCAGCGCTGGAACGCGATCTTGAAGACGGCGATGCCGGCCTCGGCGGCGAGGCTTGCCGCCGGCTCTGCCACACCGCGGCTGCGCAGCGCCTCTGCGCCCGCCCCGGCCAGCACCGCGAGCTTGTTCAGTTCGCGTTCGCGCAGCTCGGGGTTGGCGCTGACGACCGCCATGCGCTGCGCGGCGACGGCGTTGTCGGCCCCGAACATCGCGGTGGCCGCCTCAAGTGCGGTGCCCACCACGTCGATGGGAGCCAGCCCGGCGGGCGCCTCGTCGATCCCGGCGACGAACGCGTCCTGCAGCACGCTCGCGCCGTAAAACAGCACCTCGCGCTTGTCCGTGTAGTGCCGGAAGAAGGTTCGCTCGGTCAGCCCGGCCCGCGTGGCGATCTCCGCCACCGTCACCTGGTCGTACCCGCGCTCGCTGTACAGCTCAAGCGCGGCCTGCGCGAGGCGGCCGCGGGCGTTGGGCTCCCAGCGGGACATAGGTCGATGGTACCCCGATGACAGTAACTGACATCATGTTGTAAAGTGATGACAGCAACTGACATCAAATCGTCTCTACCGGGAGTCATCCAATGCGCGTATTCGTCACGGGAGCGTCCGGGCACATCGGCTCGGGGCTCGTCCCTGAGCTACTCGAGAACGGTCACCAGGTCGTGGGGCTGGCCCGGTCGGACGCGTCGGCCGCCGCCCTGGAAGCGGCCGGCGCCGAGGTCTGCCGCGGCACCATCGACGACCTGGACACGCTGCGCGCGGCCGCCGCGGCGTCCGACGGAGTGGTCCACCTGGCCTTCAAGCACGAGGCGATGCGGACTGGGGACTTCCTCACCGCCATCGCCGACGACCTGCGCGCCATCAAGGCACTCGGGTCAGGACTTGAGGGGTCGGGTAAGCCCTTCGTGGGCACCGGCGGCACGCTCACGCTTGCCATGGCGGGGATCTCCGGCCGCCCGGGCACCGAGCAGGATGTGATCGGCGGCGGGCACCGGATCGACGCCGAGAACGAGCTGATCGGCATGGCGAGCCGCGGTGTCCGCTCCTCCTACGTCCGTCTTCCGCCGATCGTGCACAGTTCGCTCGATCATCACGGCTTCGCCCACGCGCTGATCGGCATGGCCGCCGGCAGCGGTGTGTCGGCGTACGTCGGCGACGGAGCCAACCGCTGGCCGTCCGTGCACACGCTGGACGCCGCGCGCCTGTACCGGCTGGCGCTCGAGTCGGCCCCGGCCGGCTCGCGGCTGCACGGGGTGGCGGACGAGGGCGTGCCGTTCCGTGACATCGCCGAGGTCATCGGCCGCCGCCTGCAGCTGCCTGTCAAGAGCATCGACCCGCAGGACGCGGCCGCGCAGTTCACCTTCCTGGCCGGGTTCGTCGGGCTAGACAACCCGACGTCGAGCGCGTTCACCAGGCAGCTGCTCGGCTGGCAGCCGACGCATGCCGGGCTGATAGAAGAACTCACTCACGGCCACTACTTCGACGGCGTGGCCGGGTAACCGGGCCAGGGATGCCAGACGGCGGGCGGCCGGCGAAACGGGCTGCCCGCCGTCGGCGCCGCTACGCGCCTGGCCCAGTATCCGGCCTGCTGACGGCCCGCCGGCGCGGTGAACCAGCGGCTACGCGGCCGACGCGTCATCCAGGGCCGCGATCTCGGTGGCCGACAGTTCCAGCGTCGCCGAGGCCAGCAGCGCGCCCAGCTGACTGGTGACCCGCGCGCTGGCGAGCGGCGCGGCCACCTGCGGGCGAGTGCGCAGCCAGGCCAGCGCCACCGTCGCGGGCTCGGTGCCGTGGTCAGCGGCGACCGAGTCCAGTGCCGCTAGCACCCCGAGTCCGGACGGTGTCAGGTACCGCGCGGCGCCCTTCTGCCGGGCCGCACCCGGGTGATCCGCGGCCGTCCGGTACTTGCCGGCGAGGAACCCGCTGGCCAGCGAGTAGTAAGGCAGTACGCCGAGCCCGGCCTCCGCCGCGACGGGCGCCAGCGACGACTCGTACGAGGCGCGCTCCACCAGGTTGTAGTGCGGCTGCAGGGCGACGGGCGGGGCGAACCCGTCCGCGGCGGCGGCCGCGAGCCACTCGCGCAGCCGCGGCGCGGTGTAGTTGGACAGCCCGACGTGCCTGATCTTCCCGGCCTTCTGCAGCTCGCTGAACACGCCGGCCGCCTCGGCGACGGGCACCTCGGGGTCGTCGTAGTGCACGTAGTAAAGGTCGATGTAGTCGGTCTTTAGCCTGGTCAGCGACGCGTCGGCGGCGGCCAGCACGTTGGCGCGTGACAGTCCGCGGAACTGCGGGTGCCTGTCCACCTTGGTCGCGATGACGACCGCGTCCCGGTTCCCGCGCGCGGCGGTCCACTCACCGATGATCGTCTCCGACTCGCCGCCTGAGTTCCCAGGTACCCAGGCGCTGTAGGAGTCGGCAGTGTCGATAAGGTTCCCGCCGCCGCCCGCGAAAGCGTCGAGCACGGAGAACGACGTCTCCTTGTCCGACGTCCAGCCGAAAGTGTTGCCGCCGAGTCCAAGCGGGAACACGTCGAGGTCAGAACTTCCGATAACGGCCATCGCGCCACCTTCTTCCTAGAGCCTGCTTCCAACGACCTGATCTTCGCCGGCCTCGGGCACGCGGGGTACCGAGGTCAGCGCACGCCAGCCGGCCAGCGCGACCGCGGCGAGCGCCATGCCGGACAGCGCGAAGCCCTCCCGCGGGCCGGCGTCCTGCGTCACCCAGCCGGCCAGCGGCCCGTTCACCACCTGGGTGCCGGGCAGCGCCATCGTCCACAGTCCCATCATCCGGCCGCGCATTCCCGGGGCCGTGGCGAGCTGGACGAGGGTGCTGGCGGCGGCGATGAACCAGATGGACAGGCAGCCGACCGCGCCCAGCCCGAGGACCGCGAGCCAGGTGGCCGGAGCGAACGCGGTACCGCCGATGGACACCGCCGTAGCCAGCGCCAGCCAGCCGACCCGGCGTCCAGTCGGACTGCCTTGCCCCGAGGCGGCCAGCAGCGCTCCGGGCAGCGCGCCCACGCCGAACGCCGCCATCATCAGCCCGTACCCGCCCCCGCCGAGGTGGAAGGTCCTGGTAGCGAGCACCGGCAGGGCGACGCTCAGGTTGAACAGCAGCGCGGACGCCGCCGCCAGGGCGATGCACACCCGGACAGGCCCGTGGCGCCACGCGTAGCGGATCCCCGCGCGCAGTGAAACGGCGGCCTGTCCCCGTCCGTCGCTCTTCCCGTGGTCGCCGGCCTGTTCCCGGGCGTCCGCGCGCCCGTCCGCGAGCCGGGCGGTCGGCGCATGGGCGGGTGCATAGGCCGGCTTGTAGCGCAGCAGGACGAAAAGCGGAATCGCGTACGAGGCCGCGTTAACCGCACAGCAGGCGGCGACCCCGACGGTGGCGAGCAGCACCCCGCCAAGCGACGGCCCGACGACCCGCGAGACGTTGAGGATGATCTCGTAAAGCCCGATCGCGGACGCCACCCGGTCGGCACCCACTAGGTCGACGACGTAGACCTGCCGCGCGGTGCTGTCGGCGGCGGCCACGGTCCCGGTCGCGGCCGCGATGAGGAACAGCATCCAGTCCCTGGCCGCGCCGCTGGCGATGACGGCCGCGGCGGCCGCCGCGATCAGCCCGAGGGCCGACTGCGTGCCGATCAGCAGCTTGCGCCGGTCGACCCGGTCGACCAGGGCGCCGGCGTGCGGGCTGAGCAGCAGGACCGGCAGGAACGTGAACGTCCCCATCAACCCCAGCTCGATGCTGCTGCCGGTCAGCCGCAGCAGGAACCAGGCCATCGCCACCGACTGCGTCATCGTTCCCGACGCGGAGAACACCTGGCTCAGGAACCAGGCACGGTAGGCGGGCAGCTGGAGTGACTGAAAGGACTGCCGCAGGCTCGGCCGTCGCGGCGCTCGCTCAGCGTCGACGTCCGTAATAGCCATATACGGTCACTTTAACGCCGCCCGGCGGCGGCGGTTCAGGCGGTAGTCCTGCTTTCCCTGATCGCCTGGCTGATCTTGATGCGCGGGCCGCTGCGCAAGATGGAGTTGGTGTAGATCCGCACGGCGAGCCTGGCCATCCAGACGGTGCCCGCGGCGCAGATCACCGCGGACACGATGACCTGCCATACCGGGACGTCGCCGGCCGCGTACAGCACGGTCATCGCGATCGGCGCGGTCGGCGGCAGGAAGCCGAGCACGTGGTAAAACGTGTTCGCTCCGTTGGCGTAGATGACCGTGAAGGACAGCGCGTAGGTCAGGATCAGCGGAAGCTGCACCGGCAGGATCGTCGAGTTCACGTCCGACTGCCGCGACACCAGTGACCCGGCCGCGGCGAACGCCGTGCAGTAGAACGCGTAGCCGAGCACGACGAACACCCCGCCCGCGATGACGACACCAAGCGTGGCCCCGTGCACCAGGCTCGACCCGGAGGCGAAGCCGGCCACGACGAACACGATCACCAGCCCGGCCGCCTGGCCGAGCGCGAGCAGGCCGATGCCGAGCACCTTGCCGATGAGCAGCTGCACCGGGCGGACGGCCGAGAGCAGCACCTCGACCACCCGGCTCGATTTTTCCTCGCCGATGCCGAGTGCGATCTGCGACCCGTAGGCGCTGATCAGCACCCAGATGATGATCACGGTGAACAGCCCGGTAAGCCGGGACGAGAGCGGCGTCGACGGTGCCTCGAGTCCGCGGACTGGGAGCGTTACCCCGTGGGCGACGGCCGCGGCCGCGCCAGGGACGGTCTGGATCAGCTTGGACAGGCCGGCCAGCTGCGCCAGCGTTGCCACCGAACCGGACACGCCGCCCAGCGGCACCTGGTTGACGATGATCTCCTGGCCGGCCACGAGCACCGCGTCGACGTCCTTGCCCCGCAGCGCCGCCTCCGCCACGGCCAGGCTCGGCTCGGAAACCGCGACCGCGTCGCTGCCTGCCAGACGGCCGGCTTCGGCGACGATGCCGTTCGTCGTCGCGTTGCCGCCGACGACGCCGATCCGGTCGGTGCTGTGCTTAGCGGACAGGATCGCCGGTAGGGCGACCGCCAGCGCGACCGCGATGAGCATGATCACGGTGGTGGCCCTGAAGACGCGCGTCTTGGCCCGCAGCCGGAGTTCCCGGCGCGCCACCAGCCAGGTTGTATGCAGCGGGCCCGAAGACTGGCTCATCGTGGTGCTCACTGCCGCGCTCCTGCCGTGGTGCCCGTGCTGCTGGCGGACGCCGCGTGCTCGGCCTCGGCCTGGCCCACCGACGCCCCGGTGGCCTGGCGGAATACCTCCGACAAGGTCGCGTCCTCGAAGGCGAAGTGCTCGACACGGCCGGCTGCCCGGGCCAGATCCAGGATCGGCTGTGAGCCGGCGACATCAGTCAGGGAGATCTCGGCTGTGCCGTCCGGCCGGACCGACTTGAGGCGGCCGAGCGAGGAGGGCAGTTCGGCTGCCCAGGCGGCCGTCCGGTCGCCCGAGACCCGGACCGCCAGCCCTGGCCGGTCGCCGCGGCGCAGCTCGGCTACGGGGCCGGCCACCACCAGGCGGCCGTGATGGATGATCGCCACCTCTTCGCAGATGCCCTCGACTAGGTCGAGCTGATGGCTGGAGAACAGCACGGTCACGCCGGCCTCGGCCCGCTCGGCCAGGATCGCGCTCATATCGTCGATGCCTCCGGGGTCAAGCCCTGAAAACGGCTCGTCAAGCACGAGCAGCTCGGGCTCGTGGACCAGGGCCACGGCGAGCTGGGCGCGCTGCTGGTTGCCGTGCGAGAGCGCGTCAATCCTGGTGCGGCCGCGGCCTGACAGGCCGAGACGGCCGATCCAGTGCCAGGAGGCGGCCGCGGCCGCCTTGTCGTCCATGCCATGCAGCGACGCGAAGTAGTTCACCTGGTCGAACAGCTCCATCGAGGGATACAGTCCGCGCTCTTCCGGCATATAGCCGAAGGTGTGCCTGGCGGCCTCGCCGACGAGCTTGCCCCGCCAGCGGATCTCGCCCTCGTCCAGGGCGGTGACCCCGAAGATGGCGCGCATCGTGGTGGTCTTGCCCGCGCCGTTCGGCCCGAGAAAGCCGAAGACCTGTCCGGCTGGAACGCCGAAAGTGAGCCCGTCCAGGGCGGTGACGGTGCCGTACCGACGGCGTAGTCCGTCGAGCTCTAGCTCCACCAAAGTCATATCAAACTGATATCACATATCGGCTGATGACGGAAGAGTTGCGCCGGTCCCTACGGCTGCCAGCTGGCGGCGACGAACAGGTAGATCCCCAGCACCACCACCGAAAGCACCAGCTGGCTGAGGACCGTACCCGCGTGCACTTCACCCGTCCGCGCGGCGCTGACCAGCGGCAAACTGCCGATCACGCTGACCGCGATGCTCAGCAGCCGGGAGACCATCCACGGCGGGGTGTTGCCCATCGCGGTGTCCGGTCCCCGGTCGGCCGGGTTGATCGGCGCGGTGCGGGCCAGTCGCAGGGCGCCGGCGGTAATGCCAGGTCCGGCGAACGCCAGCAGCGGCCACGACCAGCCGGGGACCACGGCGACGGCGCACAGTACGGTGAGTGCGATGGCGAGCCAGGCGGTGGCCAGCAGGGCAGGCAGCACGGACCTGGCCAGCAGTGCCCGCCCCGGATCAGCGCCGAGCAGCCGCAGCAGGGCTGGGTTGTCCCGGTCGCGCTTGATCGCCGTGGTCGCCTGCGACGCGGCCGCGAACGCGCCGAGGACCAGTGCCGCGGCGATGAAATCACCGTGCGCCTGGCCGGTAAAGGCCGCTCCGACCAGCGCCGGGACCACCGCCGCGACCGCGACCAGGGCAACCGGGCCCGGCCGGCGGCTCAGCCGGCGCCAGTCCGGCCACGCCATCGCCAGAGCCGGGGGCAGCCGGGGCCATGGCCGGGACGGCAGCAGCCGGCTTCTCCAGTGGTTGTCTTCCGCGATCCAGAACAACAGTGAGAAGTTGAGGAACGCGGCTGCCGTCAGTGCCGTTCCCGAGCGAGCCGAGTCGGCCCGCAGTCTGCTCGCGGGAAAGGAGGCAAGCGCCCGCCACAGCAGCCCGCAGGCCAGGCAGGCCAGCAACAGGGCGGCGAGCGCGGCGGTCTCGAAGGCAGCCGTGTGCAGGCCGCCGAACACGACCGTGACCCGGTTCGTCACCGCTGCCCAGCGCTCGCCCGCCAGTGCGGCGAGCGAGGCGATGACCGCCACCGCCGCGCACGCGGCGCGGGTCACCGCGCGCGCCCGCTCACCCGGCTGGGCCAGCGCCTCGGCCGCGACCGCGGCCAGGCAGCAGCCTGCCCCCGCGACGGCGGCCAGGATCAGCCACGAGGCAGGCAGCGAGCCGCCGCCTGGACGCAGGTAGGGACCCGCCATCGCCAGCGCGAGCGCGCCAAGCAGGGAGCCCGCGAGCACGGCCAGCAGCGCCGCGGACAGCGACGGGCGCTTCAGCACCGACCGCCGGCCGAGTGGCGACAGCAGCAGCCACGACGCGTCGGCGGGGGAGAGCACCAGCGGCCCGAACGCCTGGGCGAGCAGCAGCACGCCCGCCCCGGCCCCGATCACCAGCCCGGCCCCCGCTACCGCCTGGGTCGCCGCCGCACGGGTCGCGTCAGCGGCCGCGGCCGAGCCCGCGAGCCTGCTGAACGGCCTGGCCAGCAGGTCAGACAGGTAGATCCCTGCGATGACAAGGGCGAAGCCGGCCGAGTACCAGTCGGTCCAGCTGCGGCGGCGGTGCCTGCCGATGAACTTCCTGATAGCCGCGACACTGACTGCGGCGCCGTGATCCGCGGCCACCGCCTGGGCGGTCATGACGAGGTTTCCCCGGCGCCGTCTTCCACGGTCGTGTCTGCTTCCAGGCCGGCGTCTTCCTGACCGGGCTCTTCCTGGAAGTCGTCGTCAGCCAGCTGGCCGTCGGTCAGCTCCACCACCCGCGCTCCCGCGGTCGTCGCGAAGTCGTAGTCGTGGGTCGCCATCACCACCGTGCCGCCGCTCGCCGCGTACTCGTCGCGCAGCAGGACCGCCAGGTCGCCGCGAAACCCCACGTCGAGGGACTGCTCCGGCTCGTCGAGCAGCAGCAGCCTGCTCGGCCGGGCCAGCGCCGCCGCTAGTGACAGCCGCTGCCGCTGGCCGGAGGACAGGCTCAGCGGGCTCGCGTCAGCCCGGGCGGACAGCCCGAAGAGCTCGACCAGCTCGTCGGCGGGCAGGCACCAGCCGTGCAGCGGCTGATGAGTCATCCGGACCAGTTCAAGCAGCTCGCGCACGGTCAGACCCGGGTACCAGGTCGGCTGCTCGGTGACGACCGCGACCGACCGCCAGAACTCGGCGGTGTCCCGCGGCGGCCCGCCGAGCACGGACACCGCGCCGGCCGCCGGGCTGCGGAAGCCCGCCAGGCAAGACAGCAGCGTCGACTTGCCCGCGCCGTTCACCCCGGTCACCGCGACGATCTCGCCGGCCGCGACCGACAGGTCGATACCGTCGAGAACGACCACGCTGCCGTACGCCATCCGCAGGCCGCGTACCTCGGCCGCCGGGGAATCCACGGCTACACGCTACAGGTGCCAGGCGGCTCAGTCCGCCTAGCCGGCCCAGCCAGCTAGCCGAGAACCACCGTGCGGTTGCCGTCGAGCAGCACCCGGTGCTCCGCGTGCCAGGTGACCGCGCGCGCGAGCACCTGAGCCTCGACGTCGCGGCCTGCCTCGACCAGCCGGTCGGGGGAGTAGGAGTGGTCCACCCGCAGCAGGCCCTGCTCGATGATCGGGCCCTCGTCCAGGTCGGGGGTCACGTAGTGGGCGGTCGCGCCGACCAGCTTGACGCCCTTGGCATGGGCCTGGTGGTAGGGCTTGGCGCCCTTGAACGACGGCAGGAACGAGTGGTGGATGTTGATCATCCGGCCCTCGACCCGTTTGCACACCTCGGAGGAGATGATCTGCATGTAGCGGGCGAGCACGACAAGCTCGGTATCGGTCTCGTCGATAAGCGACATGAGCCTGGCCTCGGCCGCCGGCTTGGTGTCAGCCGTCACCGGGACGTAGTGGAACGGCAGCTTGTAGGACTCGGTCAGGTCCCGGAATACCTGGTGATTGGAAACCACCGCGGTGATGTCGACGGGCAGGGAGCCTGATGACCACCGGAAAAGCAGGTCGTTGAGGCAGTGGCCGAGCTGGGAGACCATGACCAGCGTCTTGATGCGCTCGGACTTGTCGTGCAGCTGCCAGCTCATGTGGAAGGAATCGGCGACCCAGGTGAAGTCGCGCTTGAGCTCGTCGAGCTCGCCGCCCGGCTGCGGCACCGCGAAGTGGACCCGCATGAAGAACAGGCCGCCGTCGGGTTCTCCGTACTGCTGGCTGTCGATGATGTTGGCGGAGTGCTGCACCAGGAAGCTCGACACCGCGTAGACGATGCCGGGCTTGTCAGGACAGGACAGCGTCAGGACGAACTGGAGACCTTTAGCGGGCGTCTTGCTCATATCAACACGATACATCCGCAGCTTGTGGCGTATTTAGTGGTGCAAAGTGAGCGTTAGCCGTCATTGTGGCGAACCCCAAAGGGGGCAGGCGCCATCCGTCGCCTAGCTCAGTACGCCGTCAATGTATTGACAAATGGGACCAATACGTAGAACTTGGTCCCATAAAGTGGGAAATGGTCCGCGGCAGACGGGCGGGAAGTTCCGATGAGCAACCCAAGCGGTACTCAGGCGGTGGACCGGGCCGCACGGCTGCTCTCCGAAGTCGTGCACGCCGCTGATCCCGTCACGTTCACCGAGCTGACCGCCGTCACCGGGCTGGCCAAGTCCACGACGTCCCGGCTGCTGCTCGCGCTCGAGCGCAACCACCTCGTCCGCCGCGATGATCACGGGCGGTTCCTGCCGGGCGAGATGTTCGTCAGCTTCGCCTGGCGCGGCGGCGCCGACACGTCGCTGGTCGCGGTCGCCCAGCCGTTCCTCGACCGGCTGGGCGCGGCGACCGGCGAGACCGTCAACCTGGGCGTCGCCGCCGGAAGCGCGGTCGAGCAGATCGCCCAGGTCGACTGCGCGTACCTGATCGGCGGCACGAACTGGGTCGGCCGGCCCGTGCCGCTGCACGCCTCCGGGCTCGGCAAGGTGCTGCTCGCCCACGGCGCCGCCAGGCTGCCGTCCGGCGAGCTCGAGCGCTGCACGGACAAGACGATCACCAGCGAGCAGGCGCTGCGGGCCGAACTGGCCGCCGTTCGCGCCCGCGGCTACGCGGTCACCGACGAGGAGCTTGAACGCGGGCTCATCGCGTTCGCGGCGCCGGTCTTCCGCTACGACGGCACGGTGGTGGCGGCCCTGTCAGTCTCGGCCCCCGCCAGCCGGATGACGAGGGAAGCGGCGGCCAGCGCGGTCCGCCGCTGCGTAGACGAGGCGGCAGGGCTTTCGGCCGCCCTCGGGCACCGGCCGAGGGCTTCGAGGAAGGCGCAATAGGAGAGATCATGAGTGACGTTCCGGCCAGCGCGAGCGCCGTAGTGATCGGTGCCGGCATCGTGGGCAACAGCCTCGTGCACCACCTGGCCCTGCTCGGCTGGCGGGACATCGTCTTGATAGACAAAGGGCCGATGCCGAATCCGGGCGGGTCGACGGGGCACGCGTCGAACTTCATCTTCCCGATCGAGTACTCGCGGCTGATGTACGAGCTGACCAGGGACTCGACTGAGCAGTACAAGGCGCTTGGCGTGTTCACCGAATCCGGCGGCATCGAGGTGGCCAGGACACCCGAGCGGATGCAGGAGCTGAAGCGCCGCATCACCAAGGCCAAGGCGTGGGGTATCCCGGCCGAGCACCTGACGCCGGAAGGCGTGCAGAAGCTGGTCCCCTACCTGGACCCGTCGGTGATCCTCGGCGGCGGCTACTTCCCCGCCGTCGGCGTGGTCGACAGCCTCAGGGCCGGCACCCTGATGCGCGAGCAGGCCCAGGCCGCGGGCGCGCTGACCGTCGTCTCCGGCGCCGAGATCCTCGGTATCACGACCGAGGCAGGCCGGGTGACCGGCGTCAGCACCAGCAAGGGCGACATCGCCGCCAGCTACGTGGTGATCGCCTGCGGCGTCTGGTCGGCTAAGGTCGCCGCACTGGCCGGCGCGCGGCTCGCGCTCACGCCCGCGGTGCACCAGATGATCAGCGTCGGCCCGATCGGCCTGTTCGCCGGCACGGTCGGCGAGATCTCGTACCCGATCGTCCGCGACGTCGACGAGGGCATGTACGAGCGCCAGCACGGGGGCGACATGGAGGTCGGCTCCTACATGCACCGGCCGATCATCGTGCCGCCTGAGACGATCCTGTCCAACGAGCAGGCCGTGCTCTCCCCGACGGAGCTGCCGTTCACCGCCGACGACTTCGACCCGCAGCTCGCCGCGGCCCTCGAGCTGATGCCCGAGCTTCTCGGTGACGAGCGGGCCGGCATCAGGTACGCGATCAACGGGCTCATCTCGATGACACCCGACGGACACCCGCTGCTTGGCGAGACCCCCGAGGTGAAGGGGCTGTGGACCGCCGCCGCGAGCTGGATCAAGGAGGGGCCAGGCTGCGGGCGGGCCGTCGCCGAGCTGATGTCGGGCAAGGTGCCGACGGTCGACGTGCACGAGGCGGACGTCGCCCGCTTCTACCCGTCGTCGCGGACCACCGGGTTCGCCCGCGCACGGGCGGCGGAGTCGTTCAACAAGATGTACGGCATCGTGCACCCGGCCGAGCAGTACGAGTCGCTGCGGCCGCTGCGCACCGGGCCGCTGTACGAGCGGGCGGCCGCCCTCGGCGCGGTCTGCTACGAGACCGCCCGCTGGGAGCGGCCGCACTGGTACGCGTCCAACGAGCCGCTGCTCGGCAAGTACGCGGGGCGGCTGATGGAACGCCCGGCCGAGTGGGAGTCACGCTGGTGGTCGCCGATCATCAACGCGGAGCACCTGGCGATGCGCGAGGGGGCCGGTCTTGTCGACCTGTCCGCGTTCACCATCCTCGACGTGACTGGCCCGGGTGCGCTGGCCGGGCTGCAGAACCTCGCCGTCGCCCAGCTCGACGTGCCTGTGGGCCGGACCGTCTACACGCCGTTCCTCAACGAAGCGGGCGGGTTCGTCGCCGACCTCACGATTATGCGCCTCGGCGCGGACCGGTTCCGGGTCGTCACCGGGGCGGCCGACGGCGGACGCGACGCCAAGTGGATCAGCGACCGCCTGCCCGGCGACGCCCAGCTGGCCGACGTCAGCTCGGCCTGGGCCACGATCGGGCTATGGGGACCCCGTGCGGCGGAAATCCTGGCCGCCGCGGTCAAGGACGGCGACCAGGGACCGCCGCTTCCGTTCGGTACGACTGGTTATTTTGAACTCGGCGGTGCCCTGGTGCTCGGCTCGCGCATCTCCTACGTCGGCGAGTACGGCTGGGAACTGCACGTGCCCGCGGAGCAGGCCGGCTCGCTGTGGGACCAGCTCCTGGCCGCGGGACGGCCGCTCGGACTCGTGCCGGCCGGTATCGGCGTCTACGGGACGACCGCGCGGCTCGAGAAGGGCTACCGTGCGTTCGGCGCGGAGCTGACGCCCGAGTACAACCCGGTGGAGGCCGGGACGGCCCGGCCCAAGGTGAAAACGGACGCGTTCATCGGCAAGGAGGCGTACCTGGCCGCGCGGACGGCGGCGCCCGCGGCGGTGCTGTGCACGCTGACCGTCGACTCGCACATCTCCGCCGGCGGCACACCGCGGTACATGCTCGGCGGCGAGCCGGTCCTGACCCTGGACGGCGGGCGCCTGGTCGACGCCTACGGCCGCCCGTCCTGCGTGACGTCGGCGGGTTCGGCTCCGTCGCTCGGCCAGCACCTGCTGATGGCCTACCTGCCGCCCGAGCTGTCTGCCCCGGGCACCCCGCTGCTTGTTGAGTACCTCGGTGAGCAGTACCCGGTGACGGTCGCGGGCCATGGGGCCCTGTTCGACCCCGCCGGGTCACGGATGCGGTGAAGAACTTTCCCTTTTTGCCCTGACGGCGCAGTAGGTGTGGGCGGAGCGTCAAAAGAAAGGGGTTCTTGAAATGGAGATTCTTGTCTGCGTCAAGCGGGTGCCGACCGTCGGCGGCGCGATCACGCTGACAGCCGGCGACCAGGCCGTCGACACGACGGCGTCCGGTTTCACCATCAGCCCGCACGAGGAGTGCGCGGTCGAGGAGGCCGTGCGGCTGGTCGAGCGGTTCGGCGGCTCGGTGACGGTGGTGTCGCTCGGGCCGGCCGCGGCGCAGGAACAGCTCCGCGCCTGCCTGGCCCTCGGCGCCTCGGCGGCGGTCCTGGTCGAGACCGCCGACGGCACCGAGACCGGGCCGGTGGCGACGGCGGCGGCGCTGCACGCGGTCGCCGCCGACGGTCACTTCGACTTGGTCCTGCTGGGGAACGAGGCCTCCGATACCGGCGGCTACCAGGTCGGCATCCGGCTCGCGCACCTGCTCGGGCAGCCGGTGGCGACCGGCATCAAGTCGCTCACCGCGTCCGGCGACGGCTCGTCGCTGTCGGCGTCGCGGACCTACCGGGGCGTCGTTGAGACCTTCGCGCTGCCGCTGCCCTGCCTGGTGACGGTGAAAGAAGGCATCAACCTGCCGCGCTACCCGTCGCTGCCCGGGCGGCTGCGGGCCAAGCGGGCGGTCATCAGGCACATCCCGTTCGCGGAGGCGGTGCCGGGCCCGGCTGCTCCCGACGTCAGCATGACCAGGCTGCGGGTGACCGACGCGCCGCGCAAGCAGGCGGCCGTGCTCGGCACCGGCACCGACGCGGTGCCCGCGCTCGTCGCGGTCCTGGCCGAGCTCGGGGTGATCGCATGACCGTCTTCTGCCTGGTCGAACTGGACGGCGAAGCCGTCGCCGACCCCTCGCTGCGCGCGCTTACCCTTGCCAGGGCGCTGGCGGCCGCGCGCGGCGACGCGGGCCTTACCGCCGTCCTGTTCGTTGACCGTGGCGGCGATGACCGGGCCCGCGTTGACCTGAGCGGCGGCGCTGGCCTCGGCGCCTACGGCGTCACCGACCTGTACGCGGTCAGCGGGATCCCCGGCTACGCCCCGCAGGCCCAGGGCCGGGTGCTGGCCGGGCTAGCCGGGCCCGGGCGCGTGCTGATAGCGGCCGGGACCGAGCACGGCAACGAGGTGATGGCGCACGCCGCCGCGGTCGCCGGGTTGCCGATGGCAGCCAACTGCACCGCCGCTGAGCCGGCCGCGGGCAGCGCCGCGGCCCTCGCGGTGACCCGCCAGCGGTGGGCCGGCCTGCTGCTTGAGGAGGCAGTCGTCGACGCGGCGGCCGCACTGCTTACCGTCGCGACAGAAGCGGTGACGGCTGTCCCGGCCGATCAGCCCGCGGCCCTCACCGTCCGCGTGCTGGCCGCCACGCCGGACGAGGCCGACCTGGTCGTGCGGGCGGTGGGGACGCCGGCCGGCGCCGGCGGCGCCTCGCTCGCCAGCGCCCGCGTGGTCGTCGGCGGCGGCCGCGGCGTCGGCAGCGCCGACGGGTTCGCGCCGCTCGAGGAACTGGCCCGGCTGCTCGGCGGGGTCGTCGGCGTTTCCCGGGTGGTGACCTCAGAGGGCTGGCGCCCGCACTCGATGCAGGTCGGCCAGACCGGCACCAAGATCACCCCGGACCTGTACCTGGCCTGCGGCATCAGCGGCGCCATCCAGCACTTCGCCGGCTGCGCGGGAGCTAAGCACATCATCGCGATCAACACCGATCCGGGCGCCCCGATGATGACCCGCGCCGACTACGCGGTCGTGGGCGACCTGCACGCGGTCCTGCCCGCGCTTATCAAGTCACTGCGCGACCGTGCGCCGGAAGATTAGCGGAGGGGGATAATCGCCAGGTGCGATTCTTCCGGGTACACGTGCTGCGGACGATGCCGCATCCGGCACGCGGGTTCACCCAGGGCCTGCTGGCCGAGGGGGACACCGTCTGGGAGTCCGGCGGGCAGTACGAGATGTCGGTCCTGCGCCGCTACCAGCTCGGGGCGGCGCAGGTGGCGGCCGAGTCAGCGGTGCCGCCTGAGCTCTACGCCGAGGGAATCTGCCGGGTGGGCGGCAGCATCTGGCAGCTCACCTGGAAGGAACGGCTCGCGCTGCGCTGGGATGCCGCGACGCTCGAGTTCGCGGACCTGATCCCGTTCAACAGGGAAGGGTGGGGGATCTGCGCGCTGCCCGCCACCGATGAGGTGGTCACCAGCGACGGGACCAGCGAACTGGTCAGGCGCGACCCGCGGACGCTCGAGCCCCGGGCGGTCGTCCATGTGCGCTGCGCGGGCAGCCGGGTCCGCTGGCTCAACGATCTCACCTGGGCGGGCGGCCTTGTCTGGGCGAACGTCTTCGGCACCAGCTGCCTCGCGGGGATCGACCTGGCCACCGGAGAGGTGACCGACATCGTGGATGCCAGGGCGGCAGGCGAGCGGCACGCGGACCCGCAGCTGGTGATGAACGGCGTCGCCGCGCTCGGTCAGCCGGGTGAGTTCCTGCTCACCGGCAAGGGCTGGCGGTCGATCAGGCATGTCCGGCTGCGGCCGGACCGGAACCGAGGTCAGCTTGACCGGCTGCTCGCGGGGCCGAAGGCCCTGATGGCCAGGATGTGAGCGCGGTCCGCAGCGGCCGGCCCTTGTAACCGCCGTCGGCCAGGCCCGCGGCACGCTCGAAGACGTTCCAGGCGCCGAAATCGCCTGACAGCACCCAGGACGTGCCCGCCGCGGCGAAGTACAACGGCAGCATGAGCAGGCCGCCGCACCAGGCGTACTGCGTCGTGTGCCTGGCCTCGTGCCGGAACAGCGGGCTGTCGTACTCCAGCCCGGCCCTGCGCGTGATGATCACGTTTCCGAGGGTGAACGCGGGGGCCGACGGCACCGGAAGCCGGTAGCCGGCCGCGACGAGCAGCCCCGCGGGGAAACGGGCGACGCGGGCCCGGCCCGCCGCCGAAACGGCGAGTCCGGCCAGCGTCGACCTGTTGACCAGGTTGACCGCCAGCCGGACCTTGTGCCGTCCGCGCACGCTCAGGACTGCTCGCTGCCGGGATCCTCTGGTGACTCGTGGCCGGGCGGGTCGTAGGTCGGCGCGCCGAGCGGTCCGCCGTGCGACCCGCTGCCGTTCGGCCCGCTGCCGTTGGAGCCGCTGCCGTTGGACCCGTTACCAGAGCCGAGGCCGCCGAGCTCGATCACGTCGTCGTTGCCGGCCTCGAACGCCCCGCCGGTCCCGTTGCCGTTTCCGTTGCCGTAGGTCCCGTACGCGCCGTCGAACAGGCTGCCCGCGCCGAAGCCGTCGGCGACGGCGTAGGCCGGCTGGGCGACAGGCAGTTGCAGCTCCGGCTGGTTGTGCTCCTGGTGAGCCCGCTTGGCGGCCAGGTGGTAGTCGCGCAGCTTGGTGATGAACGCGTCGTCCGCGTACGGCGCGCCGTCGACCAGCGGTCCGTGGCCTCCCTCCATCACCGCGGTGACGTCCTCGCCGCTGAGCGTCTTGTGCGTTTCAAGCGCGTGCGCGAGCGCCAGCACGTGCCGCTCGTTATCGCGCAGGATCTCCTCGGCCCGCACCAGCAGCACGCCCAGGTTGTCCTCGATACGGTCGGCCAGCCGTCCGAACGGGTTGGGCCCCTGCGCGTCCCGCCCCCCGGGCACGTTCGCCCGGTTGCTACCGCCGGGCGTGCCGCCCTCGAGGCGGCGGGCGGAAGCGGCCGAGGAGACCGTCTTGCCCATGCCCCAGTAGCCCTCCATGAAGGAGGCGACGGTGGTCGCGGAGTCGAGGTCGCCTGACACGCCGGACGAGCTGTCACTGTCGAAGAACAGCCGCTCGCCCGCCAGCGAGGCGAGCGCGACCAGGATGTCCGACTCGTACTCGCTGCGCCACCGGGTGAACTGGTCTTCTGGCTTGATCGACGAGACCATGCCGAGGTAGTCGCTGCCCTTCTCGATCGTGGCGATGTCGATCTCCATGTGCTGCCTGGTCCGGTAGGCGACCAGCGCGTGGCACGCCTCGTGAACCGCGACCGCGTGCCGCTCCCGCTCGATGTACTCGACGTCCTCGGGCGGTCCGAGCTCCTTGAACTGCTTGGCCTTGATCACGTCCTGGTAGGTGATGACGTCCCGGCCGTCCCTGATCGCGATGATCAGCGCCTCGTTGACCATGTCCTTGATCGTGGCGCCCGTCGCGTACGGGGTGATCGTGGCGAGCTTGTCGACCTGCTCTGGGGTCAGCTCGTGCGAGACCTTGGCGAGGTACCCCTCGTAGGTGCGGATGCGGCCCGCCTTGGACGGGTAGCCGACCCGGTACATGCGGTCGATGCGGCCCGGCCGCAGCAGCGCCTCGTCGAGCGCGGACGGCGCGTTGGTCGCCATCATGACCAGGATGCGGTAGTGGGGCGGCGGCTTCGGGCGCATGCCGAGCGCCCGCCTGACCACCCGGTTGAGGAACCCGCGGGGCTTCTTCAGCCCGGACAG
>DASYAD010000236.1:0-2230 GCA_036501515.1 Trebonia sp. | reverse complement strand
GGTGCCCTGCGGGTCGAGCCCGTTGGTCGGCTCGTCCAGGATGATCAGCTCGCGGGGCCGCAGCAGGCCGGCCGCGATGGCCAGCCGCTGCTTCATGCCGAGCGAGTAGTGCCGGTACCTCTTCTTCGCCGCCGCGGTCAGGCCGACCCGCTCCAGGGCCTGACCGATCCGCGCCGCCGCCGACTTCGACGAGGCGGACCGGTCAGCCGCGTCGTACCTGGCCAGGTTGTCCCAGCCGGACAGGTACGGGTAGAACGCCGGCCCCTCCACCAGCGAGCCCACCCGGGACAGCACCGAGGTTGTGCCGTCCGGCATCGGTACGCCAAGCAGCTCCGCGGTACCGCTGGTCGGGTAGGCCAGGCCGAGCAGCATGCGGATCGTGGTGGTCTTGCCCGACCCGTTCGGGCCGAGGAAGCCGTAGACCGCGCCCCGCGGCACCGCCAGGTCGATATGGTCGACCGCCAGCTGGCCGCGGAACCGCTTGGTCAGCCCCTTGCTTGAGATGGCCAGCGCCTCGGCAGTCATCAGGACGTGTGCCCGACCGCGGCGTACAGCACGCTCGGCTGGACCGCGCCGATGTAGACCTTGCCGCCGGTCATCAGCACCGAGACCAGGCTGGTCTGCAGCAGCGTGCCGCTGCCCCACGTGCCCGACACCGGCTTGGCCGCGCCGAGCAGCGCGCCGACGACCTTCTGGCTGTCGCCGCCGAGCCCGCCTGGCCCCGCCGACGGGGCAGTGGGGGCGTTAGAGCCGGCTGCGCCCGTTCCGAGTGATGAAAGAAGGTCTTGCTGCGGCAGCGAAACCACGGTGAGCCAGTCAGAGCCGTAGGTGCCGAAATCGCTCATGGTCGCCGCCGAACCCGTGGCCGGCTTCGCCGCGGCCCTGTCGCCCATGTTGACCTTGTCCACTGACGCGCCTGGCGGCGGGGTGAAGTTCAGGTTCGCCGCGGCGGGCGCGGTGTTCATGGACAGCTGGGTGTAGCCGACCTGGAACGCCGGGCCGGAGTCGCCCTTCGCGAAGACCTGGACCCGCAGCGGCATGCCGTACTTGGCGTCGACCGCGATCACTACGCGGCCGATCAGTGACCTGTGGTCCTTCGGCTTGAGGACCAGCTGGTAGGCGGGCTCGTTCGCGATCGAGACATTGTCCTGCACGCTGACCAGCGTGGTCTTGCCGACTGCCGTGAGTATCTCGTTGGCGGCCTGCTGGGGGGTGAGCACCGGCCCGGCGGGAAGTTTCTTTTGCGCGTGCTTTTGCGACGCCGCGGGCGCGGTGAACTCGGTGACCGAGTTGCCGGTGCTCTCCCAGAGCCACAGCGTGTTCGTGGACCTGATGACGTCGGTCTCGCTCATCGGCTGCTGCACAGAAAGCCGGAAGTGCTGCGCGTTCAGGTAGTAGACCTTGATCGTGTGCGAGCCGGTGAGCAGCGACGACAGCGACGTCGGGTTGGCGGCCTGCGGCAGCTGCGGCAGTCCGAGGGAGGTCGTCTCCACCACGGTGCCGGTCAGCGGCGGCAGCTTCTGGTCCTGGTTGATCGCGGCGAGCAGCTGGCCCGGCGACCTGACCGGCAGCACAGGGGATGCCTGCGCTGACGGGATCTGCGTGCCCGCGATAACGCCACCGGTCACGGCGACGGCAATGACTGGCACCGCCCACCGGCCCCGCCTCGACAGTTTGACTCCCATACTCCTCACCCGTTCCCTTGCTACCGCCGCCCGTGGTCCAGCGGCCCCGTACGATCACTGTGCCGCACGCCGGCTGTGAGGGAGCTGAGAGCGTGACACGGGCATGACCGGCTTTGGGGGACACTGTACCCGTGCGAGTGCTTGTCGTTGAGGACGAGCGGCGGCTGGCCGCCGCGGTCAAGCGCGGCCTCGAGGCTTCGGGGTTCGTCGTGGATGTCGCCTGCGACGGCGTAACCGGCCTGCACATGGCCCGCGAGGGCGGCTACGACGGCGTGGTGCTCGACATTATGCTGCCGGGCCTGTCCGGCTACAAGGTCTGCGCGCAGCTGCGGGCCGAGGAGAACTGGGTGCCGGTGCTCATCCTGTCCGCCAAGGACGGCGAGTACGACCAGGCCGACGGGCTAGACCTCGGCGCGGACGACTACCTGACCAAGCCTTTCTCCTACGTGGTGCTCGCCGCGCGGCTGCGCGCGCTGCTGCGCCGCGGCGCGGCGCCCCGGCCGGCGGTGCTGCGGGCGGGCGACCTGTCGCTCGACCCCGCCGCG
>DASYAD010000235.1:0-20656 GCA_036501515.1 Trebonia sp. | reverse complement strand
AGCAGGTAGCGTTCTGCACGCAGAACATCGTGCCGGGCATCGACTTCACCAACGACCCGCTGCTCCAGGGACGGAACTTCTCCTACCTCGACACCCAGCTCAAGCGGCTCGGCAGCCCGAACTTCGCGCGGCTGCCGGTCAACGCGCCCAAGTGCCCGTTCGCCAACTTCCAGCAAGACGGCCACATGGCGACGGCCAACCCGGTCACCCGGGCCAACTACGAGCCCAACTCCTGGCCGGCCGCCGAGGGCGGCCCCCGCGAGGACCCGGCCAGCGGCTTTACCAGCTACCCCGAGGAAGTGGCGGGCCCCAAACGGCGGCTGCGCCCCGACAGCTTCGCCGACCACTACAGCCAGGCCCGCCAGTTCTACATCAGTCAGACCGACATCGAGCGCAGGCACATCGCCAGCGCGTTCACCTTCGAGCTGAGCAAGGTGGAGCGGGCGGAGATCAGGACCCGGATGGTGGCCGGACTGCGGAACGTGGACGAGGAACTGGCGGCGGCCGTCGCCGAAGGCCTCGGCCTGCGCGACCTGCCCGCTGCGACCGAGCCCGCCCGCCGGCCCAACCGCGACCTGCCGCCGTCGCCCGCACTGAGCATCCTCGGCCGGCCGCCGGGCCGTTTCGCCGGACGGAAACTAGGCGTGCTCGTCACCAACGGAGCGGACGCGGAGACCCTGGCCGCGCTGCGGTCCGCCGCTGAAGCCGAGGGTGTCACCGTCGAGATCGTCGCGCCCGTGGTCGGCGGCGTGGACATCAGCGACGGCACCCGGCTGCCAGCCGACCAGCAGATCGACGGCGCCCCGTCGGTGCTCTACGACGCCGTCGCGGTGCTCGCCGCGCCCGGCGCCGCCAGCGCGCTCGCGGCGCGCCCGGCCGCCAGGGACTTCGTCACCGACGCGGTCGCGCACTGCAAGTTCATCGGTTACACCAGCGGCGCCGCCGTGCTGTTCGAGGCGGCCGGGCTGCCGTCCGACCCCGCGGAAGGCGACGAAGGCTTCGTCAACCTCAGCGACCACGCGCCGGCCGAGTTCGTCACCCGCTGCCGGCAGCTCCGTTACTGGGAGCGGGAGCTCGACCCGGTCCGCTGAATCCGGCCGTTCGCCCCGCCGCGCCGCCGGAACCCCCGTACCTGCGGGGATTCCGGCGGCGCGGCGCGAGGCGGACCCATAATGTGACCGACGTCACATTCGATTTAGTTTAGACGTCTCCGTGAGGGCACAACAGCCTCCGTCCGGCATTACTGAACAACGGAGACGACGGCCATGACGAAGGCAACCACCCCCGCACCTGCTCTCGGCATCCGCTCCGAGCTCGCCCAGCTTTCCGATGATCAACTGCTCGTCGACTACATTCGCGCGCTGCCCAGGGACAGTCACGAGCGTTCGGTGGCGTGCGAGATCCTGGTCGAGCGCTACGAGCGGCTTGTCCGCTCCTGCGTCAGGCAGTACCGCGGCAGCCCCGAGCCGGTCGAGGACCTCATGCAGGTCGGTTACGTCGGCTTGCTCAAGGCGATCAACAACTACGACCCGACGTTCGGCAGCGGCCTGTCCGCCTACGCCGCGCCCTGCGTGAGCGGCGAGGTCAAGCGCCACTTCCGTGACAAGCGCTGGCAGGTGCACGTCCGCCGGTCCGCCCAGGAGCTGCTTCTCGAGCTGCGCAAGGCGAACGAGGCGCTGACCTCGACGCTCGGCCGCACGCCGACCGACGAGGAGCTCATCGAGCGGCTCGGCTGCACCGCCGACGACCTGCTCGAGGCCCGGCAGGCGGACCTGGTGTTCAGCGCGTACTCGCTGGACGCGCCGCTGTCCGACCGCGACGACCCGGCCCAGCTCGGCGACGTGCTCGGTGACGAAGACCCCGAGCTCGAGCAGTCGATCGACATGGAGGCCGTGTCAACGCACTGGGACGAGCTTCCCGAGCGCGAGCAGCGCATCCTGACCATGCGTTTCTACGGGAACCTGACCCAGGCGGAGATCGGCGCCCGGCTCGGCATTTCCCAGATGCACGTTTCCCGGCTGCTGACCCGGGCCCTCGGCCACCTGCGCAGCCGCCTGCTTGACGACCAGCCAGAGGAAATTCTCGCGCACACCGCGTGATGTTCCTTTTGCGCCCTTCGACGTAATCTACTTTCGACGGCGGCCCGAGACCGCCAGGAAAGGACTTCCGATGAAAACCGGAGCAGGACTTGCGCTCATCTGCGTCGGCGCGATCCTCGCCTTCGCGGTAACGGCCAATACCTCGTTCTTCAACTTGCACACGGCCGGCTGGGTGCTGATGATTATCGGCCTGATCGGGATCCTGCTGCCCAAGGCCACCTACGGCTGGCTTGGCCGCCGGGTGATCCGGCGCACCTACCCGAGCGGCCGGGTTGAGCAGTATGTCCCCCGCCCGGGCACGCAGGCGCTGCAGGCCGGGCAGCCGACCCGGCCGACCCTGCTTGACCAGGACTACATTGAAGACGACGTGCCCAGCCGTCCTGTCCAGGGTCACACCGAGGTCGTCGAGGACATCTACGAGCCGTAACCCGACTTTGACGGCCAGGATCGTGACGTCGTCCTTGAGCTCGCCTGAGGAAAATGAGGTGACGAGCTCTTGGACGGCGCGCACGACTTCCGCGGCCGGACGGCCCGCCACCCCGGCGAGCGCGTCGGCCAGGTGGTCCTCGAAGAACGACAGGTCGGCGTTGCGCGCCTCGGTCACCCCGTCGGTATAGAAGAACAGCACGTCGCCCGGGTGGAGCTCGAGATCGGTCCGCCCGGGCTGGATGTCGTCGAACAGGCCGAGCGGCAGCCCGTCCTGCTCCAGGATCTCCACCCGGCCGTCGGCCCGCACCACGGCCGGCCCGGGATGCCCGCAGCCCCCGATGCTGACCTGGACGTGGCGTCCCCGCTGACGCAGGAACGCCAGCGAGGCGGTGACGAAGCGGTCGTCGTAGTCCTCCGCTACCAGCACCTGGTTAGCCGCGGCGAGTACCTTGTCCGGCGTCTTGTGCACGCTGGCGAGCGCGCGGATGGCGTGCCGGGCGGCGGCCGTCATCGCGGCGGCGTCCTGTCCCTTGCCGCAGACATCGCCCACCGCGATGGCCCAGCCGTCGCCCGTCTTGAAGACGTCGTAGAAGTCGCCGCTGATCTCCTGGAACTGGGTGGCACCGATGTAGGCGGCGGTGAACTCGAGCCCGGGCACGGCGGGCAGGCCGTGGCCGGGCAGCCGCGCGGGCAGCAGGCTGGCCTGCAGTGCCTCGGCCACCTGGGAGCGCTGCCTGAACACCCGGTCCACCCTGATGGCGATCGCCAGGTGCCGGCCGAGTTCCTCCGCCAGCCCGAGGTCGGCGACGCCGAACGGCCCCTTGTCGGCCAGCCGGGTGAGCGTCAGCGCCCCGTAGCCGGTCGTGCCGTCCGAGATCGGCACGCTGATCACGGAGGTCGCGCCGAGCATCATCAGCAGCGGCACGCCCTCGGGGGTCCTGCCGAGCGCGGCCGGGTCGTCCGGGTGCGCGAGCAGCACCGACTTGCCGGTGGCGTGCACCTGGGCGGGCACCGATTCCGGCTCGGGATCGGCCGCGCGGGCCACACGCGAGAGCTGGTCCGCCTGGCCGGCCCTGGGGCCCGCCGCGAACTGGCGCAGCAGGCCGCCGCCCCGTTCGATGTCGATGAGCACCCAGTCGGCGATGTCGCCCGCCAGCAGCCGGGCGCACCGCTGCAGGGTGACCGCCTCGCTGAACGTGCTGTTGTCGAGCAGCACCCTGGTCACCGCCGTCACCGTGTCAAGGCGGCGCGTCATCGCGGCGATGGCGGCATCGGCCGCGGCGTCCTGGCCGGCCGGCCTGTCCTGGCGGGCTGCGGTGCCCTGGCGGGCTGCGCCGTCCTGGCCTGCCGTCGCGTCCTGGCCGGGCGCGGCGCCGGCCGCTGACGCCTTCGCCGCGGGCCGTTTGGCCGGCTTGGCCGGCTTGGCCTGCGGGCCGGCCGTGGCCGGGGCCGTGGTGCCAGTGCCCGCCGTGCCCGCAGCGTCTGCGGTGCCGCCGCCGGCCGCCTGGGGTGCCGGGACGGCGGTGACGATCAGCACCTGCGGGTCGCCGGGAAGATCGGCCGCCGTCGCGGTGAGGGCGACGTTGACAGGCCCGCCCGCCGTCAGCATCCGGCAGCCCGCCGACCGCGGCTGCCCGGTCCGGCCCACGGCGGCCAGCAGAGTCTGGATGGCCGCACGGAACGGCAGGTCAACGAAAACGCTCAGCGACTTGCCGGTGGCGTAACCGGACGGCGCCCCGAGCAGGTCGGCGGCCTTGTTGTTGGCCCGCCTGATCGTTCCGTCCTGCTCAAGGAGGAACAGCGGGACCGGGGCCTGCTGGAAGACCGCGTGCAGCAGCCGCCGTTCCGTCCGCACCGCCTCGGGGAGGGCCTCACCCGGCCCGTCAGCGGCGGCGGCCCCGGACGGCGGCGCGCCGATCGCTTCGATCGCGGCGTCCAGCTCGGTGAGGGCCGCCTCCGTGAGCGTGCGCAGGTCGGTTCCGGGCATGTCAGCGGCCTGGCGCAGCGCGTCGCGCCGCGACGCGATATCCGCCACTGCCTCATCCGGCCGTCCGCCTCGCGGCATATCCCCGCCATCCCTGCATATCGCTCTGATCAGTGGAACCTTATGCCACCCGGCGAGCGGGCGGGCTGCCCCGCGCGGCCGCCCCGGCGCTCGGCAGGCTTAGAAGTTTAGTGGCCGTCGCCCGGGTAGTCGTAAAAGCGCACAGAACCACGATCAAGGAGGGCCAATCACGGGTCTGATTCTGCTTGTGCTGATCCTAGCGATCCTGTTCGGCGGGCTGGGCTTCGTCCTGCATGCTCTCTGGTGGGTCGCGGCGGTCGTCCTGGTTCTCTGGCTGGTCGGATTCGCGTTCCGGGCCGGCGAGGGAAGCCGCTGGTACCGCTGGTAACTAGCCGCTTTCCCGCAGCGGGCACCCCCGGGCGACCCGCCGGAGTTTTGTGACCCCAAGCTCCGGCGGGTCTTTTCTGCCGCACCGCCCCGCGAGACTGTTCCTCTCCAGGCTGCGCACCCGGTCGCGTCCTCTCGCGGCTGCCCCCGGTCGCGTCCTCTCCAGGCTGCCCACCCGGTCGCGCGGACTGGCTCTCGCCGTTCCCGCCCTTCTCGGCGTTCCCGCCCTTCTCGCCGCGCCCGCTGCTTCCTGTCCCGCCGGTCCGCGGGCACCCCAGGACGCGCACCGTAAACTTGGGCATGCCCAACCCCCGGAAGCCCCGATGAACCCCGCCGGCTGGCAGGACTTCGCCGAGATGACCGGGGGAGCCAGCGGCGCCCTGATCGGGCTGCTGTTCGTCGCCGTGTCGCTCAACGCCAGCAAGATCGCCGGACATCACGGCCTGCGGGCCAGCGCGGTGCAGACCCTGGTGCTGTTCATCGCCCCGCTGGTGATGGCCGCGGTGCTGCTGGCACCTGACCAGCCCGACTGGGTGATCGGCACCGAGCTGATCCTCATCGGGCTGGCCAGCAGCTGGGTCTTGCTGAGCATCCGGCGGGTCAGGCAGAACCTGAGCGACGACGACCAGCTGCTCGTCGCGATCTTCAACCGCCGTGCCACCAACGTCGTCATCATGCTGCTGCTGGTCGCCAGCGGCATCCTGCTGGCCTGCGGGCAGAACGCCGGCCTGTACCTGGTCCTGCCGGTCACGGTCGTCGCCTTCGTCAGCGGCGTGCTGAACGCCTGGTACTTCCTGCTCCCGCCGCCGCCCCCCGAAAAGCAGCACACCGGGGGCACCCAGCCAGCGCCGCCTGCCTAGGACTCGTCGCTGAGCCCGGTCAGCAGCCGCAGCAGTCCGCCCCGCAGCGCCGCGAGTTCAGCCGGGCCGAGCAGCTCCGCCCAGCCCTGTTCGACCCGGCCGGCCGCCGCGTGCGTGACGACAGGAACCGACGCGCCCCGCGGCGTGAGGAACACCAGCTGCGAGCGGTGGTCGCGCGGGTTCGGCCGGCGTTCGACGTAGCCGCTGCGCTCGAGCTGGTCGACTGCCTGCGCCATGGACTGCTTCCTGACGTGCGCCAGCTCGGCCAGCCGGGCGACGGTGATGCCGTCAGGCGTCACAAACGGGAAGACGTTCGCCGCGCCCGGCCGGACGTCGCCGAAGCCGGCCTCGCCGAGCGCGGCCTCGATGTCGGCGGAGTAGTGCTGCAGGGCGAGCCGGAGCAGCAGCCCGATCGGCGAGCCCTGGGAAACGCTTGCGTCCATGGATAGACAGGTACCTGTCGATTGAGTTAAAGTGGTCAGGTACCTGACGATCTTAGTGAACGGAGCCCGCCGTGAACACACCGCCCGCCATCTTCGGGGAGTTCGGCACCGCCCTCGCCTTCGCCGAGCGGACCCTGACCGCGACCCTGCGCGCGCATCTCGCCGAGCGCGGCGTCGCGCCTGAGACCTGGTACGCCCTGCGGCTGATGGGCAGCCGGGGGCCGCAGGTACCGCGCGAGTCCCTGAGCCGTGACCTGGCCGGCTCGCGCAGCCTCGGCACCTCCGCCGCTGACGTCCTGGCCCGGCTGGAAGCGGGCGGGCTGATCCGCGGTGACGCCTACCTCGACCTCACCGCCGAGGGTGAGGCCCTGTACCGCGACCTGCGCGAGTACGTCACCCGCCCGGCCTTCGCGCTGCTGAGCCAGTTCGACGCCGCCGACGTGGAAACGACGATCCGCACCATCCAGGCCATCACCGCCCGCGCCGCCGAGGAGGCGGCCGTCTCCCCCAGCTAGCGGACAAGGGCAGCGCGGTGGAAGGTAGACGCTATGAGCCTGCCACGCGAACCGCCGCCGGACCCAGCGTTGGACCGCCGGATATTCCGTCCATGGGACCGGCCCGAGGCGGAGTATCCGGCCGCGGTCCCGGTCGGCCCCTTGCGATTCGGCAGAACTGAGCCAAGCGCGATCGCGATTACCTGCGTGCTGGCTTACAGTAACGGCTTCGAGTTCTTCGTGACGAGTCTGCTCCCGCCTGACGGCCCTGGTTTCAGCCACCGAACGGGACCAGTGCTACCCGGTGCGCGCCGGGGCGGCCCCGCGGTCCGGCAGTCCCTCGAGGTCGGGTTGAGTTCGCCGACGGGCGCCAGGCCTTCGCCACCGGTATACCGCCATCCGCCGACGACGAGCCGGCTGGTCCGGTCCTGCATTTCGGCGGGGGAGTCGGCACCTCGCACCGCTCGGACATGCGCTGGTGGACGTGGCCGCTGCCGCCGAGCGGCCGTCTGGACTTCATCGGCCGGCTGGATGCCGTCGAGACACGGGTCAGTATGGACGCGCGAGTGATCCTCGACGCGTCGCGGCGAAGCGTGCGGGCCTGGCCGGACGCGTAGCGCCAAGCACCGGCCCCTCCCCGCGGGCTGGACCTGCTCGCGTCGCCGGCGTCAGTGCGCGAGGCCCGGGCGGTCGTGGACGACGCTCATCGTGGCCTGCACCACCGCGAACGGGGCCGCGGCCCCCTCGGCGAACGCTTCGCCGCGGCAGACTACCAGCGTCCGCCCGGCCCGGACGACCTCGCCGCTCATCACGAACCGGGGCCCGGCCGCGGGCGCGAGAAAGTTCACCGTGTACGACGCGGTGAGCACGGCCGCGTCCGGCGGCATCACGCTGAACGCGGCATAGCCGCAGGCACTGTCCAGCACCGCCGCCACGGCGCCGCCGTGCAGGAACCCGTGCTGCTGAGCGAACCGCTCGTCATGGTCCACCACGAGCTCCACCCGCCCGCGCTCAACCGCCGACATCCGCACCCCGAGCGTCGACATCATCGCCTGGCGCCCGAAGCTGTCCCGGACCCGGGCCGCCATCGCCTCCAAGGGCTCGTCGCGGCCGCCCCTGCCGTTCCCTGTTTCCCGCACTCCCCAATTGTCGCAACCACCGCTGCCTCCGCTCACGGACTTCGCCGCGCAAGCCCATCAACGCGAAGGACCGGGTGCGCAACAGCGCAATGCCGCTCAGCGGAGCCGACCGCAGAGGTTACAGGGACTGCAGAGGCCGCCGATGGCGGCAGCCGCAGAAAGAACCAGCATAATAGCAGGCAGAATAAAAAATCTTGGATACTTTTCGTGCTCTGATACATATAAGTTTCCACTTAGATAAAAGTTTCCATAACAAGGACATGACCAGTATCATCAGTCAACCTCGACCCGATTGCCTCCCGCCGGTACCACCGCGGGGCCACCGCGGGCCGCCCGCACCGCACCCGCCAGCCCAAGCCGCTCACCCCGGCCCACCGCCAGCCGGCACCACCCCGTCCGGGTTTCTCTAAAGTCATGAAGCCCATCCGGGGGACCACGCAAGGCCTGGCAACAGCCTCCACGCGTCAGGCCTTGGACAGCCACCGCTCCATACAGGCGAGCAGCTCGTCCGTGTCGACCGGCTTGGTGACGTAGTCGGTGGCCCCCGCGGCCAGGCTCTTCTCCCGGTCGCCGGGCATCGCACGGGCGGTAACCGCGATGATGGGCAGCCGCCCGAACTGGGGCATCTGCCTGATCGCGGCCATGGTGGCGTAGCCGTCCATGCCTGGCATCATGACGTCCATCAGAATGAGGTCGGTGTCGGGTGCGGCCCGAAGCTCCTCGATGCCGCGCCGGCCGTCGGTCGCCTGCGTGACCCGCAACCCGTGCAGGTCGAGCGTGCTGGTGATGGCGAACACGTTGCGCGCGTCGTCGTCGATCACCAGCACGTGCTTGCCGTGCAGGCCCGGGTGCTCGGTCAGCTCCGTCACCGACCCGGACACCGCCACGGGGGCGCTGGCGGGCGCGGCGGCTTCGGTGACGAGCGGCGGCACCTGGTGCGGCTGGGTGGCCGACAGGTGCAGCGTGATGCGCTCGCGCAAGTCGTCGAGCGAAGGCAGCAGCTCGAGGGAGGGGTAGCCGACCCGCAGCGCGGAGAGCCGGTCGCGTACCGCGTACCCGGGCTGCCCGGGTGCGTGGGCAAGCACCGGGATGTCGCGCAGCTCGGGCTTCTCCTGCACCTGGTCGAGGAAGTCGAGGGTGCCTGGCATGCCGAGGTCCACCACGACGCAGCGGAACGGCTCCGCCGCGAGCATGGCCGCTCCCTGGGACGGGGTGGTAGCGGTGCTGACCCGCACGTTGGCGCCGTACTGCGCGAGGTCGGAGACCGCGCTGTGCGCCAGCAGCGTCAGCAGGCCGCCGCTGGCGGGCTCGAACACCAGCACCTTCCTGTCTTGTGTGCGGGCCTGCCCGTTGGCACTCGCGCCGTTGGCACTTGCGCCGTTGGCCGAGGCGGCGCCGAGCCCGGGTTCGTCGGCAGCCGTCGCGGCGAGAACGGTGGCCTGGGTGGTGACCGCGCGCAGGTGATCGACCGCATCGGCCGCCCCCCGGTCGGCAAGCGCCCCGCCAGCCCCAAGCGTCCCGTCAGCTCCGGACGCCCCGTTAGCCCGGAACGCCCGGTCAGCCCTGAGCGACTCGTCAAGGCCGCCGGCGCTCTCCGACCCGGTGATTCCCTCAGGAAGGGCGAAAGCGGCGTCAGGCGCCGGCAGCGACGGCGGTATCTCCGGCAGCAGGGCCGGCACGAAGAGGGTGAACGTGCTGCCGTGCCCGAGGTCGCTGGTCGCGCTGATCCGGCCGCCGAGCAGCGCGCTCACCTCGCTCGCGATCGACAGTCCGAGTCCGGTGCCGCTGTACCGGCGGCTCAAGGTCCCGTCACCCTGCTGGAACGCGCCGAAGATGACCGCGAGGTTCTCCGGCGCGATGCCGATCCCGGTGTCGGTGACCGAGAAGGCCGCGAACGAGCCGTCACCCGAGCCGTCGGCGGCCACCCGCAGCGTCACCCGGCCCTGTTCGGTGAACTTGACCGCGTTGGACAGCAGGTTGCCGAGTACCTGGCGCAGCCGCTGGCGGTCAGTGACGAGTTCGGCAGGCGCGGACGCCTCGACCGCGACCTCGAACTCAAGGCCCCGCTCCGCGGTCAGCGGCCGGAAGGTGGCCTGCATGTCCTCGAGCAGCGCCGCCAGCGTGAACCGCTCGGCCCGCACGTCCATGCGGCCGGCCTCCACCTTGGACAGGTCGAGGATGTCGTTGATGAGCTGCAGCAGGTCGGAGCCCGCCGAGTGGATGACGTTGGCGTACTCGACCTGCTTGCCGGTCAGGTTGCGGCCCGGGTTCTGCGCGAGCAGCCGGGCCAGGATCAGCAGGCTGTTCAGCGGCGTCCGCAGCTCGTGCGACATGTTCGCGAGGAACTGCGACTTGTACTGCGAGGCGAGGGCGAGCTGCCTGGCCCGCTCCTCGATCTCCTCCCTGGCCTGCTCGATCTCCGCGTTCTTGGCCTCGATGTCCTGCTTCTGGGTGGCGAGCAGCTCGGCCTTGTCCTCGAGGTCGGCGTTGGACCGCTGCAGTTCCTCCGACCGGGCCTGCAGTTCCGAAGAGCGTGCCTGCAGCTCGGCCGTCAGCCGCTGCGACTCCTCGAGCAGCGCGTCGGTGCGCGAGTTGGCGATGATCGCGTTGACGCTGATACCGAGGGTCTCCGCCAGCTGCTCGAGGAACGCCAGCTGGATCGGGGTGAACTTGGTGAACGAGGCGAGTTCGACGACGCCGAGCACCTGGTCCTCGAAAAGCACCGGCATGATCGCCAGGCTGGCCGGCGGCGCGTCACCGAGGCCTGAGGAGATCTTGATGTAACCAGGCGGGATGTCGTTGACCACGATCGGCCGCTTGCTCTTGGCGACCTGGCCGATGAGCGACTGGCCGATCCGGTACTGGACCGGAGCGTCCTTGTCGGCGTGCAGGCCGTACCCGGCGATCAGCCGCAGCCGCCGCTCGGTGCCCCAGTCCTCAGTCAGGAAGAACGTCCCGTGCTGCGCTCCAAGCAGCGGCGCCAGCTCTTCCATGATCAGCTCGGCGACGACCTCCAGGTCGCGGTGCCCCTGGAGCATCGAGCCGATGCTGGCCAGGTTGGTCTTCAGCCAGTCCTGGTCCTGGGAGGCCTGCACGGTCTCGCGCAGCGACCGCACCATCGTGTTGATGCTGTCCTTGAGCTCGGCGACCTCGCCCTCGGCCTCGACCGAGATGTTCCTGGTCAGGTCGCCCGCCGCGACCGCGCTGGTCACCTCGGAGATCGCGCGCACCTGGCGGGTCAGCGTTCCTGACAGCTCGTTGACGTTCTCTGTCAGCCGCTTCCAGGTCCCTGACACGCCTTCGACCTCGGCCTGGCCGCCGAGCTTGCCCTCACGGCCGACTTCCCTGGCGACACGGGTCACCTCGGCCGCGAACGACGACAGCTGGTCCACCATCGTGTTGATCGTGGTCTTCAGCTGCAGGATCTCGCCCCGGGCGTCCACGTCGATCTTCTTCGACAGGTCGCCCTCGGCGACCGCGGTGGTCACCTGGGCGATGTTCCGCACCTGGTTGGTCAGGTTGGTGGCCATCGAGTTGACGTTGTCAGTCAGGTCTTTCCAGGTGCCTGACACGCCGTGCACGGTCGCCTGGCCGCCGAGGTTGCCCTCGGTGCCGACCTCACGGGCCACCCGGGTCACCTCGTCGGCGAACGCGGAGAGCTGGTCCACCATCGTGTTCAGGGTGGTCTTGAGCTCGAGGATCTCACCGCGCGCGGCGACGTCGATCTTCTGGCTGAGGTCGCCCTTGGCGACCGCGGTGGCCACCTGGGCGATGTTCCGTACCTGCCAGGTCAGGTTCCCGGCCATCGCGTTGACCGAGTCGGTGAGGTCCTTCCACGTCCCGGAGACGCCGGAGACGTTCGCCTGGCCGCCGAGCTTGCCTTCGGTGCCGACCTCGCGGGCCACCCGGGTCACCTCAGAGGTGAATTCGTCGAGCTGGTCGACCATGCGGTTGAACACGGCCCCGATTTCGTCGACGAGCGGGTCGCCGGTGAGCGCGAGGCGCGTGCTGAAGTCGCCGCCGCGCACCGCCGTGAGGCCCGCGAGCAACTGCTCAAGCGCCGCCCGGTCGAGACGTGGCCGCTCGTGGTCAACGTCTGTCATCGACTCTCCCGTTTCCTCGACCCCTGCGGAGGCTCCTTACGAACGACTGACTGTTACACGATAGTCGCTTTCCACCGAGGCCGTGCGCCTCAATTGCGGATATAGTCATCTGTCCCCGCAGCTCGGCCCCCTGCCGAGAATTCATTGAATTATCCAGAACGGAGCGGCTGACTCGCGCTGCAGACCGTCTCGCTCCGCTGGTGCTAGGCTTTCTAGCAGGCGCCTCCCATTACGTTAGGTAGATCGCATTAAGACATGCGTCGCATGGTAACGAGGGACTGCGGGCGGGCGCCGTGGAGCAGTCACCCGTAGCGGAGGCGATGCCTGTGACAGACGGCGAGGACGTGCCGCGGCTGTCGGCGGTCGTCGAACGCCAGCGGCGTGAGCTGGCCCGGGCCAGAGCGGACGGCCAAGCCGCCGTGGTCGTCGCAATCGCCAGGGGCGTGCTCATGGAGCGGCACGGCTGGTCGCTGGCCGAGACCGCCCGCCAGCTGGCGGACATGGCCGCGGCCGCGGGGCTGCCCGAGGCGGAGATGGCCGCCGCGGTCCTGGCCGAGGAGCTCCCGCCCGCCCCCGGGCCGTCACCGGCCGCCGCCGACGATGAACCCGCTGCCCGGCAGGAGGCGGCCCCGCGCCGTCCGGAGGCGACGCTGGCCGCGCCGATGGAGTGGATCGAGTCCGGACGGGTGCTCGGGCCTGCGGACAACCCGGTGGCGATTGCCGCCGCCGAGCGCGACCGTGACGGCGCCGAGCTGGTCGGTGCCCTTGCCGCGCAGCTGCGGGCACGGTTCGGGGTGGCGGCGGTGGCGGTATGGCTGCTCGACGCCGACGGCGCACTCGACCTGTTCGGTCAGGACGGCCTCGGCGGGGCGGACACCAGCCGCTGGCGGCGGCTGCCGCCGCAGTTCGACTGCCCGGAGCAGCGGGTGGTCGCCAGCGAGGCCGACCTGTGGCGGCCGGCCGGGCTGCCGGCAGCCGACCGGGTGCCGGCCGTCGCGCCGTGGGGGCGGGGCGCCGCCCGGGCGGTGCTCGGCCTGCGGGACCGCACGGGGATGCTGCTCGGCGTGGCCGAGGCCTGGTGGCCGGCCGCGCGGAGTGTATTCGACGCCGGCGTCAGGGCCTCGGTGGCGGCCGCACTGGCCGGGTTCACCGACGTCCTCGCCCTGCGGCTGGCCTACGGGCCGGTGGGCTCGACCGCGCCCTCGCCCGCCATCTTCCGCGCGCTCGACCAGGTCACCGAGTCGGTCCTGATCGTCAGGCCGCTGTGGGGGGCCGACGGCACGCTGACCGACTTCGGCATCGTGCACATGAGCCCCGCGTACACCGACCCGGCCGGGCGGCAGGCGGCCGAGCTGGCCGGCCTGACGCTGCTTGAGGCGTACCCGGCGTCCGCGTCGGGCAACGGGCTGTTCGCCATGGCGGAGCGGATCCTGGCCAGCGGGCGTTCCGAGCACCTCACAGGACCCGAGGTCACCGCGCTGAGCGGCGAGGTGGACGCGGTTCAGGTCGCGGGGGTGCACGCGGTCGCGTTCTTCGCCGGGGTGGCCTTCAGCTGGCGGCCGGTCGGGGAGGCCGAGCGCCTCGGCGACCTGCTCGACCACGTGCAGCGGCTGGGCCGTATCGGCGCCTGGGAAGAGAGCCTGACCACCGGCGACGTCCGCTGGACGGAGTCGGCGTTCGCCGTCTTCGGCCTCGACCCGCGGCACGCGGTGCCGATCCCCACCGACAGCCTGCACAGCTTCGCCATCGCGGCCGACCGGGCGCAGGTCCGCCGGTTCCGCCAGTCGCTGCTGCACCAGCGCGAGCCCTCGGTCGCGGTCTTCAGGATTGTCCGCCCCGGGGACACGGCCATCAGGCAGATCCGCGTCTTCGCCGAGCCGGTGCTCACCGGCGACGAGGTGACGGGGCTGCGCGGCGCTTTCCAGGACGTGTCCGCGCACTACCACACCCAGGTGGCGCTGGCCGCGACGCAGGACCAGCTGGCCGACAGCGAGCACCGGGCCGAGCAGGAGCAGCTGCTGGCGCTGCGCCTGCAGCGGGCGATCATGCCGGAGGACGACACCCCGGTCGAGACCGCCGGGGTCGACGTGGCGGTGCGCTACCGGCCGGCCGAGCAGGGCCACCTGGTCGCCGGCGACTGGTACGACGCGCTGCTGCTGCCGGACAAGCAGCTGCTGCTCGTGGTGGGGGACATCACCGGGCACGGCATCGACGCGGTCACGGGCATGATCGCGGCCCGCAACGCGCTGCGCGGGCTCGCCGCGACCGGGGCGGGCCCGGCCGACCTGCTCAGGCACCTCAACTACGCCGCCTGCCACCTGACCGAGGGCATCGCGGGCACCGTCGTCTGCGGCCGTTACGACCCGGAGACGCGGGTGCTGCGCTGGGCCAGGGCGGGGCACCTGCCGCCGGTCCTGGTGCGCGACGGCGCGGCCGAGATGCTGCCGCTGCCCGGCGGCGTCCTGCTCGGGCTCGACCCGGACGCCGAGTACGAAGAGGCCGTCCTGCCGATGTCCAGCGGCGACACGCTGCTGCTCTACACCGACGGCCTGATCGAGCGCCGGACCGCCTCGATCAGCGACGCGCTGCGTGAGTTCACCGACGAGGCCGCTCCGGCTGGCCCGGACGCGGCCAGTCACGCCGACCGCATCCTTGGCAGTTCCATTTCCGACACCAGCGACGACGCCTGCCTGGTGGTCGTCCGCATCCTCTGATACCAGCGCCGACGCGTGCCTGGTGGTCGCGCGCATCCTCTGAGGCGGGCAGGTTCTGTCCCCGCCGGCCGCATCCTCTGAGGCGGGCAGAATCTTTCCCGTCGGCCGCACTCTCTGACGCGGGGGGCACCCGTCCCGTCGGCCACATCCGACCCGCCCGACCCGCGCGCGGGCATGCGGAAGCGCCAGGCGTCCAGGGCACCCGCTGGTGCCCCGCTGCCCGGCGCCTGCCCCCGCGCGTCGCGGCCAGGCCCGTGATGCTCCTGGCGTCAGCGTCGCCCGCGTTGCGGGTCGCGAAAACGCGGCCCGGCCTTGTCCGGCAAGCATCCGCTACCCGGGGCAAATCAGGTCAAACCGGCAAACTGGCGATTACCTGCCGCCGGGCAGACTGAAGATCACGGAGACCACCGAGCCGTCCGGCCCGGTCGTGACCTGCACCTGGTCGGCGGTGCGGCGGACAAGCCACAGGCCGTGGCCGTGCTCGACCGGCCAGGACGCCACCGGGGGCGAGTCGGGGACCCGGCCGCCCCGCGGCCCGTGCGCCGCCGTCTCGGCCAGCCGGGCGGCGTGGCGGCCCATTCCCACGTCGCTGACCTCGCAGCGCAGTGCCCGCGGTGTCGTTTCCATGAGCAGCCGCCCGCGCCCGGCGCCGTGCCTGACGACGTTGGCGGCCAGTTCGTGCATGGCAAGCATCACGTCGATCGCCCGGTCGCTGTTGAGTCCGGCCGCGGACGCCGAGTCGAGCACCGCCGCACGCAGTCCAGACAGCGACGCCGCCCCGAACTCTCGGTCAAGCACGGTATTACCGTCCCTCCCGCTGTCCGTCGTGGGCGGCTGCATCGTCAGGGCCCCTCAGCGCTCACCGGGAATGCGCGCAGCATGCGCGATGCCGTCTCCGACTCTTGGCGTCGATGTGGTGCTGATAGCCGATCGCCTCCCCATGTCCGGCAAGAACCAACTGAACGCTACCCGCCTGCGGCGGCGGAAACCCACGGAGCCCGGTTAATGTGCCCGCGCCCGCCGGGTGACACCCGGGCGGCCCGCGCTGGCCGACGTGGCCGTGACTTCGGGCAGCGAAGTCAGTGGTCACAAGATGACAACACAGTAGTCACGAGGTGGGCAACACAGTGGTCGCGGAAACAGCTCCGTGGTCACGAGGACGGCAACTCAAGGGAAGGAGGGTCATGGCCAGGCTCTTGATCATCACCGGCGATCCGTGCGCGGCGGCGGGGCGGGCGGGCTCCGGCCGTTCGTGCCGGGAAACAGCACGCCGGCCAGACCATTCGGGCCGGCGACAGTTGGCGTCGGCCCGGTCCCGGCTTAGGGTGGAAGTCACAGTGAGACGACCAGGCTTCGCGCACGCGTGCGTTCTTCAGGGGCGCGCGTCCGCGGGGCCGTGCCGGGAGGGCACCGCATGACTCAGGCAACCGCGCCGATTAACCACACCGACCGCTTCTACGTCGGCGGCCAGTGGGTCGCACCGTCGTCCGAGGCCACCATCAAGGTCATCGACTCCGATACCGAGCAGCTGTACTTCACCGTCCCCGAGGCACAGGCGGCCGACATCGACCGCGCCGTCAGCGCGGCCAAGGAAGCGTTCGGCAACGGGCCGTGGCGGTGGCTGTCGCACGCCAGGCGCGCCGAGTACCTGCGGGCGATCGGCGCTGAGCTGCAGCGGCGCACCGAGGACATCGGCCAGATCTGGCCGCGCGAGTCCGGTGTGCTGCACGCCGTCGCCAAGCACGGCGGCCGCGGCGCGGAGCAGACCTTCAACGCGTTCGCGGCGCTGGCCGACACGTACCCGTTCGAGGAGCCGGCCAAGCCGTCGTCCGGGCAATTCGGCCTGCTCGTGCGCGAGCCGGTCGGCGTCGTCGGCGCGATCATCCCGTGGAACGCGCCGATGGGCCTCATCAGCAACAAGGTCGCGCCGGCGCTGCTGGCCGGCTGCACCGTCATCTTGAAGAACTCACCTGAGGCGCCGGGCGAGGGCTACCTGCTGGCCGAGGCAGCCGAGGCGGTCGGCCTGCCGGCCGGCGTGCTCAACGTGGTCACCGCCGACCGTGAGGTCTCCGAGTTGCTGGTCCGCGACCCGCGAGTGGACAAGATCACCTTCACCGGGTCGACCGCGGCCGGCCGGCGGATCGCCTCGATCTGCGGCGAGCGGATCGCCCGCTGCACGCTGGAGCTCGGCGGCAAGTCGGCCGCCGTCATCCTCGACGACATCGACATCGAGAAGACCGCCCGCACCCTGTCCCAGGCCGAGTGCTTCCTGTCCGGGCAGGTCTGCTCCTCGCTGACCAGGATCGTGGTCCCCAGGTCGCGGCACGACGCGCTCCTCGAGGCGCTGGCGGCCACGTTCAGCCAGGTGCGGGTCGGCGACCCGTTCAACGGCGACTCCCAGATGGGCCCCCTCGCCGCCGAGCGGCAGCGGGACCGGGTTGAGGGGTATATCGCCAAGGGCATCGCCGACGGCGCGACCCTCGCCACCGGCGGCGGCCGCCCCAAGAACCTGGACCGCGGCTGGTACGTCGAGCCGACCGTGTTCGGCAACGTCGACAACCACTCGGTGATCGCCCAGGAGGAGATCTTCGGCCCGGTGTTGTCCGTCATCCCGGCCGAGGACGAGGACGACGCGGTCCGCATCGCCAACGACACCATCTACGGGCTCAACGCCTCGGTGTTCACCGAAGACATCAACCGCGCCCGCGAGGTCGGCGGCCGCCTCCGGTCGGGCACCGTCGGGCACAACGCGATGCGCACCGACTTCGGCGTGAGCTTCGGCGGCTACAAGCAGTCAGGCATCGGCCGCGAGGGCGTGCACGAAGGCCTCCAGTACTTCCTGGAGACCAAGTTCATGGTCCTCGAAGGCAAGCCGGAAGGCTACGAGAACACCAGTATGTAGGCAGCTGACCAGACTGACAGGGCGGCGGGGCGGGACCTGGCACGGGTCCCGCCCGCCGTGTTCATCCCGCCCGCGCCAGTCCATCTGTTCGTGCCCGCGATCACCGCACTCCCGCTCACGCGCTCCTGCCGCGCCGCCCCGTCCGCTCGCGCCCGCCGCGCAGGCGTCCAATCCCGGCTCACGTCCTCCTTGCCGTCGCCCGCCTCCACCACCCGGGCACCCGGCCACGTCGGTGTCCGCTCGCGCCGGCCTCGATCCGCGCAACCCCCGTGGCGTCGGTGTCCGTTCGCGCCCGCGCCACATCCGTCTCTACGCGGCCCGCCCCATATCCGTCCCCCCATACATCAGGCCGCATTCGTCCCGCCCCGTTCAGCCCGGCCGCTGAGCCCGGCGCTCGAGGTCCGCGAGTTTCCTGCAGAGGTAGCGTTTCTCGGCCGTGTTGGTGGCGTACCTGGCGGCCGTGTCGTAGGCGGCCCGGGCCGCGGCGCTGTCGCCCGCCATTTCCAGCAAGTGGCCGCGGACCGCGTGGAACCGGTGATGGCGGCCGAGTGGCTCCGCGAGTTCCCCCGTCGCGGTGAGTCCGGCCGCCGGGCCGTGCACCATCGCGACCGCCACCGCCCGTCCGAGCGAGGCCATAGGCCCGGGGGAGACCTGGTTAAGCAGCTCGTAGAGAGCGAGGATCTCGGTCCAGTCGGTGTCCGCCAGCGACGCCGCCTCGTCGTGCACCGCGGCGATCGCGGCCTGTAGCTGGTACGGGCCGAGGGCCCGCGTGGTGGCGAGTGTCTGCGCGGTCAGCGCGGCCCCCTCGGCGATCAGTGCGGGGTCCCAGCGGGCCCGGTCCTGCTCAGTCAGCGGGATAAGCCCGCCGTCAGGCGTGACCCGGGCCGCGAGGCGGGCGTCGGTCAGCAGCATGAGCGCGAGCAGCCCGGCGCTCTCCGCGTCATCAGGCAGCAGCCGGCGCAGCAGCCGCGCCAGCCGGATCGCCTCGGCGGTCAGGTCAGTTCGCTGCAGCGACGCACCCGCCGAAGCCGCGTAACCCTCGTTGAAGATCAGGTACAGCGCCTGCTGAACGACCCGGATCCGCTGATCGCGGTCGGTTTCACCGGGCAGGATGAACCTCGCGCCTGCCGCGCGGATCTGCTGTTTCGCGCGGCTGATGCGCTGCGCCATCGTCGCCTCGGGCACCCCGAACGCGCGGGCGATCTCGGCCGTGTTCAGCCCCCCGACTGCCCGCAGCGTGAGCGCGACCTGCGAGGACGGCGTCAGGGCAGGGTGGCAGCAAAGAAACAGCAACGTCAGCGTGTCGTCACTGTCGGACGCGCTGCCGGACGCACCGCTGGTCCCCGCGTCGGCCAGCCAGGCGTCGGCGCCCGCCAGCACGGACGGCGGGGTGGCCAGGAAGGCGGCATCCTCGCGTCGCCGCCTGGCCGCGTCGCTGCGCAGCAGGTCGGTGAGGCGCCGGGTGGCGACCGTGAGCAGCCAGCCGCGCGGATTGCCGGGCAGCCCGCTCGCCGGCCACTGGGTGGCTGCGGCGAGCAGCGCCTCCTGCACCGCGTCCTCGCAGGTATCGAGGCCGCCGTAGCGCCGCATGAGCACGCCGAGGACCTGCGGCGCGAGCTCGCGCAGCAGGTCCTCGACGCCCGGGTCACCCGTTCTGGTGTCGCCGGTCCCGGTGTCGGTATTACCGGTCCCGGTCCCGGTCCCGGTCGCGGTGTCGCCGGTCCCGGTGTCGTCAGTCACGGGCAGTCTCCGGCCGGGCGCCGTCAGGCGACACCGATATCGACGCCGGTCTCACGGGACGCCTCGTGCAGGATCGGCCACACTTCGACCGGCCGGTACTTCGCCGACGGCAGGTCGGCCGCGATCTCAAGCGCGCGCTCCTCACCGTCCACGTCGAGCAGGTACCAGCTCGCCAGGTACTCCTTGGTCTCCAGGTAGGGGCCGTCGGTCACCGCGGGCTGCCCGTCGGCGACCCGGACCAGCTTGGTCGCCGCCGCGTCGGCCACGCCGTAGGCGCCGAGCAGTTCGCCGCTCTCGTAGTACCTCTTGTTGAAGGCGTCGAACGCCGCGATCTCCCTGGCGAACTCGGCCGGCTCGAATGAGCTCCAAAGCTCCTGGTTGCCGTAGATGATCAGCATGTACTTCACGGTGGTGCTCCTCGCGTGTCGTGTTCTGCCGGGCGCCGGGCGCCCTTTCACCATCAGGTACGGCGCCGCCCCGCCCGCCTCGACGTCCCCGGATGCCAGCATGACAATAATTTCCCGCGCGCTTGAGGCGGCCAGCGTGTCCCCGGTCTCCGCACCTCCCACCCCATCGGGACCCCGCCCCGCGCATACTCATGCCCCCCGGCCGCTAGGCGCCGTGCTGCCGCGCGACTTCCCATCACTTGCGACCGTTTGCTGCGACTTCCCATCGGTTGCGACCGTTTGCTGCGACTTCCCATCGGTTGCGACCGTTTCCCGCGACTTCCCATCGGTTGCGACCGTTTGCAGCGACTCCCCATCGGTTGCGACCGTTTCCTGTCGGGGTTTGTGACGGTTTATCGCTACCAAACTGATGGGGAGTGGCGAGAACGGCAATAACCGATGGGGAGTGGAACGCCGGCTGGCGCGGTGCCCGGTGCGGCCGCTGGCAGGAGCGGAGCCGGGGGCGGGTCCGCAGACACGGGGCGCGACGCGGCGGGGGCTGCCGCGCGGGCGCGGCGCGGCAGCGGTGGGCTTGCCGCGCGACTTTCTGTCACTTCGAGTTCTCAGCTGACTTTCTATCGGTTTGCGCCATTTTCCTGTCCGCTTTGTGATGATCTGTCGCTATCTAACTGATAGAGAGTGGCGAAAACGCTCCAAGCCGATAGAAAGTGGAGCGCGAACCGGGCGCTGGCGGGCTGGGATGCGAGCGGACAGGCCCGGTGGCTGAGGCTGGCGCGCGGTGCGGAATGCGACATGAGGTGCCCCGAGCTTCCCGGACAGTCCGCCCCATTAGAATGGACTCTCCGGAAAGAGGAAATTTTGTCACGTGCGAAGAAGAGCTTCTCGCCTGAATACAAGGACGAGGCGGTGAAAATGGTGATCGAGACGTCGCGTC
>DASYAD010000234.1:0-33971 GCA_036501515.1 Trebonia sp. | reverse complement strand
GTGCAAAGACGCCGGTATCGCCAGCGTCGCGGTGTACGCCGACCCGGACCGGGACGCGCCGCACGTGCAGGCGGCCGACGAGGCCTTCGGGCTCGGCGGCGACACCCCCGCCGCCAGCTACCTCGACATCGGCAAGATCCTGGACGCCGCCGCCAAGTCAGGCGCCGACGCCGTCCACCCCGGCTACGGGTTCCTGTCGGAGAACGCCGAGTTCGCCCAGGCGGTGCTCGACGCCGGGCTGACCTGGATCGGGCCGCCGCCGCAGGCCATCCGTGACCTCGGCGACAAGGTCGCCGCCAGGAAGATCGCCCAGCGGGCGGGCGCGCCGCTCGTGGCGGGCACCGCCGACCCGGTGGCCGGCGCGGCCGAGGTGACCGCCTTCGCCAAGGAGCACGGCCTGCCGGTCGCGATCAAGGCCGCGTTCGGCGGCGGCGGCCGCGGCCTCAAGGTCGCCCGCACGCTGGAGGAGATCCCCGAGCTTTACGAGTCGGCGGTCCGGGAGGCCGTCGGCGCGTTCGGCCGCGGCGAGTGCTTCGTCGAGCGCTACCTCGACCGGCCGCGGCACGTGGAGACCCAGTGCCTGGCGGACACGCACGGCACCGTCGTCGTCGTCTCCACCCGGGACTGCTCGCTGCAGCGGCGCCACCAGAAGCTGGTCGAGGAGGCCCCGGCCCCGTACCTGACCAGCGAGCAGGAAAGCGTGCTGCGCACCGCGTCCAAGGCGATCCTGCGTGAAGCCGGCTACGTCGGCGCCGGCACCTGCGAGTTCCTGATCGGCCAGGACGGTACCGTGTCGTTCCTCGAAGTCAACACCCGCCTGCAGGTCGAGCACCCCGTCACCGAGGAAGTGGCCGGCATCGACCTGGTGCGCGAGATGTTCAGGATCGCCGAGGGCGAGGCGATCGGCGCCTGGCCTGACGGCACGACCGGCGACCCGCAGACACGCGGCCACTCCATTGAGTTCCGTATCAACGCCGAGGACCCCGGCCGGGGATTCCTGCCGGGTCCCGGGACCGTCGCCGGCTGGCAGCCGCCGACCGGGCCGGGTGTCCGGCTTGACTCAGGCGTGCGGCGGGGCTCGGTGATCGGCCCGGCCTGGGACTCGCTGCTCGCCAAGCTCATCGTCACCGGCGCCACCCGGGCGCAGGCGCTGCAGCGGGCCGGCCGGGCACTGGCGGAATTCGAGGTGAGCGGGCTGGCGACCGCACTGCCGTTCCACCGCGCCGTCGTAGCCGACCCCGCCTTCGCCCCCGAGCTGTACGGCGAGCCCGGGCCGTTCACGGTGCACACGCGGTGGATCGAGACGGAATTCCGCAACGAGATCGCGCCCTGGACCCCGGACGGCACTGACGCGGCGGGAGAAGGCGACGCGGGCGGCAGGCAGACGATCGTCGTCGAGGTCGACGGCAAGCGGCTGGAGGTCACCCTGCCCGCGACCCTCGCCGCGGCCGCCGCCCCGCCCGCGGCCGGCGGCGCCCAGCCACGGCGTCAGCGCAAGTCAGGCCCGGTCGCCGCGGCGTCGGGCAACGCCCTGACCGCGCCGATGCAGGGCACCGTCATCAAGGTCGCCGTCACCGAGGGGCAGCAAGTCAGCGCGGGCGACCTGGTGATCGTCCTCGAGGCGATGAAGATGGAGCAGCCGGTCACCGCGCATAAGTCAGGCACTGTCGCCAGCCTGACCGCGCAGGCGGGCGCCACCCTCACGAGCGGCGCCGTCATCTGCGAGATCCTCGACTAGCGCCTGCGCGGTCTGATCACCCGCGTAGGCCTGCCAGCGCCCCGGGCTGGGCTTACCAGCGACCGCGATGGACGACCTCGGCGAACGGCCGCCGACGGGGATTCTTGATCGGGGTCAGCGGCCGGTCCGCCGGGTAGCCGAATGAGATAAGAAAGGCCCAGTCGCGGTCGTCAGGGAAGCCGAGCAGGTCCCTGGCGAGTGGCAGGTCCGCGACGCCCGCGTGACAGCTGCCGATGCCCAGGTCGGTGGCCGCGAGCGTCATCGCCATCGCCGCTTGCCCCAGATCGAACTGAGCACGGTGGAATTCATTGTCGGCCGCGGGGCCGATCATCACGATGGTCGCCGCCGCCCCGGCCACGTGAGCGGCCCCCTCCCAGACGGTCGCCAGTTCGCGGAGCTGCCCGCGGTCGGTGACGAGGATGAAGTCCCACGGCTGCCAGTTCTGCGACGACGGCGACCGGCGGCCCGCCTCGAGGATCTGGTCCAGGTTCCCGGCCGGGATCGCCCGGTCGGAAAAGGACCGTACGTTCCGGCGTGACTCAATGGCTTCCCAGGTCTGCATGGTCGTCGCAATTCCCTGTCTGGGTAAGAAAAATCCCTATGTTTCTGATGGGAGATACTGCCTGACGACGGCGCTAGGTGAAGTCGACCAGCTCGAGGATCACCTGCGCCGTGTCTCCCACGTCCAGGGCTTCAGCGACGCGAACCGACCGCTTGACCGGAAGGACGTAGGCAGCCTGACTACCGGGGAAGATCGACGTGGTCCAGGTACTGGTCCCGATCGTGGCCCGCACCCGCAGCGAGCCGAAGCCCCGGCGCAGGCCGCCAGCCAGGTCGCGGATTTCCTCGGATTCACTGGCGGGCAGGCTGACGAAGACCCAGGTATCGACGTGCCGGGCTCCCAGAGCACAGTTCGGCGTCAAAGGCGAGCTCCCACCGTCCCAGCTGGCGGCCGGTACGCCGGTTTGCGGGCCGCCTGGTCACGGGCCGGTTAGAAACCATCGCGTCGCGCGGTATCGGCGAGGAATTTGTGACAGTTGTTCCCTGCCCGTGACCGCCCATCTTGACGTCACGGCGCCGTCAGCCATTAACATGGAAACTTATATGTACTATTCTCGAAAAAATTACCAAGATCTTTTATTTACCTGTACAGCCGAGTAAATTGCGCCGGATGTGACGGCTGGCCACAAGGGCGTGGCGCTGGCGGCGTACCGAGTAGTGCGCGAAGGCGGCGCGGGGCGCATGCCGGCTGCCTGACGCACGAGGTGACAGGCGAAGCGGGCGAGTGGCCGGCTTCCTGACCCCGCAGGGACAGCTGACGCCCGGGCTATACGGGAGGGACGGGGACGGCCGCGACATTAATGACCGCCTAATCGCCCGCGGCTATGTTCGTTTCTGCGCGTATTCTTATTATCTGTTTATCTCCCGGTAAGGGTGCCTAAGCGCCTGGTCGTCGTTATTAAATAGCCTTGTGAGTCTTTTGGGCGGGGGTTCCCGCTCGGGACGTGCGGGGGTCGCCGGGCCAGACGACGCCGTCATCACGGCGCTGTACAAGGTGTACCGGGCGCCGCTGATGTCATTCGTGCTGCGGCTGACCGGCCGCGACCGGCAGCACGCGGAGGACATCGTGCAGGAGACCATGGTCCGCGCGTGGCGCGAAGCCGGCCGGCTCGACTTCTCTGAGCCTTCGCTGATGCCCTGGCTGACGGCCGTGGCCCGGCGCATCGCGATCGACGAGCACCGGCGCAGAAGGGCGAGGGCCGCCGAAAGCGGCGAAGGCGCGTCCGCGGACGTCCCGGTTGACGACGGTACTTCGGCCATCGTGCTGCGCGTCGCGGTGGCCGACGCGATGGGCCGCCTGACCTCATCGCACCGGCAGGTGCTGCACGAGACGTTCCTTCGCGACCAGACCGCCAGCCAGGCGGCTCAGACACTTGGTATCCCAGTCGGCACGGTCAAGTCGCGGGTGCACTACGCGCTGCGGGTGCTTGAGGTGGTGCTGACGGAAAGCGGGCTGCGCCCGTAACCCGAGGCTGGGCCCGTAGCGCTGAGCTGTACCGTAACGCTGAGGCCGCATCCGTGGCGCCTTCGCAGGCGTCCGAGGCTTATCCTTTGACGATCGACGTGCCCTCCACGGTGATCGCGATCCGGGGCAGCGGACTGGTAGCGGGGCCGTTGACGACCGAGCCGTCCTTGATGCTGAACTTGCTGCCGTGGCACGGGCAGTCGATGGTCCCGCCCGCGACGGTGCCGACGATGCAGCCCTGGTGCGTGCATATCGCGCTGAACGCCTTGAACGACCCGGCCTCCGGCTGCGTGATCACGATGTTCTTGCCGGTGATGATCTTGCCGCCGCCCTCGGGCACCTGGGCGGTAGTGGCGAGGGCATTCGCCGGGACGCCCGCCCCGGAAGCGGTCGCGGCAGCGCTGGAACCGGTGGCGGCCGCGGAGGCGGTCCCGGCGGCGGAGGCGCTACTGGCCGGGGCGGCCGCGCTTGACTGCGGGGTGAACCCGTTGTTGGCGTCGTAGGTGGTGCAGCCGGTTAGCACCGCCGCGCAGGCGGCGCACGCGCCGGCCAGTACCGCCCGGCGCCCCGGCCGCGCGCGGTGGCCCGGCAGCGCCGGGCCGTCAGCCAGCGCCCGGCCGTCCGTCAACGCCGGGCCGTCACCTAGCGCCGAGCCGTCTGTCAACGCCAGTCCATCCATAGTCACTCCAGAAGGCGCGTGTCGTCGTCCCGCATCCCGCTTACCGCCGGAACCCGAAGATCGAGAAGAACCAGAACGCCGAGGTGAACCAGATCAGCACCAGCAGCGCGAATGCCAGCCCGCCGGTCACCGGCAGCACCCAGCCTGGCAGCCCGCGCTTAGTCAGCGCTAGTAGTTTGGCCGTGATCATGCCGAAGAAGAGGCAGCCCGCGATCGAGTGGACCACCACCCGGGCGCTGAAGGTCTCGAATCCCAGCGCGTACAGGCAGTGCACCGCGACGATCACCGTGACGATGAACGCGATCCGGCCCGACCAGCGGTGCAGGGCGCTGATCCACGGCGGCGCGCTGATCCACCGCACCTTCCCGTACATGACCAGCGCGGAGCCCAGCTGGACGAGGGCGAACAGCACCGCGATCGTGGCCAGCCAGGCCTTGACCGTGGCCGGGCTCGAGAACCCCACGATGTCCACCGCCACCCCGGTCGGCGGGTGCAGGCGCCCGTAGATGCCCAGCGTCAGCGCGACCAGGCAGCCGGCCAGCGCCGGCACGATAAGCAGCCGGGCGGCCCGGTCGGGCTGAATGACCGGGTCCTGTCTAGTCGGCGCGGGCGGCTCGAATTGTGCGGCCATTGCGGTTCCTTTCTCGGCTCAGGCCCGGGTGCTCCGGCCCGGATTCCGTCGGCCTAGGTCCAGGTGCGGTGATCCAGGTGCGTGGTCCTGGTGTCAGAATCCGCTGCCGGTTTCGGCGTCGATCGGGGTGGCGGTCAGCGTGGTGCCGCCGTCGTCCGCGGTCAACGTGGAGAGGTTGAGCTTGGGGGCGGCCTGCGAGGTCTGCTTGGCCGGTCGCCTACCGGGTCGTCAACGGCCAGCCCGACCTGACCATGGTCCCGGCCGGGCTGCGGCCGGTGATCGACGCCTGCCTGGAGAAGGACCCGGCCGCCAGGCCTGCCCTCGGCCAGCTGATGAGCGACGTGGCGGTCAGCGCCGCCGCCTACCCCGCGGTCGCGCCTGGTAAGTTCTGGCCGGACCAGGTCGCGGCCGTGCTCGAGTCAAGCGCGCCGGTGCTGCCGACCCCGCTCCCGGCCGTCGCCCCGGTCCAGACAGCCGCCCCCGCCCCCGCCCAGCCGACCGACCCCGGCCGCCCCGGACGGTACCCGGCGACCGAGGCATCGGCCGCCCGCCGCCGCGGCCCGCGCTGGCTGCTGCCCGTCGCGCTGGCCGTCGCGGTGCTGGCCGGCGCCGGGATCGCGCTCGCGCTGGCCTTCAGCCCGTCGCCGCACACGCCGGGCTTCCTGAACACCACGCAGTCGAACTCGGCCAGCAGGTCACCGTCGCCCTGACCCGCCACAACACGACCACGCCACAACCCGGCCAACACCGGAACAGGAACCGGCCTAAAGACGCGCGCGCAGTTCCTCGGCGACCGCCTCGACTCCGCGTTCCAGCTCGCCGAAGCTGGTGCTCAGCGGCGACAGCCCGATGCGGATCCCGTCCGGCGGCCGGAAGTCAGGGATCACACCCCGCCGCCACAGGGCCGCGGTCACCTCGGCGAACCGGGGGTGGTCGACGGTGATGTGCGAGCCGCGCTCGGCGGCGTCGCTAGGGCTCGCGAGCACCGCGCCGAGCGGGGCGAGCAGCTCGTCCGCCAGCGTGACCGCATGGGAGGTGAGCGCCACCGACTTGCGCCTGACCGCCGCGAGGCCCGCCTCCTCGATCAGCTCGAGCATGTCCTTGAGCGGCTGCATCGCCAGCACCGGCGGGGTGCCGGAGATGAACTTGCGTATCCCCTTCGCCGCCTGGTAGTCAGCCCCCATCGCGAACGGTTCCGCGGCGCCCATCCAGCCCCAGACCGGCTGGCTGAGCTCGTCCTGCAGCCGGGCGGCGACGTAGCAGAAGGCCGGCGACCCGGGGCCGCCGTTCAGGTACTTGTAGGTGCAGCCGGCCGCCAGGTCGGCATCGCAGGCGTCGAGTTCGACCGGCAGCACGCCGGCCGAGTGGCACAGGTCCCACAAGATCAGCGCGCCCGCGTCGTGCGCGGCCCGGGTGATCCCCGCCATGTCGGCCGCGAACCCCGAACGGTAGGCCACGTGGCTCAGCACCACCAGCGCGGTGCGGTCCGACACGGCCGCCGCCACGTCGGCCGGCCGCACCCCGGTGTCGTGCGGCGCGTCGAGCTGCCTGACGGTCAGTCCGCACTCGGCCGCGACGCCGTCGACGATGAACCGGTCGGTGGGGAAGTTGGCCCGCTCGATGAGGATCTCGTCGCGGCCGGGCCTGCCCGCGACACCCGCCCTGATCAGCTTGTAGAGCAGGACCGAGGTGGAGTCGGCCACGATCGCCTGACCGGGAGCGGCGCCGAGTACGAGGTTCGCCAGGCGGTCCCCCACCGCCACCGGCTCGTCCATCCAGGCCTCGTCCCAGCTCCTGATCAGCCGGCTGCCCCACGCGCCGGTGATGAAGCCGGCCAGCCGTTCCCCGGTGACCGCCAGCGGCCGGCCGAGGGAGTTGCCGTCCAGGTAGGCGACGACAGACAGGTCGTCGACGGCCACGAACCGGGAGCGGAACCGGGCGAGCGGATCGGCGGCATCCAGCTGGCTGGCGGGTGTGCTGGTCATCGGTAGTCCCATCTGCTGACGAAGGGCCGGGTAGCAACCTTAGTCAAACCCGTCCCGGCCGCCACGGGCAACCTCGGGCCGGGGACCTGGCCGCAGCGGGAACCGTCGGTGGGAGTGTCAGCCGCTCCCGTTCCGGTAAATCAGAATTCTTATCCAGAACGGAGGCTGGCTGACACCCGTTACCCCAGGGCAACGACCCGGGCGGGGCGCAGGGTGATCGTGACGCGGCCTTCGAGCGGGCCCTTGAACGAGGCCAGGTCGGTGCCGTACGCGGCGAGCACCTTGCCCAGGGTGACCAGCCCGGGGTCGGGCTCGATGGTGACGTCGCCGCGGACCTCGACGGTGCGGAACGGGTTGGCGGGGTCGACGGCGAACACCGTGGCGCGCGGGTGCGCGATGAGGTTCTTCAGCTTCTGCCGCACGCCCGCCAGCGAGGTCACCACGTAGTCGCCGTCGAGGACCGCCCAGATGGCGGTGACCTGCGGGTACCCGGTTGGCCCGAGGGTGGCCAGGGTCACCGGCGCGGGCGGTGCGAACAGGTCGCGGTGGGACAGCGGAATCGTCTGCGTGGTCATGAGAGCAACCTTGTCTTGTCGGGGCGCCAGGAGGTGAGCAGCACCAGCGTTCCGCCGCCACCGCCGGCTACCAGAACCCATCGGCCCCTCCAGTGATGATGACGACCGCGCCAGATTTAGACTGAGTATAGATTAGATCTACGTCTCGTCTACCAGGCGAGTCGCTGACCAGATGCGACGGCCAAAGTGCCCCTAGCGCCCGGCCGGTCCATCTAGTTAGACTGAGTTGAAATATCGGCATAGTTGCCGCGTCGAAAGGGGCCGCTGGCCATGCAGATGGATGACATGATCCTCGTCAGCATCGACGACCATTCGATCGAGCCGCCCACGATGTACGAGCATCACGTCCCGGCCAGGCTCAAGGATCAGGCGCCCAAGGTCGTCCGCACGCCCGAGGGAATCGACCAGTGGGTCTTCCAGGGCGCGGCCACCTCGACGCCGTTCGGAATGGCGGCGACGGTCGGCTGGCCCGCCGAGGAGTGGGGGCGCGACCCCGGCACCTACAGCGAGCTGCGCCCCGGCTGCTTCGACCTCGCCGCCCGGCTGGACGACATGGACGCCAACGGGGTGCTCGCCTCGATGTGCTTCCCGAGCATGGCCGGCTACAACGCGCGGACGTTCGCCGAAGCGCCGGACAAGGCCCTGTCGCTGACGATGCTCCAGGCCTACAACGACTGGCACGTCGACGAGTGGTGCGCGGACTCCAACGGCCGGCTGATCCCGCTCGGCATGGTGCCGATGTGGGGCGCTGACCTGGCCGCGAACGAGGTGCGGCGGCTGGCCAAGAAGGGCTGCAAGGCCATCAGCTTCCTCGAGGCGCCGCACGCCCAGGGCTACCCGAGCCTGCTGTCCGGCTACTGGGACCCGATGCTGCAGGCCTGCGTCGACGAGGGCACGGTGCTCTGCCTGCACATCGGCGGCGGCATGAGCCTGATCAAGCTGGCGCCCGAGGCCCCGGCCGACCACTCCGTCATCGTCCCGACGCAGGTGATGACCCTGGTCGCGCAGGACCTGCTGTTCAGCCACATTTTCAGGAAGTTCCCGACGCTGAAGGTCGCCTTCTCCGAGGCAGGCATCGGCTGGATCCCGTTCTACCTCGAGCGGGTCGACCGGCACGTGCAGAACCAGAAGTGGATGGCGAACGACTTCGGCGGCAAGCTCCCGTCTGAGGTTTTCCGCGAGCACGTGCTCGGCTGCTTCATCACCGACCCGATCGGGCTGAAGATGCGGCACGAGATCGGCATCGACATCATCGCCTGGGAGTGCGACTACCCGCACACCGACACCACCTGGCCGGAGTCGCCCGAGGTGGTGTGGGGCGAGCTGACCGCCGCGCAGGTCCCGGACAACGAGGTGCACCAGATCACCTGGCAGAACGCCTGCCGGTTCTTCGGCTTCGACCCGTTCACCCAGATCTCCCGTGACGACGCCGCCGTCGGCGCGCTGCGGGCCCGTGCGCGGGCCAAGCACATCGACACCACGCGGATGTCCAAGCACGAGTGGCGGCGCCAGAACGAGGCCGCTGGCATCGGCGTCATCGCCGGATGAGCGCCGTGGGCGAGGAAACGCAGAGAACCGGCCAGCTGGCCGGAAAGGTCGCCGCGATCACGGGGGCGACCAGCGGGTCAGGGCTTGCCATCGCGAAGCTGTTCGCCGCCGAGGGTGCTTCGGTCGTGGTGATGGCCCGCGGCGAGGCGCGGCTCAAGGCGCTCGAGGCCGCCCTCGGCCCGAACGTGACCGGCGTGGTGGCCGACGTGGGCGACCCGGACAGCGTCCGGGCCGCATTCGGTGTGATCAGCGAGCGTTTCGGCAAGCTCGACATCCTGATCAACAACGCCGGGCTGCAGCGGCCCTGCCCGCTGCACGAGCTCGGCGACAACGAGATCAGCGCCCAGGTCGGCACCAACCTGCTCGGACCGATCTACACCTGCCGGGCGGCGATACCGCTGCTGCGCGCGGCCGGCGGCGGGGAGATCATCAACACCTCTTCTGAGGTGACGATCGAGGTCTTCCCTTTCCAGTCGATCTACGCGGTTACCAAGGCGGGGCTCGAACAGCTCGGCCGGTCGCTGAACTGGGAGTACGAGAAGGAAGACATCCGCACGACGACGATCATCCAGGGGGTGGCGCTCGGCGAGGGCGGCGGCGCGACCGACTGGGACCACAACCCGGATATGACCTCGGTCATGTGGCCGCGGCTGCAGGCGGAGGGCACCATCCAGCGGGTCATCGGCAAGCACGGCGGTCAGAAAGTCGAGCACGTGGCGGAGGTCCACCTGTTCGTCGTCACCCGTCCGCGCGGTCAGAAGCTCGATGTCATCCGCGTCCGGGGCTACTAGTCCGGTAGTTCCCCGCATTCAATTCACCTGATCAGGAGAGTTCGTGGCTGCTGAGTACTTCGACGCGATCCCCGCCGACTTCCTCGACCCCGGTATGACGGCGTCGGTTGAGGTTGACGGGTTTCCTGTGGCGGTCGCCAACGTCGACGGCGAGTACTTCGCCTTCCAGAACCTGTGCCCGCACCAGGGCACCCGGCTTGGCGGCCGCAAGCTCGACGAGGGCGTCTACATCACCTGCCCGATGCACCTGAGCAAGTACGACGTGCGCTCGGGTACCTGCGTGCGACCGTCCAACGAGGACAACTTCAACCAGGACCTGATGGTCTTCCCTGTCCGCGTGCAAGACGACGTGGTGCAGGTCGCGCTGTAGGCAGTTGCACGGGCCGGCCCTTGGTGGCCGGCCCGTCGTCTTTGGCCTGGTCTTGCGGTGCTTGCGGCTAGAAGGCGGAGCCGGGTCGCAGCCCGGCCAGCACGATCGCGGTGCGGCGCTGCAGGGCCGGGTTGAGGTGCTTGAGCTTGCCCTGCGACCACTCGCGCAGCGAGTCCAGGTACAGCGCCTCGACGATCTGGGCCATCTCCGACGGGTCGACCTTGTCGGTGACCTCGCCTTCCTCCTGGGCACGGGTGAAGACGATCTCGAGCGCCTCGGCGAAGGACGGCGTGAGGTTCGGCAGCTGGTCACCTGGCCGGCGCGGCCGCAGGAATTCGGAGATCGCCCGGCCCACCGCGGCGGGCGACGCCGCCTTGACGCTGGCGACCAGCGCGTTCGTCACCCGCTTGAGCGACTCGTCGACGGTGCGGTTGGCGGTGGCGCAGCGCATCGCCTCCTCCGCGAGGAGCGCGGCGGTCTGGTAGCCGAGTTCAAGGAGGATCTCCTCCTTGTGCGCGAAGTGAAAGTAGAAGGTCCCCTTGGTCACCCCCGCCGCCTGGACGATCTCGTCGACCGTAGTGTCCTCGATACCGGTCTCGAAGCCGCGCTCGTTCCACAGCCGCATCGCGGTCCGCACCAGCCGGCGCCTGGTGTCGCGGGACCGCTCCTGGGTCAGCCCGGCTCGCCGCCGCGACGGCACTAGCGCGTTCGACGCGCCGGGAGTACTGTCGCTGTCTGCCGCCTGGGACACCTGCGTTGCCACGGTCCATCACTTCCTTGCTGCAGTCGCCATCGTGGGGGGCGAGCACCGGTGTGCCCCAAACGGTCCGACGCTGGTGATGGGTTGGCACTCTAACACCAGCTTAGTTTATACTACGCCTAAATAGAGGCGGATCGTAACTGCCCCGCGCGTCTCCGTGTGAGAGCGTCCCCAAATGCCAGCATAGCCGGGCAGGCTCGGCCGCTGCCGGCCAGCGCCGAGCGTCTGCCGGCCAGCGCCGAGTGGCTGCCTGCGGACCGATGAAAGGTGAAACAGCGTGCGCGTTGACGTGGACTGGGACCTATGTGAGAGCAACGGCCTCTGCGTGCTAGCCGCCCCCGAAGTCTTCCAGCTGCAGGACGACGACACCCTGCTGATCTTGCAGGAAACCCCGGATGAGTCGGTGCTCGGCAAGGTCGGGGACGCGATCAGGACCTGCCCCAAGCGGGCGATCAGCCTGAAGGACTGAACCTGGCCAGCCCGCGGGACTCGTTTCCCGCGGGCTGACTGTCTCTGACAGACTGTCTCTCTGACTGACTGTCTCTCGGGCTAGCTGCCTGCGGGCTCGCTCGTCAGCCGTGCGAGGGCCTGGCGGCGGACTAGCTTCCCGGTCTCCGTGCGCGGTATCTCGGCCCAGATCGCGATGCGGTCAGGCGTCCTCGAGCCCCGCAGTTTGCCGCGCACGTGCGCCCGCAGCTGCTCCTGGTCCACCGCCGCCGCGCCCCGCAGCACCACCGCCGCCTCGATGCGCTGGCCCCACTCCTCGTCGGGAATGCCGACGACCACCGCGTCCGCCACCGCGGGGTGCGCGAGCAGCACGTCTTCGATCTCCGCAGGGGCGATGTTCTCGGCGCCGCGGATGATCGTGTCGTCGGCCCGGCCGCCGATGAACAGGTAGCCGTCTTCGTCGAGGTAGCCCTCGTCGCGGGTGTCGAACCAGCCCGTGGCGTCGACAGCGGTGCCGCTGCCCGCGTACTCGCCGGACACCTGGTCGCCGCGCACCCAGATCCGCCCGGCCGCACCCGCCGGCAGCGCGCCGCCTGACGCGTCGCGGATCACCAGCTCGAGCCCGGGCACCGGCCGGCCAGCCGACGAAAGCCTGGCCCGCACCGCGGGATCGTCGCTGGCCAGCGCCGCCCGGTGGTCGTCGGGGCCGAGAACGGCGATGGTCGAGCTGGTCTCGGTCAGGCCGTAGGCGTTGACGAAGTCAACGTCCGGCCAGCGGCGCAGCGCCCGCTCGATGACCGCGGCGGGCATCGGCGCGCCGCCGTAGGCGAGCGCGCGCAGCGACGGCACGGCGGCCCGGGCGTGGCCGGCCTGGGCGGCCTCGTCGGCCTCGTCGATGATGCGGGCCAGCATGGTCGGCACGACCAGCGCGTTGCTGATCTCCTCGGACCGGACCAGGTCGAGCCACTCGGCCGGCGTGAACTGCTCGAGGACCACGGTGCGGCGCCCCGCGTAGAGGTTGGTGACCGCGTTGGCGACCGCCGCGATGTGGTACGGCGGCACGCTGACCAGCGCGGCTTCCGTTTCTTGGGCGCTGTCAAATTCGACCGTGCCGAAGACGTAGGCGAGCAGGTTGGCGTGGTGCACGAGCACGCCCTTGGGGGCGGACGTGGTGCCGCTGGTGTAAATCAGCACCGCGGGCGCCTGCGGCTCGGCCTCGGGCTCGTCGTCCTCGCCCTCGTCGTCTTCGCCGTGGCCGGCCGCGGCCAGCCAGTCGTCGAAGGTCAGCGCGGGCAGCCCGGCCGCGCGCAGCGTCTCGATCTCGTCCGGCCCGGCCAGGCCGAGCGCGCGCGGGTGATTCGCGAGCAGCTGGCCGAGCTGCCCGGCGCCGAGCCGGTAGCTCAGCGGAACCAGCGCCGCGCCCGCGCGGGCGGCGGCGAACAGTGCGACGGGGAAGGCCGGGCCGTTGACCCCGAGGTACACGAGCGAGTCAGCCTCTGCCGAGCGGATCAGCCGGGCGCCCCCGATGCTCAGCCGGCGCACCCGGCGCCCCGTCAGTCCGGCCGCTTTGCGGCCGACCAGAACCCGGTCGCCGAAGCCGTCGGCCGCCATGTCAAGCAGCAGGCTTATGTTCACGATGCTCATCATCCTCGCTTGTGAGAACGGACTTGGGGGCTTGGCTAGGTCGCGTTCGTGGAGTTAGACTCCGTACAACTAGTTTAGACTAAGTATAAATAACGGCGACACACGACGCCATGACCTCGGGAGGACCTGGTGACCGAAACGCCAAAGCTCGGAACGCGCGGCATCTACGGCGAGGAGCTAGAGCAGACCCTGCCCTACGGCATCTTCGACGGGGACAACCACCTGTACGCGCCGGGCGACGCGACGAGCCGCTACCTCTCCTCGGAAATGATCGAGCGGGCCTGGCTGCCGGGTGAGCCCCGGATGCTCACCGACGAGGAGCACGACGAGGAGGAGGACCACGACCGCCGCACCCTGGGCGTGCACAGCCAGCCCGAGGGCGGCCACGGCGGGGTCGACGCCGCCAGCCTGCCCGAGATGGAAGGCAACATCCCGATCCCGGGCGCGATGCTGAACAAGCTCAACCCGATGAAGAACCTTGACCAGCTCAGCCGCGAGCAGCTGGTTGAGCGGTACAACACGATGCGGCCCGCGTTCGAGAAAAAGGACCCGCGGCTGCAGCTGATGGACCTCCAGGGCGTCGAGGTCGCGATCCTGCACGCGGTCGGCACCGGCTGGGAGAGCGCCTTCCGCCGGGGCGACATCGAGGCGGGCTACGCGGTCAACCGTGCCTACAACGACTGGCTGTTCGAGGACTGGGGCTTCGCCCACGAGGGGCGCATCATGATCCCGGTGCCGATCCCGCTGCTCGACGTCGACCTCGCCGTCACCGAGCTCAAGCGCTGCCTGGAGCGCGGCGCGAAGTTCGTCGACCTGCCGCCAGGCCCGGCCTACGACAACCGGTCGCCGTTCGACCCCTACTTCGACCCGTTCTGGCAGCTGGTCAACGACTCCGGGACCCGGGTCGCGGTGCACCTCGGCGGCTCCTACGCCCGGTTCGGCGGCGAGTGGAGCGAGAACCCCAAGGCGCGGTACTCCGATTTCGACGGGTTCCAGTGGGTCTCCTACTGGGGCGACCGTCCGATCATGGACACCGTGACCGCGATGCACTACCACAACCTGTTCGGCCGCTTTCCGCAGATCAAGGTGCTCATCGCGGAGTTCGGCACCATCTGGCTGTCCTACCTGCTGCGCAAGCTCGACCACGCGATGATGCTGGGCCGCCGACCCAAGTGGGGCACCCTGCCCGGCCGCCCGTCGCGGATCTTCAAGGAGCGGTGCATCATCGCCCCGTTCCCCGAGGAGAACGTGGAGCGCGCGATCGAGACCCTGGGCACCGACTGCCTGATGTTCGGGTCCGACTTCCCGCACTCCGAGGGCATCCCCGACCCGATGCAGTACGTCTCGCAGCTCAAGGGTCTCGACGACATCACCGTCCGCAAGATCATGCGGGACAACCTGGAGCGGTTCGTCAACGAGAGCTAGTCCGCCCGCATCGGGGGAAGATCTTGGATCACCGCCGTCCGCCGCCCGCACGCGACCGCCGCCCCTACGCGACCGCCGCGCGTGATCCAAGATCTTCCGGTACCGCTACCGATGCGGTACCGGTACCACTGCTTCATCCGATACCGCTACCGATCCGATACCGCCACCGATCCGATACCGCCGCTGAACAGGAGAAGCGTTGACTCAGTCCGCACTGCCGCTGGCCGGAGTCGTGGTGCTCGACCTGACCAGGCTGCCGCCTGGCGCGTTCTGCACCGTCCTGCTGGCCGACCTGGGCGCCACCGTGATCCGCGTCGAGTCGCCCAAGGGGCGCGCCTTCGACGGGCCCGTCGGGCTGAACCGCGGCAAGCACTCCGTGGCCGTCGACCTGCGCCATCCGCGCGGCTACGAGGTGCTGCGACGGCTGGTCGCGCACGCCGACATCCTGGTCGAGAACGAGCGCCCAGGCGCCATGGACGAGCGCGGCTTCGGCTACCAGCAGGCGGCGGCCGAGTTCCCCGGGCTCATCTGGTGCTCGGTATCGGGCTACGGCCAGGACGGCCCCTACGCGCAGTGGTCGGGGCACGACCTGTCGTTCGCCGCCCACTCTGGTCTGCTGTCGGCGCTCAACCCCGAACTGCCCTGGCAGCCGCAGTTGATCCTGCCCATCCCTGTCGGGGCGATGATGGCCAGCGTCGGCATCCTCGCCGCGCTGCGCGAGCGCGACAAGACGGGTATCGGCTGCCAGCTCGACATCAGCCTGTCCGAGTCCGCGACCTGGCTGCTGTCTTCGTCGGACGGCATTCTGAGCGGACCGCCGCGGGGCGTACCCAGCGGTCCCGACCGGCGGCTCTACGAGTGCGCTGACGGCACCTGGGTCGCCGTGACCTCAGCTGAGCCGCGCACCTGGAACGCGCTGTGCCACGGGCTCGGCCTGCCCGACCTGACTGACACCCTCTGGCAGTGGGCTGACGCCGACGCGGTGGCCGGCCGGCTGGCGGCGGTGTTCCTGACCCGGCGCGCCGAAGACTGGGTGGCTTTGCTGGGCCCGCTCGGCGCCAGCGTCGTCCGCGTCAACCGCGGCCCAGAACTGCTTGACGACCCGCAGTTCCAGGCCAGGAACGTCGTGCAGCAAGTCGGCGACGTGCTCGTGCCCCGCTCGCCGGTCAGGATCAGGGACGCCGACGGCAGCCAGCGGCCACCGGCGGAAACGTTCCCGCCCCCGCCGGTCGGCACGGACACCAGGGCGGTGCTCGAGAAGACCGGACTCGACGCGGCCGCGATCGACGAGCTGATCGCGTCCGGCGCTATCGGCGAACCGCGCAGCGCGTAGCCTGCGCTGGCCTGCCCGGGCCTGCGGACCCGGCCGGGCGTCGGCCCGGTGGCCGCCCCCGGCGGCCACCGGGGACCTTAGGCGACGGTCGTCACAGGGTCGCCTGTTCCTTCTGGTTGGGCTGCCCGGCGCCCGCAGCGATCAAGTCGCGCAGGCTGGTGTTGATATAGAAGCTCCAGGCGTTCGAGCAGGAGTCGAAGCACTCGTGCGAGGACACAAGCCCCGCGTGGGTGAATCGCACCTCCGTGCCGGCCTCTGTCGCGGCGATGTCGAACGTGATGTCGGTGCCCGTCCACTCGGTCTTATCCGCGGTGAAGTTGAGATAGCCGTCCAGGACATGCCAGGCGACCCGCTGCCCAGGAACCAGCTCGGTGATCTCCTGCTTGCTGCGGTGGATGTCCTGGTAGCGGTAGGTGAACTGCGCGCCGGGCTGATCGGTGCACCCGTCGATCTCCCTCGACCACCAGCCGCGGACGTTGTTGATGGCGGCGAAGGCTTCGGCCGGAGTCTGGTCCACCGTGAAGGCGGTGGTGAAACTGTCTTCTTTCATTGGTTCTCTCCCGTTTATGCTGCGGTCAGGGTTTCTCAGGACGCGACCGGTTCCGGTGTGATGAGTGCCGCGTTCTGGCGTTCCATCGCTTTGACTGCGCCGCCGTTCCAGTCCTGTTGCAGGGCCGCCGACATGGGGTCGGGGAAGGTTTCCTCCTCCTCGTTCTCCACGCCGTCGAAGATGGCGCGGGCGACGGACTCCGGGGACGCCTTCGGCACGTCAAGACCGCGGGACATGTCCGTGTCGGTCGGGCCGGTCATGACGGCGTGTACGCGGACGCCTCGCGGTGCCAGCAGCGCGCGCAGCGACTGAGACAAGGAGAACGCGGCTGCCTTTGAAATCGAGTAGGCCGGTATGACGGGAATCGCAGCCAGTGCGCCCGTCGAGAGCACGTTGACGACGGCGCCCTCCGCACGAATCAGCAGCGGCAGGAATGCCTGCGTTACCTCGTAGCTGCCGAACAGGTTGACGGCCAGGTGCTGCTCGATCGCGGACCGGTCACTGAGGTCGTCGTACAGCGCCAGGCCGGCGTTGTTGACGAGGACGTCAAGAGACTCAACCTGCGCGGCCGCCGTGCGAATCTGCGCGGCGTCGGTGAGGTCGAACGTAAGCGGGATCACCCGGCTGTCGGGGTGCGCCAGCGGCCGCCGGGTGCCGGCGTAAACGCGCTTGGCCCCTCTAGCCAGGGCTTCCTCGACCAGCGCGCGGCCGATGCCGCGATTGGCACCGGTCACCAGGACCGTGCTGTCCGCGATCCTGGCCGGCCTGGCGCCTGCGCTGCCCGCGGGTGCTGAGATGGACATGTCGTTTCGCTCCGTTCTGCCGTGCTCGGCGGCGTGTGCCGCGATCACTAGGGCAGACACCGGCGCGCAACGGGAACTGGTCGCCCCGGCGGCGACCAGTTAAGCCCGGCGCCGGTGTCCGTACAGCACGAGAGACGATGAAGACGGAGGTGGTCGTATGTCTGCGGAACTGCTCGACCGGGCCCGCGCCGGAGACCGGGACGCGTTCGCCGCTCTGGTCGAGCCGCACCGAGGTGAGCTGCAGGTGCACTGCTACCGGATGCTCGGATCGCTGCAGGACGCCGAGGACGCGCTGCAGGAAACGCTGCTGTCCGCGTGGCTCGGCCTCGACGGCTTCGAGGGGCGCTCGTCGGTTCGCACCTGGCTGTACCGCATCGCCACCAACCGGTGCCTTAACCTGCTGCGGTCCGCCGGACGCCGGCCGGTCCCGGCGGCACCGCCGCCCGCACCGGCGCAACAGCCGACCCGCCTGGGTGACGTGCTGTGGCTGCAGCCCTATCCTGACGTGCTGCTTGACGGGCTGTCGGATCAAACGCCAGGGCCCGAGGCCAGGTACGAGTCCCGCGAGGCGGTGTCGCTCGCTTTTGTCACCGCCGTCCAGCTGCTGCCGCCGAACCAGCGGGCCGTGCTGCTGCTGCGGGATGTGCTCGGCTACCGGGCCAGTGAGGCGGCCCGGCTCCTGGGGATCACGGAGGACGCGGTCACCAATGCGCTCAAACGTGCCCGCGCGACAATGGACGCGGCCCGTCCGACGGGACCGCCTCCGCCGCCGCCAGGCGGACCGCAGGAGCGCGCGCTGGTCGACCGTTTCGTCGCGGCCTTCACCGACCTGGACGTCGATGCCCTCGTCGCGCTGATGACCGACGACGCCTGGGTGCGGATGCCGCCGCTGCCGTTCGAGTACCGCGGCACCGACGCGCTCCGCCGGTTCTTTGCCGCGACGGCCGTGCACCGGGCGCAGACAGCCCAGCTGGTACCGGTCAGGGCGAACGGGCAGCCAGCGTGGGGCGAGTACCGTCGCGACGCGGCCACCGGGAGCCTGCACCTGGCGGGCATCGAAGTGATCACCCTGGCCGGCGACCTGGTCAGCGAGATCATCCGGTTCGAGACAACGCTAGCGCCGCACTTCGGCCTGCCCCGCACGCTCGCTTAGGCGTGGACGGGCGGGTGGCGGCCGCTCCAGGGAGCGGCCTGCTCGAGCTGGCTCGCGATGCGGACCAGGATGTCCTCGCGTCCGTAGGCGGCCACTAGCTGGACGCCCACCGGGAGGCCGCCGGGCGTCCAGTGCAAGGGCAGGCTGACGGCGGGCTGGCCGGTCAGGTTGAACTGCGCCGTGTACGGGATGAAGCTGGCGACGCGGGCCCCCTCCTGCTCCGGGCCGGCCGCGGTGAACCAGCCCAGTTCGGGCGGTGGCGCCCCGAGGGTGGGCGTCAGCAGCAGGTCGTAACCGCTCCACCAGTCCGCCATCCGGCGGGCCCACATCCCCAGCCAGGCCCGGCTCTGCAAGTAGGCCGCCGCGCTGAGCTGCCGGCCGGCCTGGCGGTAGGCGGTGTTGCGCGGCTCGATCTCGTCGTCGCGGAACGGGCGGCCGAGCAGCAGCATTTCAAATGCCTGCAGCGTCGCCTCGGTGTCAGCGGCGATGATGACGTTGAAATGCGTCATGATCTCCGGCTCGAACATGGCCGCGGGCGACGACTGCTCGACGTGGTGGCCGAGCGACTCGAGCAGCGACGCGGCGCCGGCCACGGCGGCCCGGCATTCCGGGTCGTCGAGGAAGGCCTCCGCATCCGGGTGATCGAGCATGCCGATCCGCAGCCGGCCAGGATCAGCGCCGACTTCCCGCACCAACGGGCGCGGCAGGGCCGGCGCGTAGTAGGGATCGCCTGGCATGGGCGCACTGATCACGTCAAGCACGCCGGCCGCGTCGCGGACGGTGCGCGCGACCGATCCGTCGATCGTCCCGCCGGCCCAGGCCTCCCCGGTGACCGGTCCCTGGCTCACCCGGCCGCGGGTGGGCTTGAGCCCGACCAGCCCGCACTCACTGGCCGGTATCCGGATGGAACCGCCGCCGTCGTTGGCGTGCGCCACCGCGACCATGCCAGACGCGACCGCGGCGGCCGAGCCGCCGGACGACCCGCCGGTCGAGTGACCGGGATTCCAGGGGTTGCGCGCCGGCGGGAAGCTGCGTGCCTCGGTCGTCACCGTGGTGCCGAGCTCAGGCACGTTGGTCCGGCCGAGCGGTATGAAGCCGGCATTACGGAAATGCTCCGCCAGGTACGACGTCACCGGGAACGCCAGGTCGCGCATCGGCCCGAGCCCGAACGCGGTCGGCTCGCCCGCGACCGTGCAGCCCAGGTCCTTGAACAGCATGGGGACGCCGCGGAAAGGACCGTCGGGCAGGTCGCCCTCCGCTTCCTGCCGCGCCGCGTCGAATCTGGTGCGTATCACCGCGTCCAGCTGCGGGTTGACCGCTTCGATCCGGCTGATGGCCGCTTCTACCAGTTCTTTGGGACTTACCTCGCCGCGGCGGACGAGGTCCGCCTGTGCGGTGGCGTCCAGCCACGTTGCCTCATCCACATGGCAAACGCTACGCGTGCGGCCCGCGACGCGGTAGGTCAGGAAAACCACGGCGCCGGCCCGTCGGAGTGCCGGCCTCCCGGACGACGATGAGGGTATGACGCACCCACCGGTGCGGCCCGACCCGGCGTTCGGGCTGCTCGAGCTGTATGACGACGCGCTGCCGCACGTCTACGGCTACCTGCTGTCCCGCTGCCGCGACCCCGGCCTGGCCGAGGACCTGACGGCTGAGTCGTTCCTGGCCGCGGTGCAGGCGGTCCGCAAGCCGGGTGCGCCCGGTCCGTCGGTTCCCTGGCTCATCGGAGTGGCCCGGCACAAGCTGGCCGACCACTGGCGGCAGGTCGAGCGGGAGCAACGCGGGCTGCGCCGGCTTGACGCCGAGCCGGATCCCGTCGACGACCCGTGGGATGCGGCCCTCGACCGGATGCGGGCCCGCGAAGTACTCGGCCGACTCGGCCCGCACCATCAGGCCGCGCTGACCCTGCGCTATCTCGACGGGCTGCCCGTACCTGAGGTGGCCCGGCATCTCGACCGGACCGTGCACGCCACCGAGGCACTGCTTGTCCGGGCACGGGGCGCGTTCCGCCGGATCTACGAAGGAAAGGAGGGCTCGCGATGACCGATCCGTATGAGGCCCTGCGCGAGCCCGTCACACCGTTCGATCCCAGCCCGGACTTCGCCTGGCGGCTGCGGCAGCGGCTGACCCGGGAGGTATTCGCAACCCAAGGAGAAGACATGGATCAGCAGACAATCGCGCTCCAGGTGGAGCGCGAACCCGCCGCGCCCCCGGCTCTCGTCCCCTACATCGTGGTATCCGACGCCCGGCGTGCCCTGGACTGGTACGTCGAAGTGTTCGGCGGGCAGCGCCGCGGTGAGCTTCATGTCAATGCGGACAACACGATCGGCCACGCCGAGGTCGGCCTCGGCGACGCGGTGCTGATGCTGTCCGAGGCGTCAGGCCTCTGGCCCGACGTGCCCGTGCGCGCACCCGATTCCCCGGCGACGTTCAGCCACAGCCTGCACCTCGAGGTCGCCGACGTCGACGCGACGATGGAGCGGGCCCGGCGCAACGGCGCCTCGGTTGAGCGGGAGGCAAGCGACCAGCCCTATGGCCGCCGGGGGGTGATCGTCGACCCGTTCGGGCACCGCTGGATCCTGCTCAAGCCGCCGGCCCGCCAGTAACCGCCAGAACGGCGGTGACCCCTGGTCACCGCCACTGCCGGCTGACGGTTCAGGGCTTGCCGCCGACCGCGGACCACATGATGGACTGGCGAGCGGCGTCCGTCCCGGGTTCAGGACGCCACTCCTCGACCCGCACCACCCCCGGGTCGACCGGGTCCGTCCCTGCGAAGAAGCGTGCCACCTGGTCGCGGCTGCGGGGCGTGTACTGCTGCTGGCTCGTCCGCTTCCAGACCGCATCCATTTCGCGCAGGGTCTCCGGGGGCATAAGGTCCGACCCCATATGGGAGATGGCGAGGTAGCTGCCGGACGGCACGGCGTCGAGCAGCCGGGCCACGATCGCGTACGGGTCGTCACCGTCCGGTACGGCGTGCAGGATCGAGATGAGCGTGACCGCGACCGGCTTGGAGAAGTCGAGCAGCTTGGCGGCCTGCTCGAGGATGGTCCCGGTATCGCGCAGGTCGGAGTCGATGTACTCCGTGGCACCGGCGTCGTGGCTGGTCAGCAGCGCGCGGGCGTGGGCCAGTACGATCGGGTCGTAGTCCACGTAGACGACCCGGGATTCGGGCGCGATGGCCTGCGCGACCTGGTGCGTGTTGCCGGCCGTCGGGATCCCGGTGCCGATGTCGAGGAACTGCCGGATGCCCGCCTCTGCGGCGAGGAACCGGATGGCCCGGCCGAGGAACGCGCGGTTCGCGTAGGCGCTGGGGACAAGGTCCGGATTGACCTTGAGCGATGCCTCGGCGGCGGCCCGGTCGGCGGCGTAATTGTCCTTGCCGCCCAGGAAGTAGTCGTACACCCGGGCCTGGTGCGCCACGCTGGTGTCGAACGGCGGCGGTTCGGTCTTGCCCGCGGTGCCGCCGCCGGGTTCAGGCTCGTAGCCTGTCATGTTCGTGACCTTCCTGTTCCTGTCATATGTCGCGGGCGGCCTGTCCGATGAAGGCGGCCGTGTCGGCCGGGGTCAGCGCCTCGCCGCTGAGCTGGTCCGCGACCTCGAGGTAGTGCTCGACGTCCGCGCGCTGGTCCAGGTAGACGGCGCTGGTCAGCTGCTCGATGTAGACCACGTCCGGCAGGTCCTGTTCACGGAAGCGCAGTATCGAGAACGCACCGCTCGCGCCGGCGTGGCCGCCCCGGGCGAACGGGACGACCTGAAGGGTGACGTGCGGCAGCTCGGCCGCCTCGATGAGACGGCGGAGCTGGGCGCGCATCACCGCGTCGCCGCCGTACGGCCGGCGCAGCACCGCTTCGTCCATGACGGCCCAGACGCGCGGCGGACCCGGCCGGTCCAGCACGCCCTGGCGCTTCATGCGCAGCGCGACCCGGCGGTCGATCTCCGTGGCGGCCGCGCTCTGGTGGCCGAGCCTGGTGACCGCCCGCGCGTAATCCTCGGTCTGGAACAGGCCCGGCACGAACTGGACCTCGAAGCTGCGGATCGTCACCGCGGCGGACTCAAGCCCGAGGTATGTCTCGAACCAGCCGGGCAGGATGTCGCCGTACTTCGCCCACCAGTCGGGCGCGCTGGACCGGCGGGCCAGCGCGACGACCTCCGACCGCTGCTGTCCGTCGGTCACGCCGTACAGGATGAGCAGATCCTCGACATCGCGGAGCTTGAATCCGACCCGCCCGTTCTCCAAGCGGCTGATCTTGGACCGCGATGCCCGGATCTCGTACCCGGCCTTGTCCGCGGAGATGCCCGCGGCCTCGCGCAGGCGGCGCAGCTGCGAGCCGAGCAGCATGCGGAGCGCGGTTGCCTCGGCCGGGACGTCATCCGGGTCGGGGGAACGCTGCGCACTAACCGGCACGCCAGTTCCCATTACCCCTCCGACGGCGAGAGACCGCTCCTGGCCGCGGGCACCGCAGCCGGGACATGAAACAGCACGCCGTTGCCACACATTGGCAACATGAGCCCTGCACGATCAGTTTATAGCGGACTAATCGCGTGACGGCTTTGCCAATTCAAAGAAACCTCCGCCGGCGGCCTTATGCCAGGTCGTCGAACTCGCCGTCTTTCACTCCCGCCAGGAAGGCGCTGATCTCGGCGCGGGTGTAGACCAGGGCAGGGCCAGCCGGGTGGCGCGAGTTGCGCAGCGCGATCCCGCCGTCGGGCAGCGCGGCCACCTCGACACAGTTCCCGCTCGGGTTGCTCCGGCTGCTCTTGCGCCAGGCTGCCCGCAGCTGATCGGCAGGAACTCCGTTGCTGGCCGACATTGATTCTGCCTCCATGTGAGAATCGGGAAACGCGTGCCGCATTGGCGGACCCACGTTACCGCTTCTCTGCACAGTGCATCTGCACGTTGCAAATGAAAAGTGCAGCGACCGTTAGGATGATTATCCGCATTCATCAATGTCGGCTGCGGAGAGCGCCGCGGACTCAGGTCAGCCGGGTGAGCCGCGGCAGCTGATCGGGGAGGCAGACCACCCGCGTGTCGGCTAGCTCCCGGACCGCGTCGCCGGAGATCCCTAGCTCGGCCAGGACCTCCACCACCTGGGAGCCGATCGCGCCCGGGCTCGCCCCCACGTGCGGCGGGGTGTCGGACAGCCAGCGGCCGATACCGGGCCTGGCCACGTCCCGGCCGTCAGGGCCGCGCTCGAAGTACACCAGGTCGCGCCCGGCCAGGTAGTCGACCGCCCCGTCGATCGAAATCACCGCGTGCGCGGCCACGCCCAGCTCGGCCAGCGCGGTCACCCAGTGGCCGGCCGGCTCGGCGGCGAACCCCACGGCCAGCTGGCCGGCGGCGAAGCCGGCCGGATCGTGCCAGTCACCGGGCTGTTCGCCGGCGGCCAGGCCGGTGACCGCGAGCAGCGCCGACAAGTCTCCTGGCCGCGCGGCCAGGAAGAACCACGCGTCCGCGGCCCGGTACAGCCGGTAGAGCGCGGACATCCCGTACTCGGACCTGGCGTCGTCGGGGCCGGCCGTGCCGGCCGAACCGACGGCGTCGCCGGCGTCCGCGTCGGCGCCGGACTGCGCCTCGATCGTCAGGTATGCGGCCTGGTGCAGGGTCGACCCCTGCGCCAGCGACGCCGCGACCCGCTGCCCGGTCGCGCCGGCGCCGCCGGCCGCGCGCGCGTACAGTGCGACGGCGGTGGCGAACGCGCCCAGTATTCCGGTGCTCGCGTCGTTGATCGGCGTCGGCTGGTACAGCGTCCAGCCGAACCGCGACCCGTAGCGCCAGCTCATCCCCGTCGCGGCGTTGCACTGGTTCTCGTAGCCGCGGCGGTGGGCCCACGGGCCCGACTGGCCGTAGGCGGTGATCGAGCAGTGCACGAGCCGCGGGTTGAGCGCACGCACCCGCTCGTAGTCGATCCCGTACCTGGCCTGGGACTTCAGGGTGAAGTTGGTGACCAGCGCGTCCGCTTGGCTGAGCAGGTCGCCGGTCAGCCGCTCTCCCGCCGCGCTCTTGCCGTTCACCAGGATGGTCCGCTTGCCCCGGTGCAGCTGCCCGACGATCCCGTCGGTCACCGCGGGAACGGTGCTGCCGACCTTGATGACGTCCGCGCCGAAGTCGGCCAGCAGCCGCGCCGCGGTGGGACCCGCGACGGCCTGGCTGATGTCGATCACCTTGACGCCTGCAAGCGGAAGGTCAGCCGCCTCGCCCCCGGATGCGGGCCCGCTGGGTACCGCGGGCTGCGGGCGGGCCGCCGTCAGCTCGGCGAGCAGCGCGTCCCTGTCCTGGTCGGGCACGTGGCGCGGGCGCGGCGGCGGCACCGGCCCCGACATGTCGAAGCTGCGCCCCGGCAGCACGATCCGGCCCGCCAGCGGGTCGTCCAGCGTCACGGCGGCGCCAGAGAGCGCGGCGTGCTCGCTCGCCATCCACTGCGCGGGCGTCCTGACCCGCGAGACCGGCACCTCCGCCCTGGTCGCCACGTCGTCCCACCAGGCCGCGGGCTGGCTGCGCACCAGGTCGGCGAACGCCGCCATGATGCGGTCGCGGTTCTCGAGCGAGAAAGTGCGCGCACCGGTGTCGATCAGGCCCTCGGCTTCCCACTCCCCGGCCACGCCGGCGGCGGTGAGTAGCGGGATGACGAACTTGGCATACGGCGACAGGTCGATCATGCCGCCGTCGGCGCAGGTGTAGGTGAGGTCGCGGAGCATCTGGCCGTCGCCCATCAGCCCGTTCTCGTACACCCGCATGCCGAGCATCGTGCTGTAGGCCTCGGCGAACGCCTCCGCCAGCGGGACCTGGACGAGCTGACCCGCTCCCGAGTGCTGCCGGGCGATCAGCGCCATGACCACCCCGACGGCGCCCATCAGGCCGCCGAAGTTGGAGGCGGTCGTAATCGGGGTGAACAGCGGGGCGTCCCGGTCAGTGACCGTCGCCTTCTTCCTGCCGGACGGGTCCCAGTGCTGGCTGAGCGGCCGGTACCCCGCCACGGCGGCGTGCACGATCCCGTCCCAGGCGGCGACGGCGGCGCTGGCGTCGTCGGGCGCGAACCCGGGCAGCGAGCAGTAGATGAGCCGTTCGCTGGCCGCGCGCAGCACGGGAGCGCCGAGCCCGAGGCGCTCCATAACGCCGGGCCGGAAGTTCTCGATCACCACGTCGGCCCCGGCGACCAGCTCCCGCGCGACCGACCGGCCGGCTGACGTCTTCAGGTCGAGGGTGATCCGCCGCTTGCCCCGGTTGAAGTAGGCGTCCGCCCGGCCGGGCGCGCTGGCCGCCGCGGGCGAGTCGACGTGCACCACGTCGGCGCCCGCCTCGGCAAGCAGCAGCGCCGCCAGCGGCCCGGCGATCTGGTGCCCGAAGTCGACCACCCGGACGCCGTCAAGTCCGCCGCTCATCAGAACTCCCTTGTTTTGACGTTTCCAGGCTCAACGGCCGCGTGGCCGGCGGAGGCGGGAGGTGCTAGTTGACCTCGCGCTCCCGGTTCTCCCAGTAGGGCGACCTGAGCTTGAACTTCTGCAGCTTGCCGGTGGCGGTCCGCTCCAGCACGTCGCGCAGCTCGACCGAGCTGGGGCACTTGTAGTGCGTCATCCGCTCCCGGCAGAACGCGATGAGCTCCGCGGGCTCGGCGGCCGTGCCCGGCCGCAGGACGACCAGCGCCTTGATGGTCTCGCCCCACTTTTCGTCCGGCACGCCGATGACGGCCGCCTCGGCGACGGCCGGGTGCTGGTAGAGACACTCCTCAACCTCGATGGAGGAGACGTTCTCGCCGCCGGTGATGATCACGTCCTTCTTGCGGTCAGTGATCGTGAGGCGCGGGCCGTCGAGACGGCCGCCGTCGCCGGTGCGGAACCAGCCGTCCCTGATCGCCTCCGCCGTCTCGGCGGGCTGCTGCCAGTAGCCGGCGAACACGTGGTTCGACCGGGCAAGCACCTCCCCGTCGGTATCGGTGGTCAGCCGGACCCCGACCGCGGGCACGCCGGCCTGGGAGAGCAGGCGGGCCCGCTCGCCGGCCGCCAGGCCGGCCCAGTCGGCCCTGGCACGGTTCACGGTCAGCAGCGGCGACGCCTCGGTCAGGCCGTAGATCTGGATGAACTCCCAGCCGAGCTGTTCCTCGACCCGGGCGATGATCGCGCTCGGCGGCGGGGCGCCGGCGACCACGATGCGGACCCGGTCCCGTCCGGGGACCGGCTGGCCCGCCGCGACGCGCACGGCCGCGGCGTCGAGGATCGACGCGACGACGGCGGGTGCGCCGCACAGGAGCGTGACGCCCTCGTCCTCCACCCGGCGCAGGATCTCCTCGCCGTCGATCTTCCTGATGACCACGTGGGTGCCGCCCATGGCGGTCACCGCGTACGGCATGCCCCAGCCGTTGACATGGAACATCGGCAGGGTGTGGAGCAGCACATCGGCGTCGGTGACGGTGGTGTGCCAGCCGAACGACGCCGCGTTGAGCCAGCAGCTGCGGTGGGTGAGCTGCACTCCCTTGGGCCGCGCGGTGGTTCCCGACGTGTAGTTGACGGTGCAGGTCGCGTCCTCGTCGGGGTCCCAGCCACGCGGCCGCACGCCGTCGGGGGCCGTGGCGAACAGGGCAGCGTCGTCAGCGCCGTCTAGCACGATGCGCTCCTTGGCCGTCACCCCGGACAGCGCCTCGTCAAGCTCAGGGTCCACCAGCAGGACGCTCGCGCCCGAGTGCTCGACGATGTAGGAGATCTCGTCGGCCCGCAGCCGGTAGTTGACGGGCACAAGGACCCGCCCGTACCCGCTCACGCCGAAAAAGCTGATCATGAAGCGGCTCGCGTTCGGCGACACGATGGCTACCCGGTCGCCTGCCGGGATCTGCATCCCGTCGAGGGCCAGCGCCATCCCGCGCGCCCGCGCCGCCATCTCCCGGTAGCTCATCCGCCCGAAGCCGCCGGGCACGCCGGGCTCGTCCACCAGCGCCAGGCTGTCCGGGTACACCGTCTCGGCCCGGTCAAGGAAGTCGCTCACCGTTAGAGGCACCTTCATTAGCTCGTCCCTTCCTTGCCCTTTCCGCCGCTGGGCTTGAAGCTACAGGAAATTAGACCTAGTGTAAATATTGCGCGAAGGATGCCTGGCAGCGGCGCCGTGCGAACCGGCATGCCAGCGCATCGGGGATCTAGCTGAAGGGCTCCGATGACCGATCCCGAATACCGGTACCTCACGTACGAGTCCCTCGATGACGGGACGATCGTGCGGATCATGCTAAACCGCCCGAACGCGAGGAACGCCCAGAGCCGCGGGCTCCTGGTGGAACTGGGCGAGGCATTCGGCCGGGCGGAGGAAGACGACACCGTCCGGGTGGTCATCCTCGGCGGCCACGGGCCGATGTTTTCCTCCGGGCACGACATGGGCTCGCGGGAAGGCCGGGCGGACATGGCCCCTGGCCCCGACCAGCACCCCTCCGCCCGGGTTAACGGCGGGACCCGCGGCGGCGCGGAGCGGCTGATGCTGCAGGAGTGGCATCACTTCTTCGAGAGCACCCGGCGCTGGCGCAACCTCCGCAAGATCACCGTCGCGGCGGTGCACGGTCAGGTCTTCTCGGCCGGGCTGATGCTGATGTGGGCATGCGACCTGATCGTCGCCGCCGAGGGCACCACCTTCGCCGACGTCGTCGGCACCCGGCTCGGCATGTGCGGCATGGAGTACTTCGCTCACCCCTGGGAGTTCGGCCCACGCAAGACCAAGGAGCTGCTGCTTACCGGCGACTCCATGAGCGCCGACGAGGCACACGAGATCGGCATGGTGTCCAAAATCTTCCCCGCGGATGAGCTGCACGATTCCGCGCTGGCGTTCGCCCGGCGCATCGCCTCGATCCCGACCATGGCCGCGCTGATGGTCAAGGAGTCGGTCAACCAGACGGTCGACCAGATGGGCTTCTACAACGCGCTCAACGCCTGCTTCACCATCCACGAGCTCAACCACGCCCACTGGGCCTGGGTGCACGACAACCACATGCCGATGGGGCTGCCGGGCGACGAAGGGATCACGGACTGGCGGTCGGCCCCCGAGGTGCCGCCTGCCGTGAAGAACCTGCCCCTGGCGAAGGAACCGGTGGCCTAGGTTGATGAACACCTCAGCGGTGCTGTCAGGGCAGCGCGACCCGGATGCCAAGGTGCGGTGCAGCGACTGGGCCCGCGCGGCCGCGCTGTCGCCGGCTGGCAGCGGCGGCAGCCCGGCCGGCTACCTGCTGGCGGAGATTCCGCTTCCGTGGCCGCGTGACGCGGGCGACACGTCCGAGGGCACCGTGCTCGGACCGCTGCTGCGGCCGCACGGCTACCGGCTGCAGGCGGTCGCACCCGCGAACCCGGCCGTCCGCCGCCAGGAGCGGCGGGTCATCCTGCACGCCAAACCGCCGGGCGGCACCGGGTTCGCCGGCTACCGCCGCTTCGAGGCGGCCGCGGGCGAGTCGCTGCCGGACACGGTCGCGGCGCTGATCGCGGCCGCCGCGGACGAGTCGCCGTCGGAGTTCGCGTCACCGGCGGTCGACATCCTGCTGTGCACGCACGGCACCCGGGACTCCTGCTGCGGACGGCGCGGCGCCGCCCTCACCGCCCAGCTGGCGGTGTCCGGCTTGCTCGGCGGCGAGAACCTGTGGCGTACCAGCCACATGGGCGGCCACCGCTTCGCGCCGACCTTCCTTGTCCTGCCGCAAGGCACGTCCTGGGGATTCGCCGACCTTGACCTGGTCACGCGGGTGCTGCGCCAGGACGGCGAGTTCGCCGACGTCGCGGACCGCTACCGAGGCTGCACCGGCCTCGGCAGCCCGCAGCTGCAAGCACTGGAGGCGGAGGTGCTGCGGACAGTGGGCTGGCGCCTGCTGAACACGCCCCGCTGGGGCGAGTTCGACGGGACAAACGCGCGGCTGTCGTGGCGTGACGGCGAGGAGACCGTCAGCTATACCGCCGAGGTCGGGCAGGGCCGGAGCATCCCGATGCCGGGATGCATGGAACCGGCGTCGTCGGCCGGCAAGAGCGAAACCGAATGGGCCGTCGCCGCGGTGCGCCGCGGCTGAGGCACAGCACAGCAATCAGGAGGAATAAGTGAGTTTTGAATACGTGAGCGTCGACAAGCTGCTCATTGACGGCCAGCTGGTCGATGCCGAGGGCGGTGCGGTCTACGACAACGTCAACCCGGCCACCGAGACCTCGCTCGGCTCCGCCGCCGACGCGTCCGCCCGCGACATCGACGCGGCGATCGGTGCCGCCCGCCGGGCGTTCGACGAGACCAGGTGGAGCACCGACGTCGCGTTCCGCGCGCACTGCCTGCGTCAGCTGCAGGAGGGGCTTGCCAAGTACGCGGACGAGATCAAGGAGCTGTCCACGGCCGAGGTCGGCATCCCGGTGCAGATCACCGGCTCTACCGTCAGCATGCCCGTCCAGGGCGTCGGCTGGGTGGCCGACCTGCTCGAGGAGTACGAGTTCTCGCAGGACTACGGCATGGGCGACATCGAGGGCTTCGCCTCGCACCGCTGGGTCGAGCGGGAGCCCTTCGGCGTCGTCGGCGCGATCACCCCGTGGAACCAGCCGTTCCAGGTGAACCTGGCGAAGGTCGCCCCGGCGCTGGCCGCAGGCAACTCCGTCATCCTCAAGGCCGCGCCGACCACGCCGTGGAGCGCGACCGCCATCGGCAAGATCGTCGCCGAGCACACCGACATCCCCGCGGGCATCTTCAACGTCATCACCAGCGCCGCCAACGACCGCGGCGAGGAACTGGTCACCGACCCCCGGGTAGACCTGATCAGCTTCACCGGGTCGACCGCGGTCGGCCGCCGGATCATGAACCTCGCCTCGGAAACGGTCAAGAAGTGCTTCCTCGAACTCGGCGGGAAGTCCGCCAACATCGTGCTCGAGGACGCCGACTTCGCCCGCGGCATCGGCATGTCCACGTTCATGGTCTGCCTGCACGGCGGCCAGGGCTGCGCCACGCTGTCCCGGCTGCTGCTGCCCAGGTCCCGGTTCGATGAGGGCGTGGAGCTGGCCGCGCAGCAGCTGACCTACATGAAGTACGGCGACCCGACCGTGATGGGCAACATCATGGGCCCGCTGAACAGCGCCAGGCACCGCGACCGGGTGGAGGGCTTCGTCGAGCGGGCCAAGGCCGCCGGGGCCAAGCCGGTGGTCGGCGGGCGCCGGCCACCGCAGCTTGAGACTGGCTACTACTTCGAGCCCACGCTGTTCGCCGGCCTGCCGGAGGACGCCGAGGTCGTGAAGAGCGAGATCTTCGGCCCGGTGCTGGTGATCCAGGCGTTCGAGGATGACGACGACGCGGTGCGTATCGCTAACGACAGCATCTTCGGCCTGTCAGGCGCCGTCTTCTCCGGCAACCACGAGCGGTCGAAGTCGCTGGCTCGGCGGGTCCGTGCCGGCACGATGATCGTCGACGGCGGCATCTACTACGGCCACGACGTCCCGTTCGGCGGCTACAAGCAGAGCGGCATCGGCCGGGAGACAGGAAAGCTCGGCTTTGAGGAATACCTGCAGGTAAAGGCCCTGTGCGAGCCGATCTAGGGCGAGAGGAACCCGACGTGACCGCGGCGACAGACATTTATTACGACCCGTATGACTTCGATATCGACACCGACCCGTACCCGGTGTGGAAGCGGATGCGCGACCAGGCACCGCTGTACTACAACGAGCGGTACGACTTCTACGCGCTGTCCAGGTTCGCGGACGTGGAGGAGGCGTCGACCGCCTGGCAGACCTACAGCTCGGCCAAGGGCATCCAGCTTGAGATGGTGAAGCGGGGGCACCCGGTCCCGCCCGGCCTGTTCATCGCCGAGGACCCGCCCGAGCACGACATGCACCGGCTGATCCTGAGCCGGGCGGTGACACCGCGGCGGGTGCTCGCCCTGGAGCCGCGCATCCGCGAACTGTGCGCGGAGTACCTGGACCCGCATGTCGGCAGCGGCGGCTTCGACCTGGTGGACGACTTCGGCGCGCACCTGCCGATGCGGGTGATCGGCGCGCTGGTCGGCATCCCCGAGGAGTCGCAGCTCGACCTGCGCGACAAGATCGAGGAGTCGGCCAGGCTCAAGACGGCCGAGATGCCGGCCGAGTCGCAGATCGGCACGATCGGCACCCCGTACGGCGCTTTCCTCGCCTACCGGCGCGACCACCCGGCGGACGACTTCCTGACCACGCTCATCCAGGCCCGGTTCACCGACGTCTTCACCGGCGAGGAACGGGGGCTGACCGACGCGGAGATCCTCAACTACGTCGGGATGCTGTACGCGGCGGGCAACGAGACGACCGCGCGGCTGATCGGCTGGATGGGCAAGATCCTGGCCGACAACCCGGAGCAGCGGGCCGCCGTCGTGGCGGACCCGGCGCTGATCTCGCCGGCCGTCGAGGAGACGCTCCGCTACGAGGTGCCCTCGCCCATCCAGGTCAGGTCGATGGCCAAGCCAGCCGAGCTGTACGGGCAGACGGTCCCCGAAGGCGCGACGGTGGCGCTGCTCACCGGCTCGGCCAACCGCGACGAGCGTGCCTTCGACGACCCGGACACGTTCAACGTGCGCCGGAAGATCGACCGGCACGTGACCTTCGGCATCGGCGTGCACTACTGCTTCGGCGCCGCCCTGGCGCGGGTGGAGGGGCGGATCGCCCTGGAGGAGATCCTCAAGCGCTTCCCCTCCTGGGACGTCGACCCGGCCGGCCTCGAACTGATCCACACCAGCACGCTGCGCGGCTACCGCAAGCTCCCCATCGTGCTCTGACCCTCAAAAGTGTCCGCGCCCCGGGGAACGGTTACTCCCGGGGCGCGGATGCAGACTGGCGGGTAGACGAGATTCCTGAGAATCAGGCACTCTCGTCGGGCAAGGACGGCCGGGTGACCGGAACAACGCGGATCAGCTTCTCCAGTCCGAGGTAATCGCCCGGGTTGGTAGTAAAGAGAGGGAGCTCCTCCGCAATCGCGGTCGCGGCAATCAACTATGGAGGGCTCAACCATGGCAAGCACGGTGTACGCGGTCAGCTTCGACGCTCGTGACGCGCAGGTGGCGGCGACCTTCTGGGCGGCCGCGCTCGGCCGGGCTGTCGCGGACGGAGCCAGCAGCGACAACGCGGGCGTGGAAGCCGACCCGGCGATCCCCGGATCCCGGATTGGCTTCCACCGGGTGCCCGAGGGCAAGACGGTCAAGAACCGGATGCACCTCGACCTGCTCACCACCGACTTCGACGCGGAGGTCGTCCGGCTGATCGGTCTCGGGGCAAGCAAGCTCAACGAGATCAACGCCGGCGGCGGCCGCCACTGGGCCACGCTAGCCGACCCCGAGGGCAACGAATTCGACGTCATCGCCGGCTAGACGCGCCCGGCGCGGCGACTGCCACGCCGGTGACCGCGCGAACGAGCCCGCGCGGCCGGTGCCGTTACCTCGCCAGCCACATCCGCCTCAAATCATCACCCTCAGTCACGGCCACGAAATATTGGGTGTAGTTACGACCGTATATGGGCGCTAACTGCACCCAATAACCGAAAAGGCCCGCGACCCGGCTTCACGCCGTGACCGTCAGTGGAGTGAGCCTCATGGACAGCACCGGAAGCCGGCGCAAGCGGCCGGCCCGCGAACGGCTGCTCGACCCGGCCGACCAGCTGTTTTACGAGGAAGGGGTGCACGCCACCGGGATTGACCGGGTCCTTGAGCAGTCCGGGGTCGCCAAAGGCTCGCTGTACTACAACTTCGGCGGCAAGGACGAGCTCGTCCGCACGTACCTGCGGAACCGGCACGCCCGGTGGGCCGCCCGGATCGACGAGGGACTGGTCAGCGCTGCCACCGCGAAGGACAAGATCCTGACCGTCTTCGACGTCCTCGGCGCGCTGTTCGCGCAGCCCGGCTTCCGCGGCTGCGCGTTCATCAACGCCGCCGCCGGGGCTCCGGCCGGCAGCGCGGAACAACTCGCCACGCGAGACTTCAGGAGGTGGCTGCACGACCTGTTCGCCACCCTGGTCGCCGAGGGCGGCTACCGTGACCCGGGCAGACTCACCGGGCAGCTGGTCATCTTGTACGACGGCGCGAACATCTCCGCCCAGCTCGACCACAACCTGAGCGCGGCCGCGGCCGCCCGCGACGCGGCGGAGGAGCTGCTGAACGGTGCCCGGTTGAACGGTGCCCAGTTGACCAGTGCCCAGTTGAACGGTGCCCGGTTACGGGAAAGTCAGGGGGATGAGGGCAAGTAGAGTGCGCATACTCCCCTCCACTGTCAATCTATAGCGCACCCCGGGGCTTGCGGCAAGACCCCCGTCGTACCGCATAATCGCAGGCCGGGGAAAAACCTGCGAATTGCTATCGGAGCTGATGACGTGAACTCGCTGACCAGCAGCGCGTTTAACCTTCCCGACCACCTCGCGGCCAAGGCCGACCCGGCGCTGATCGCCGGCGACGAGCGGCACTTCGCGGAGATAGCGGAGAGTCTCGAGCAGTCGATTGCCGACCTGTCCGGCAGGCTCGACGCCGCGCTCAGCGCGCCAGGCGGCGTCGGGCCGCGGGCGCTTGACCGTGACCAGGAGAT
>DASYAD010000233.1:0-23107 GCA_036501515.1 Trebonia sp. | reverse complement strand
CCAAGGGGCTGACCAACAGGGAGATCGCGGCGTGCCTCGTGGTGTCCAAGCGGACCGTCGACGCCCACCTCGAGCACATCCTCGGCAAGCTCGGCTACAGCTCCCGGGTGCAGGTGGCCGCGCTCGCGTCGCACGAGCAGGGCGCCCGGGCCGGCACCACTGCCGACGGCAGACCGGTCCCCGCTCCCCGCGCGGAAGCGGCCGGCTCCCGTACGGGTGCCGGCCGCTTCTGGTGAGGTGCCGCTGCGTTACCGGCGGGTGCCCGGCGTGAAGGACACGCCGCCAGTTGGCCACCTCGGCCCGCCGCCGCATCCGCGCGGCGCAGCCCCCCGCGAGTCCGACCGCACAGCAGGCCGCCGTCGTCAGGGCGTTCAAGCGGGCGTGGGAGGCCAAGGACATCGATGCGCTGATCGGCCTGCTCGACCCCGACGCCACGGCGGTCGCCGACGGCGGCGGGCGCGCACTCACCTTCCTCGATCCCATCGTGGGGGCGAGCAAGTCGCACGCGGTGGTACGCAACCCGGAGAAGCTCCGCCCCTGGACAACCGGCTGACGCAGCCGCCTGACGCAGCCGGCTGCCGCAACCGCCCGACGCATCACCGTGCCGATGGCTGAGTTTGCCTTGCCGCCTCCCTCGCGGGCAGCGGTGGCTGTCCGGTGGCGGCGAAGCAGGTCGCGTCGTCGGGGGCGTACCAGATCCGCACCTCATCACCGGGATTCAGGCCCTGATCGGTGGCGGTCACGACCTTGAGCACATCGCCGCCGACCTCGACCAGGTGCTCGAACTCCGGACCAGTGGGGTAGCTGTCCCTGAGCTTGCCGCGGATGGCATGGTCATCAACGGCTTCACTGGTGGCCGGGCCGATGCGCAGTGCCGTGGGCCTGACGCACACGACCACCTTGCTTCCCGTTTCAAGCGGCCCGCTGGCCCGGCCGTGCAGGCGTGCCTGATGCCCCGGCGGGCCGGAGACGACCGTGACCGCGACGCCGGCGGCGTCACGCTGGGTGCGCTCGACGCTGCCGTGGATCATGTTCGCCGAACCAAGCAGCGCCGCTACGAATGGCGACGCCGGCCTATCAAGCAGTTCCCTTGGGGGGCCGTCCTGAACGATCCTGCCGTTGGCCATGACTATGAGGCGGTCGGAAATCGCCATCGCCTCGGTCCGGTCGTGAGTCACGTAGAGGGCGGTGACGGCGAGGTCGCGTTGAATGCGCCGGATGTCCTGGCGAACCGATTCCCTGAGCTCGGCGTCCAGGTTGCTCAGCGGCTCATCAAACAGGAGCAGCCGCGGATGGTAGACAAGTGCCCGGGCCAGCGCCACCCGCTGCTGCTGTCCGCCGCTGAGCTGGCTGGGCGAGCGCTCGGCCAGTTGCCCGAGTCCAACCAGGTCGAGCATGGTTTGCGCCTGCTGCCGCGCCTCGCGGCGTGCCACCTTCCTGGCGTGGAGCGGAAACGCCACGTTCTCGAGCGCGGTGAGATGCGGCCACAGCGCGTACGACTGGAACACCATGCCGATCTCGCGCCGCTCCGGTGGCACGCTGACCCGTTTGCCGGCCGAGGAAACGAGCTTGCCGTCGATCCAGATCTCACCGCTGTCCGGCCTGTCGATTCCCGCCAGGCAGCGAAGCGTGGTCGTCTTGCCGCATCCGGACGCGCCGAGCAGGCTGATGAGCTGGCCCTTCTCCGCCACGAGATCAACGCCATCGACCCCGCCGCCGCCCGGGTAGAGCCGGACGAGGCCGCGGACGGCCAGGTCACCGGTCGTCATCGGGACAGGCCGGCGGCGGCCAGATAGGAGGTGTCGACCAGCGATTCGAGATCGACGTTCAGCGGGCCGCCGAGCATGGCTTCCATGTCGGTCGCCACGCCTGCCAAGGGCGCCACGGTGGGCGTGAGGTGGTCGAGCGCGTGACAGAACAGGCAATGGACCTCCCGCAGCACGTTCTCGTCGGTCAGCTTGCTGCGCGCCGCCAGGTGCGGCAGCGCGGCCTCGACATCGGACTGGAAGAGCTTGGCGCCGTCGATGGTGGCGGCGATGAACCGGGTGAGCGTCTCTGGATTCTCGTCGGCGTACCGTCGGCTCGTGACGATGGCGCCGCACTGGTAGGGCTCGGCCCGGTCCCGGAAGTCGAGCAGGATCGGCAGACCCATGGCGCGGGCCATGAGCGGCGTCGGGACCGTCATGCACATGGCGCTTATCTCGCCACGGTCGACGGCGGCGAGCAGCGCGGCCCGGTCCGGGTAGTCGGTGCGGAACCGCACGTCCCTGGCGGGGTCGAGGCCGAGCGCGCGCAGGGCACGGCTGATGACGACCTGATTCTGGTCGCCGAGGCCGAACGTGCCCACCGTGGTCCCGACCAGGTCGGCGGGCGACTCGATCGATCTGGCGCCGATCAGGCCGAACACGTTCTCGTCCTCCATGTTCATGACGTTGACCGGGTCCTTGCCCGCCAGCGCCTGCCGCAGGATGCAGACACCCGGACAGGTCGCGGCGTCGACCTCCCGCCCGATGGCCGCGTCGAGCGCGTCGCTGGTTCGCGGGTACTCCACCAGTTCGACTTCCAGCCCGTGGTTGGCGTAGAAACCGCGCTCCTGCGCCAGGGTGAACACCGCGTTCACCGCGCCCGAGTTGCTGTACGAGTGCCGGAAAACAGGGGCCATGCTTATCTCCTCTTCGGCTGTTTCTGTGTCTGGTTCGTGGCTGCGGTCTTGGTCAGAAAGTTCGCTTGCGGCGCCATCGCCGCGGCCGGTCACGCGGGTAGGCGAGTCCGCTGACGTCAATGCCGAGGTCGACCATGGCCTTGGCGAGGACGATCGACGCGGAGTAGCCCTCGATGACAGGCACGTCCCAGCCGATCTCGTCCAGCCGCCGCTGAACGAACGGCCGCAGCCAATACAGGCCGGAGCAGCTGAACGCGATGACGTCCGCGCCGTCCTCCTCGATCGCCGCGAGTGCCTCGCCGACGGCGGCCTCGACCGCCTCGGACTTCTCGCCGACGAGCGCCTTGCGCTTCTCTTCGTGGATGTCCCGGTGCTCGCCTTCGTAGGGCGGCCTGGCGTGCGGGAAGTTGATGCTGCGAATCGACGCGCAGCGGCCGGTGAATTCGTACTGGATCACCAGGTCGTACCAGTGCATGCCGTGGCTCTCGGCCAGGTCGATCACGCTGAAGCGGCGGCCGAGCATAGTCGCGACGTGCATCTGCGCGAAAGCGCCGGAGCTGACCGGGATCCCGTACCGGTGAGCGATCTCGCGGCACGCCGCGGCGCCCGGTTCGCCGCCGCCGAGCAGCACGATGGCGTTGTACTTACCGCTCTCGCACGCCTGCTTGACGATCGCCAGCCGGTCGGCGCCGACGAGGAGGAACTCCTCGCGGTTCTCAACCGCCCAGTCGCCGTACCTCGCGACCGGCCCGGCGATCAGGTCCCACTGGACGCCGTCGAGCACGGGGGCGACGTCTTTGTAGTTGGGCAGCCGCTCCTGCTTCGTCCCCTGCTTAGCGGTCGGGTGGCCGGTCGCCGCCGGCAGCGAGAACGAGCGGATCAGCGCGAAGCGGTACTTGGCGGTGCCCTCGGGCGGCACGGCTACCTCCATCGGAGCGGTTCGGGTGAGAGTCACGTCGGCAGCCGGAGCACCGCGCGCCTGCTTCCGCCGACGAGCAGCGCCAGGCCGGCGATCAGCAGGAACAAGACGATCTGGATGAGGGCGAACGCGGCCACCACGCCGTCCGGCTCAAGGCTGGAAAGGCTGCGCAGGGCCACGGACAGGGTGCTGTTGCCGCCCTCGTAGAGCAGGTTCGAGATGGCCACCTCGCGCATGAACATCACGAACAAGATGAGCCAGCCGCTGATCATCGCGGGCCGAAGCAGCGGGAAGATGACCAGCCGCACGGTCTGGACGAGGCCGCGTCCCGATACCCGGGCTGCTTCTTCGAGTTCTGGGTGCACGGCGCCGAGCGCGGCGTCCACCGGGCGCAGCGCGTACGGGAAGTAGCGGATCGCGTAGGCGAGGCCGATGATCCACACCGTCGCGTATAGCGGAGTGCGGATCAGAAGGTTGAGCAGCCCGACCGCGACCGTGGTGCCCGGGACCGCCAACGGCATCGACAAGATGACGTCGGCCACGCGTCCGCCCCTGGCCCGGAGGCGGTTAACGCCGTAGGTCACCGCGACCGCGCACACGATGACGAGCGTCGCGGTGCAGGCGGAAAGCAGCAGGCTGTTGGTCAGCGCGGGAAGCACCGGCAGCGCCGACGAACCGTTGTGGAAAACCGCGGCGAAGTTGCTGAACGTCAAGATCCCCAGGTTGACCGAGCCGGTCCAGCGACGCTGGAACGCGGTCAGCACCAAGGTGAGCAGCGGCAGCACGACGGAGAAAAGCGTCCACAGCACGCACACGCCGAAGGCCGGCCATTTCGCGCGCCCGAGGGCGACCCGCTGCGGCGCGGACGACTTGCCGCCGACCGTATACCGTGGCCTGCGGCCGAGGATGCGCCGCTGCAGCCAGAACGCGATCGCCGGGATCAGCACCATGAACACGCTGGCGGCGGCCGCGAAGTTGTAGTTAGCGGGGAAGGTCTGCTGGATCGTCTGCCAAATGCGTACCGACAGGGGCATGATGCCGCTCGGCACGCCGAGAACCAGCGGTACGCCCAGATCCTCGAAGCCGAGGACGAAGGCGATGATGAACGCCGAGATGATGCCGGGGCTGGCCAGCCGCGCCGTCACTTGCAGGCAGGTGCGCAGCGGACCCGCACCCGAGACGCGGGCGGCCTGCTCAAGCGACGGGTCTATCTGCCGCAGCGTCCCGGAGATCATCAGGTAGGCGAGCGGCACGTGCGCCATCCCGATGACCAGGATGATGCCGAACGTGGAGTAGATGTTCAGCACCGCCGAATGGGTCAGTCCGGCGCCGATCAGCGCCCGGTTGAACAGGCCGGTGTTCGGCGACCCGGTGTACTGCCAGGTGATGGCCAAAATGAACGGCGACAGGAAGAACGGAATGAGCGCCGCGATCTCGAAGAACCCGCGCCAGGGGATGTCGGTTCTGACAAGCAGCCAGGCGAGCGCGCCGCCGACGACGACCGCGATGACCGCGCTGCCCAGGCCGAACTCCAGCGAGAGCCCCGCCGAGTGGAAGATCTGCGCGGTGAACAGCTGCCGGTAGCTGTCGAGGGAGAAGATGCTGGTCAGCAGCCCGGTCTGCTTTCGGAAGCTCTGGTACACGACCTCGATGAGCGGGACGAGCGTGGCCGCCGCGAGTACCCAGCAGATCAGCGTCGCCAGCTCGCGGGCCGAGCGCGGGCCGGTGAGGCCCGCCCGCCAGCGGCGCCGCGAGGACGGCGTTTCGTCCAGGCCGGTCTCTTCGGAAACGGGTGTGTCAATGGACAACTGAGTTCACTTCCTTGCCCGTTTACTTAAAGATGCTTTCGAATTCAGTTCTGTACTGGTTGAGGGTGTCTTGCGAGACAGCCGAGTTCAGCGGGATGGCGTGCGCGGCCTGCAGGGTGGGCGGCGCGTACTTGGCGAGGTCGGCCGGGACCGAGATGTCGTTGCGGGCCGGCGTGAGGTACTCGTACTTGATCAGGATCTGCTGTGCGGCCTTGCTGAGCATGAAGTCCTCGAACAGCTTCGCCGCCGCCGGGTGCGGGCTGCCCGCCAGAATGCCGAACGACCACCCGATCACGACCGAGCCTTCCTTCGGGAACGCGACGTCCATCGGGACGCCGAGTTCCTTGGAGATCGCCGCCACGTTGTGGCTGGCGGTGATCGCCACGGTGAGCTCGCCCTGGGCGGCCATCTGGGCCGCGGTGCTCCCGTTACCCACGCCCACCCGGGGCGCGGCGGTGTTCTCGAGGTTCTTGAAGAAGGAAAGTGGCAGCACCTTGCGCAGGCCGTAGTAGGTGTAAACCGCCGAGGCGCTCGTCGGCACGCCGGGGAAGCTGAGCTTGCCCTTGAGCTTGGCGTTCAGCAGGTCGTACCAGCTCGACACGCCCGACGGCCAGACCTTCGGGTTGTACACCGGCAGGTACATCAGCGCGTCGGGAGACACCCAATAGCCGAAGTCGTCGCTCAGGTACTTCTGCGAGCCCGCGTACGCCGACAGCTCCGGTGAGGAGTAGTTCAGCAGGGCGCCCGCCTGCTTGAGTGACGCGAAGAAGGTCGGCGCCCCGTCGACGGCGACCAGGTCGGTGGTCACGCGCTGCGCGGTCACCTCGGACTGGATGCGCGAGGTGACGTTGGAGGTCTGCTGGTTCTCGAAGTTCACTGTGAGGCCGGAGAGGCCGTACTCCTTCTTGAAAGCCGCGATGAGCGGGGCCTTGGAGGTGCTGACGACCGTTGCCAGCCAGTCGAGTTCGCCCTCCTGCCGCGCCTCGGCGATCAGCTCGGCCATCTGGGTCTTGGCCGCGCCGGTCAGCGTGCTCAGGACCGGGGCGGACACGGTCGCGGCGGCGCTCGCCTGGACGTCGGTCCCGCCCGGGCCGCCGCTGCTGCAGCCGACGACGAGGGCAAGCGCGACGACGGCCGGCCCGGCGACCAGGAACATGGGGCGTGAGCGTGGACGCCCACGGCGAGACGATGTGGTCAGTGCCATGGCGTGTGGTCCTCCTTTGGACGGGTGCCAGCCACGTTAATCGTTCTGTCTGACAAGATAGCTGATATTGTTAGACACTCTTTCCAGTACCGTCAATGCGTTGACAGCTAAAAAGTTCCTCTAATCTCCACTTCTGTCCGACCAGAGTTAGATCTGAGCATCAAAGTGTCGGACAAAGTGTTGGCTCTTGTCAGACATTCTGACTATCTTCTGAAGGCTCGGAGCCTCATCGAGGCGAGCGGCACCGCACTAGATCAGCGGAGAACGTATTCTGCGCAGCATGACGGCGCTTGACCAATCCACTGACGACAGCGCAGAGGCCGGTATCGTCCTGCGTGCCCGCAGGGAACTCGCGGCGGCCATCAGGCGTGGTGACTACAAGCCCAACCAGCGGCTGGTGGAAAGCGAGCTGACCGCGGCCCTCGCCGTCTCCCGGGCAACCCTGCGCGCGGTCTTTATCGCGCTTGAGCAGGAGAACTACATCTCGCTTGAGCACAACCGGGGCGCGCGGGTGCGTCAGTTTTCCTCGGCGGAGGCCGTCGATATCCTCGACACGCGGGTGATCCTGGAGGCGGCCGCGGCCGGGCTCGCCGCCGGGCGGATCACCGATGAAGAATGCGACCGGCTTGACGCCATCCTGACCCAGATGGCCGATTCCATCGCCGAAGGCGACGAGGAGCGCCACTCGGTCTGCAACCGCGAGTTCCACGCCCTCGTCGTCGCGGCCGCCCGGCAGCCGCTGCTCGCCCAGTTCGTCGCCGCCACGCCGTACCCGCTCGTCATCAGCCAGTACCGGGACACGGAGGCGCGTCATCCGCGGGCCGACTCACTGCTCGAGCATCGGGCGATCGTGGCCGCGCTCCGGGTCCGCAACAGCGTGGCGGCCGAAGCGCTGATGCGGGCGCACAACATTGAAGTGCACTGCGGCCTCGCCATTACCCGGTGACACAGTGGTGACGGGAGTAACCACCCATCGTTCGGGATAGTGGATTGTCGTTCACTCGCCATAACCCAAAGCCATTATCCCGCACGATGGCCGCTTACTCGGCTCCGCTCCATGACCCTCGCCGGCCGGGGACGGTCAGCTCAGCGCGGGGTAAAGCGCGCGGGCGGTGCCGGAGAAAATCGCGTCGCGGTCATCGGCGGGAAGCTTGCCGAGGACGGTCCGCGCTAGCTCGACCAGGGTGGCCAGCGACTGCTCGGCGGCCGGAAAGTTGGAGCCCCAGGCGATCCGGCCCGGCCCGAAGGCGTCGAGCAGCGGCGCGAGGAATTCCTGGGCGTCGCATTCCGCGAGCGGCTGGGTGTTGCGGACGGTCATCTTCAGGTAGAGCTGCGGGTACTTCGCGAGTGGTATGAGCTCGTCGGCCGCGGCTCGTTCCTGTCCCGGCGCGATCGGGGGGTAGGCCATGTGGTCAAGGACGATGCGCGCACCGGGGAACCGGTCGAGCACGTCGGTGAGCTGGTCCTTGCCCGCGAGCCGCATCTGCACGCACACCGGCGCGCCCGCATGGGCCGCCGCCGCCCAGAACGGGTTGGTCTTCTCGTCGTTCAGCCACTGCGCCTGCCCGGGCATCGTGCTGCCGGTGGTGAACAGGCGGATGCCCGCGAGCCGGGGATGCCCGGCGAACTTCCGCACCGTTTCCGCCGCGTCCGGGGCGAGCGGGTCGGCGCAGGCCACCGCGGCGAAGCGGTTGGGGTAGCGGGCCGCGCAGTCGAGCACGTAGCTGTTGTCGTAGCCGTAAGCGGTCGAAGCCTGGACGAGGGCCGCCTTGGCGATGCCGGCCGCGTCCATCCCGGCCAGCAACTGCTCGGCCGTCACCGGGCGGGTGCTCGCCCACCCGGACAGGTTGCCGCCGAGCGGCGCGAGCGGATAGGCGGACCGATCGTCGGACAGCACGTGCGGGTGAATGTCGATGATTTCGTGCACAGGTACTCCAGGTTCGGTGGCTCCAGATCCGGATTCAGGCAGGAAGCAGGCTCAGAGCCTGTTGACCAACCCCGTGGCGCCACGGCGGCGCCGCCCGCATCCGCCGAGGGTTAGTCAACAGGCTCTCAGGCGGGCGGGTAGGCGCCGGGTGCGAACATCTCCTCGACCTCCGGCGCGCCGGGGAGCAGGTGCTGCTCGGCGGCGTAGCGGGCGAGAGCCGCCAGCGACTTTCGGTTGGGCTCGATCCCGTAGGGGACGGCGTCCTCGCCGGCGGGGATGGCGCTGCCCGCGGCGAGTTCCTTGACGAGGACGCTCCTGTCCGCCGATGCGCTCCGCTTGGCCTCGGCGAACGCGCGGTACAAGTTGGACGGCAGGTCGGGATGCTCGCGGACGACGTCTTCGCGAAGGGTGATGACCGCGTGGATCGGGTAAATGCCGGTCCGTCGGTACCAGTCGGCTTCGAGCGGCTCAGGAGTGCCGAAAAGCGAGTAGGGCGGGTCGCCGGCCGACTCCGGTGATGCGTCGCCGCCCCGCCAGCCCTCCCGTGGCGCCCCGGTCCGGCCGATGCCCGCGTTCCCGGTCAGCGCCGCGTCGATTTGGCCGGCGGCGAGCAGGCCGACGAGGCTCGCGCCGCTGGGGGCGGCGGAGACGTTCGGCGGCGGGACGTAACCGGGGACGTGCTCCTCGTCGTCGGTGATCCACTCGATCGGGTCGGGGTTGACGCCGAAGTCGTCGCTCAACAGCCCGCGGACCCACACTCCGGTAGTCACCGAGTAGGCGCGGACGCCGACCTTGCGGCCAACCAGGTCCTGCGGTACTCGGATGCCGGACGACGAATGGCAGCGGATGTGGCCGTGGTGGAACTGGCGCTTGGTGAACACCGGGATGGCGATGACGGGGATGCCGGCCGCGCGGGCCATCAGGTACGTGGTCGGCGCGAGCTCGGCGATGTCGAAGGCCAGTTCCCTGACCATCTGCCGGTAGGCGCCGATGATGGGCTCGCTGCGGACGAACTCAAGTCGGCCGCCCGCCAGGCCGACCTCGCCGTCCGCGAGGGCCTTGGTGTGCGAATAGGGGGTGAAGGTAGTACGGAACGAACGCAACGCACTCACTCTCTCTCGGTCACAGGCTAGGCCGATTGTTAGACACTCTTGGGTGGATCGTCAAGCGATCGACTCGAAGAAGTTAGACAGATCTTCGACTCCGCGACGGCGTTTTGGCAGCAAACAGGCATATTACGGTACCTGTCGGATGAGATCAGGGGTCTCAATTACTTGACAATCGCGAAACAACTGTCTGATACTCGCCGACATGGCATCCGGTACATCCCGCATCGCGCGGCCCCCAGAGCCGCCGGCTCAGGTGGCCACTGCCGCAGGCGCCAAGCCGCGGCGGTGGTCACGCCTGGTCGCGCGATTCACCCCGGAATGGCTAGCGCTGACGGTGTTCACGCTCGCGGTCGTCGCGGCGATCGCGGCCCCGCTGGTCGAGGTCGTGCTGCGCAGCTTCCAGCAGCAGACCGGGCTCACCGGCTCGGCCTGGTCGACGGCCAACTACCAGCAGCTATCGAGTTCGCAGATCCTGAAGTCAGCCGAGAACAGCGCCATCATCGCGATCGGCGCGACGGCGGTCGCGACGGTGCTCGGGGTCGCGCTCGCCTGGCTCGTGGCCAGGACCGACCTCCCGTTCCGGCGCGCGTTCACCGTGCTCAACCTCATCCCGTTTTTCCTGTCGCCGCTCATCGGCTCGATCGCGTGGACTTACCTGGGCGATCCGCGGGTCGGGCTAATCAACACGGCGGCCAGGAGCATCGGGCTCAACCACGGCACATTGTTCGACATCTACTCGCTGTACGGGATCATCTTCGTGCTCGGCCTGTTCCTGACCCCGTTCGTGATGCTGCTCTGCAGCGCCTCGTTCCGGCAGATGGACTCGTCGCTTGAGCACGCGGCCCAGGCGAGCGGCGCGAGCACGTGGCGCACGACCATGCGGGTGACGCTCCCGCTGGCCGCGCCGACCATCGTCGCCGCGGCGTTCCTCGTGTTCGTGCTGGCCGTCGAGGACCTGTCGGTTCCCCTCGTCCTTGGCTACAGCTCGGGGATCAGGACGCTGTCGACGCAGATCTACGACGCCATACAGAACTTCCCGCCGAACTACAACTTCGGTGCCGCGCTCGGCTGCGTGATGATGGTGTTCACGGCCGCCTGCCTGTTGATTCAGCGCCGCGTCCTACGCGACCGCGGCTACGCCACCGTGGCGGGCCGCGCCTCCCGGCAGACAGCGATCCGCCTGGGCCGGGGCCGCTGGCCGGCGTTCGCCGGCGAACTGCTCTACCTGCTCGTCGCCGCCGCCGCGCCGGTCGCCACCCTCGCGGTGGTCGCGTTCTCCCAGCGCTGGACCGGCCGGGTCGACCTGAGTCAGCTGACGCTGCATAACTTCGGCTTGGTGTTCGGCTCGGGCTCCACGGCCAAGAACGCGCTTCTCAACAGCCTTGAGCTGTCCGCCCTGTGCGCCTGCGTCGTGGTGGCCGTCAGCGTGGTGGTCGTGTACGCGCTCGAGCGGGCGCGGATCACCGGCCGCCGCCTGTTCGAGGTGTGCCTCACCGTGCCTGTGGCCGTGCCCGGCCTCGCGATCGGGGTCGGCCTGCTGACGCTGCTGCTGCACAGCCCGCTGTTCGGCACCTTGTGGATCATCGGCGTGGCCTACATCGTGCGTTACCTGTCGCTCGCCCACCGGTCGGTGTCCGCCGCCTTCGGCGCGGTGCACCCCGAACTCGAAGAGGCGGCCCGGCTCTCGGGGGCGGCGTGGTTCGGCTACGCCCGCCGGGTCCTGCTGCCGCTGCTGCGCCCCGGCCTGACCGCGGGCTGGCTACTCACCTTCCTGACCTTCATGAAGGAGCTGCCAATGTCGGCGCTACTCCAGACCAGCGGAACCCAGACGCTTTCCGTCGCCCTGCTCAACAGCGTCTCGTTCGACACGCCAGGCGAGGCCGCGGCCTTCACCCTGCTACAGGCGGCGGTGCTGCTGGTGGTGGCCGGCGCCTTCTGGGCCGTGACCACCCGGAGCGACGACGACATGGCCGGACTGGCGGTGGGCATGTGATGGGCGAGCAGGTGCGCACGGCGCGTCCAGGGAACGAGGCGCCGCAAACCGCCCAGGCGGAGGCGCCGGGCCGGGGGACCGAGCGGCCGGCGGCCGAGCCCGGCTACCTCGAAGTGACCGGGCTCACCAGGGACTTCGGCGGCGGCGGCGTCCATGACGTGACGTTCAGCGTGCCGCGCGGCAAGCTCGTCACCCTGCTCGGCCCGTCCGGCTGTGGAAAGACCACGACGCTGCGCTGCATCGCGGGGATCGAGGTGCCAGAAGCCGGCGCCATCCGCGTCGGCGACCGCATGGTGACCAGCACCGAACAGCGGGTCCAGTTGCGGCCCGAGCGGCGTGACATCGGGATGGTCTTCCAGTCCTATGCGCTGTGGCCGCACATGAGCGTGTTCGAGAACGTGGCGTTCCCGCTGCGGATGCGGCATGAGCGGACCGCCGCGATCAGGCCCAAGGTCGACGAGATGCTGGAGCTTGTCGGCCTGGCGGGGATGGGCAGGCGGCGGCCGGGCCAGCTCAGCGGCGGTCAGCAGCAGCGGGTGGCGCTCGCCCGGGCGCTTGTGTACCGGCCGAGCCTGCTGCTGCTCGACGAGCCGCTCAGCAACCTGGACGCCGCGCTGCGGGACGCGATCCGCCGGGACATCGGCCGCGTGCAACGGGAACTCGGCATAACCGCCGTCTACGTCACGCACGACCAGGACGAGGCGATGATGCTCTCGGACCAGATCATCGTCATGAAGGATGGCTCGATCGTCCAGGACGGGACGCCGGCCGAGCTGCTCGCGGCGCCCGCGTCGCTGTTCGTCGCCCGGCTGCTCGGTCAGGCCAACGTCATCGAGGGTGTGCTCGTCGCCACCCGCACCGAGGCCATGCCCGACGGCAGCGCTGGGCGGGTGGCGGACGTCGATGTCTCCGCCGGCCAGGGCGAGCGCCGCCTGACCGCGCGGCTGATCAAGGACGCGGCCGCCGGCGACCGGGTGTCCGTCGTCTGGCGCCCTGGCGATCTCGTCATCGAGCCCGCCGCCGACCGGGCGGGGCCGCCGCCGGACGGCGTGCTCGCGGGCGAGGTGGTGGACGTGCGGGCCGGCAGCTCGCTCACCGATTACACCATCGACGTCGGCCCGGCCAAGATCCGTGCGCTGCGGCTCGGCCCAGCCGTGCTTCCGCACGGCTCGCGGGTGGTCGTGTCCTGTCCCGCGGACCGCGCCATCTGCCTCCGCGACTGACCGGGTCGCCGCCGACCAACGACCTGCCAGAAGAAATAAACCGCTGAATCATGAGGAGAGACCGTCCATGACCCTGGACACTTCGATCGTCCGCTCCGCGTCGACCTTCGGCCCGATGCAGACCGACTGGGAAACGCGCATCGACATGGACCGGCTGCGGACGCAGCGGCTGCAAAAGACCCGCGAGGCGATGGCGAGCGCCGACCTCGACTTCATGATCGAGCTGCGCATGGAGAACGCGCGCTACAGCACCGGGATCAAGCGCCTGTACTGGCCGACCATCCAGCTCGGCGGCGGCCCGCTCGCGGTCATCGCGGCCAAGGGAGACTCGGCCATCTGGATCATCGACCCCGACTACGCGGCGCAGAACGTCCCGTGGGTACCCGATGACCGCTTCCACACCCCGTACCAGATGGACATGGCGGCCGACGTCAACAACTTCGCCGACGACCTGTTCCACTACTTCGGCTCGGACATCGAGTCGGCGCGCATTGGCGTCGACATCTGGTCGCCCGCCATGTTCGACGTGCTCCGGACCCGGCTGCCGAAGGCGACCTTCGTCAACGGGCAGGAGGTGATGCTCAGCGCCCGCCGGATCAAGACCGTGGACGAGATCCGCGCCATGAAGGTCGCCTACGCGATCTCCGAGGCGGGGATGCAGGCCGCCGTCGACATCCTGCGCCCCGGGGTGCGGGAGTGCGAGCTGGTCGGCGAGTGCTTCCGGGCCATGTGGGCCCTGGGCACCGAGACCACGCAGTGCTCCGAGGTGGTGAACTCAGGCCCCGGCGCGCACCCCTACCGTCGCTTCCACTCCGACCGGATCGTGCAGCACGGCGACATGGTGAACATGGACTTCGGCGGCTGCTTCTCCGGGTACTTCGGCGACTACTGCCGGACGTTCGTCTGCGGCGGGAAGCCCACCCCGGCGCAGGTCGACTTGCTCAAGCGCGGCTACGACCTGCAGATGGAGCAGCTAGTCGTGCTCGGCCCGGGTACCAGCCCGGCCCAGCTCTGCGCCAAGCTCGGCCGCAAGACGCTCGGTCACGGCATCGGCATCTCCGCGTTCGAGGGCCCGCACCTGCGCGCCACCGATGACTACGAGCTGCTGCCAGGAATGACCTTCTCGGTCACCAGCCCGCCCATCGGCGAGCCGGGTGTTGGCGGCACGCACCTGGAGGACGAGATCGTCATCACCGAGACGGGCATCGACCTCTACTCGACCTACCCGTACACGCTGGGCTGAGGATGGGCCGGGCACTCACGCGCTGGCTGGTCGTCGGGGCCGGGCGGCACGCCGACCGGTTCGGGCTCCCCGCCCTCGCCGAGTCGAGTTCGGCCGAGGCGGCCGCGCTCTGCGGCTCCGACGAGGCTCGGGTCGCGGGCCTCGCCGCCAGGCACGGCGTGCGCCGCTGGTCGACCTCGTTTGCGGAACTGCTCGCGGACCCGGCCATCACCCACGTGTACGTGTGCTCGGCCAACGCGCGGCACGAGCGGCAGGTCATGCGGGCGGCGGCGGCAGGGAAGCACGTGCTGTGCGAGAAGCCGCTCGCCGCCGACGTGACCGCCGCGCGGCGGATGGTCGACGCCTGCGCCAGCCACGGCGTCGTCCTCGGGACCGGGTTCCACCTGCGCCACAACGCGGCCAACGCGCGGGCCAGGCAGTTCGTCGCCGACGGCGGCATCGGTGATCCGCTCTGGGTCCGCGTCGACTACCTGCACGCGCTTAAGGAGGACGACACCGCCAGGCGGCTCAGCGCCTCGCGCCTGGTCGGCACGCCGAGCGCGGGGGCTATGGCCGGGACCGGCGCGCACGCGATCGACATGGCGCGGTGGCTGCTCGGCGACGAGATCGCGGCGGTGACGGCGGCCATGGCCGAGACCGACCCACGGGGCGCCTTCGGGCCGCAGCGGGTGGTGCACGTCACCGGGTCCGCGGCCGGCGGCGCCATCGTCACGGTGACCGCGGGGCGCTCGCGGTATCCGCGCAACGGCGTGACGGTCACCGGAAGCCGCGGGCACGTCACCGTGACCGGCTCGACCGGCTATCACGGCGGCGGAGTGGTGCGGACCGTCTCCGACCGCGGCCAGCAGGTCGTCGAAGTGCCATCGCACGACGTCTACCTGGACCAGTTCGAGGCGTTCGCCGCCGCGACGGCCGGCGGCGGGCAGGCCAGCGCCTCCGGCGCCGACGGGGTGGCCGCGCTGGGCGTGGCCGACGCCGTGGAGCGGTCGCTGGCCGCCTCCGGGGCGCCGGTCGCCGTCGGCGACCTCATGTTCTTCGAAGAAGGAGTCTCGTGACCACAGTCATCACCAAGCGCCTCGGGTACCTCGCCGCGGCCGAGCGGATACTCGCCGGCCTCGGCCCGGTCGAGTACTGCGAGGACCAGCAGCCAGAGACGATACGCAAGCACTTGCCGGACGCGACCGTCATCGTCGCGACCAAGGGGGTCGCCGTCGACGCCGCCGTCCTCGACTCCGCGCCCAACCTGCGCGTCGTCGCCGCGCCGACGGCCGGGTACGACTGGATCGACGTCGACGCGGCGACCGCCCGCGGCATCCCGGTGATCGCCAACACCGGGGCGGCCGCGGACGCCGTCGCCGAGTTCACCCTTGGCACGCTGCTCGCTTTGACCAGGCGGATCGCCGAGGCCGACCGCGAACTGCACGCGGGGACCGACTGGACGCCGGTACGTGACAGGTACTCCCGTACCGACCAGCGGATCGGCATCGAGCTCACCGCGAGCACCGTGGCCATCGCCGGCCTCGGGCACATCGGGCTCAAGGTCGCGGAGAAGCTGGCCGTCCTGCGACCCGCCGCCCTGATCGGCTACGACCCCTTCGCCTCGGCGGAGCGGGCCGCGGCGGCGGGGGTCGAACTGGTCGCCGACTTCGCGAGCTGCGTGGAGCGGGCCGACGTGCTGCTGCTGCACGTGCCGCTAACCGCCGAGACGACGAAGCTGGTCGACGCGGACATCCTGCATGCCCTCGGGCCCGGTTCCTACCTGGTGAACTGCTCGCGTGGACCGGTGGTCGACGAGCCGGCGCTGATCGCGGCCTTGCGGGAGGGCGGCCTGGCAGGCGCCGCGCTCGATGTCTTTGCGGACGAGCCGCTGCCTACCGACTCCCCGCTACGCGAGTTCGGCAACGTCATCCTGACACCGCATATCGGCGGGGTGACGGCCCAGTCGGACGAGGCGAGGGCCAGGGAGATCGCCGAGCGCATCCTCGCCTGCGCCGCCGGAACCCCGCCCACGGGCCTGGTGAACCCGAAGGTGTGGGCGGCCAGGCGTCCGTTCGGTGACCGCTAGCCGTTAGTTCCGTTCAGTTATCCACAGCCAAAGGATTACCGATGATCTTCTGCTTCTTTGACAGCGGTCAGCTCGGCACGGTCAGCGAAGGAAAGGTGACCGCCGTGCCCGCGTCGCTCGTTCCTTCGACCGCGTCGCCGCAGGACCGGCTGCTCGCCCTCATCTCCCGCTACCCGGGCGCGCGAGCCGAGCTTGCCGCCCTCGCCGCGGACCCGGCGCTCCCCCACCTTCCGGTCGAATCGGTGACCCTGGCGGCGCCGGTGCCCGACCCCAGGCAGCTGCTGTGCGCGGTGAAGAACTACGCCGACGACCGGACGGGTCTTGAGGCCGATTTCTTCCTGAAGTCCCCGCTGTCGATCGTGGCGACCGGCTCCACCGTGACGCTGCCGCCGGTGGAGGCCAGGGTGTTCCACCACGAGCCCGAGCTCGCGGCCGTCATCGGCACCGGGGGCGTCAACATTCCGGCGGCCACGGCGATGTCGCACGTCTTCGGGTACACCGCCTTCCTCGACCTGTCGGCCCGTGACGTGGGGACCAGCTACTACATGAAGAAGTCGTTTCACGGCTTCGGGCCGATGGGCCCGGTGCTGGTGACGGCCGACGAGATCGCGGACCCGCACGACCTGACCGTGCAGCTGTGGGTCAACGGGAAGCTGCGGCAGCGGTTCTCCACCGGACAGATGGCCAACCGCATCGACCGGCTGATCGAGGTGGCGTCGTCGGTCAGCGGGCTGGCGCCCGGCGACGTCATCGCCACCGGCACCTATCACATCGGGATGGGCCCAGTGCAGGACGGCGACCAGGTGACGATGCTCGTCCAGGGCATCGGCGAGCTGTCGGTGAGCATCGCCGACCCGAAGCGCCGGTCCTGGGACATCAGCGGGCTTCGCGTAGCGGCTCCCGATGCCGCGCTTCCCGATCCGGCGGCCGCCGGAAAGGGAGCGTGAGGCGGGCATGAACGTCAACGCGGTCTTCGGGACGAAAGCCTGCGTGTCGGCGCTGCAAGGGCACGATTTCGGCGGTGCCACCTTCGAATTCGCCGACATCGCGCCGGTGCACCGCGCGTTTCCCGCCGTGGCCAACGAAGACCGGTTCGACCTGGCCGAGCTAGCCATCGTCACCTTCCTCCAGGCGCTCGACGCGGGGCGGCCGTTGAGCCTCCTCCCGGTCACCCTGCTTGGCCGGTTCCAGCACCACTGCCTCGTCACCCTCGACGGCGACTGCCCGGTCAGCGCCGGTGACCTGGCGGGCAAGCGCATCGGGGTGCGGTCGTACAGCCAGACCACTGGGGTCTGGGTCCGCGGGTTCCTCGCCGACGACTACGGGCTCGACGCCAAGCAGGTGGAGTGGGTGGTGTACGAAGGCGGGCACGTGGCGGGCGTCGAGGACCCGGCCCAGGTGGTCCGGGCCCCGGCCGGCGCCAAGCTGCCCAAGGACTTCCTCGACGGCGCGTTCGACGCGGCGATCATGGGCAACGAGCTACCCGCCGACCCGCGGGTCCGTACCGTGCTGCCCCAGCCCGCCCGAGCGGCGGCGGCCTGGTACGCGCGCACAGGCGCGATCCCCGTCAACCACCTGGTGGTGGCGCGCGACCAGTTCATCGCGGAAAACCCGGACCTGGTCAGGGAGATCTGCGCCGTGCTGGCAGGTGTCATGCCCGCCACCCCGCCGATCAGCTCGATGCCCGACTTCTACCCCGCGGGATTCGACGCCTTGGCGCCGTCGCTCGAACTGGCCGGCGGCTACGCCTACGACCAGGGCCTCACCTCGCGGCGGATCAGCGCCGAGGAGATCCAGTCGAAAACCGAGGCGCTGGCGGGCGCGAGTCTCGGCCGCCTGGGCCCTTGACAATGCCAAATCAAGCGAGGCCAACGGAGGCCAGAGGGAGGTCGGGACAATGAACAACAAGGCAACCGCGGCCGCGCGCAGAGCGCGCCGCACAAAGAGGTCCGTCGTCGCCGGCGGGGTGGCCCTGCTCGCGGCGCTGGCGGGATGCTCGTCGGCCGGGTCGAGCGGTGTCAGTGCCGCCGGGGCATGCGCTCATCCGTCGAGCATCAGCGCTCCGGTCCTTTCCACGCTGACCGGGACACAGCGCAGTCAGACGGCCACCCTCATCTGCCAGGCCAAATCGGAATCCTCGTTCACCTGGATCGACTCGGTCGTGGCGCCGGCGACGGCCGCCGCAATGATTAAGGAATTCCAGCAGCAGTACGGCCTCAGCTTCAAACTGAACTACAACCGTCTCACGTCCGGTGAGCTCTCTACCCAGATACAGCAGCAGGTGACGGCGAGCAAGATCAATACCGATTTCTTCGGCACCTCGTCACCCGAGCTGTTCAGCGAGCTGAAGGACTCCAATGCGCTGCTGCACTACACGTCGCCGGAATCATCGCATTACACGTACGCGGCTAAGTACGTCAGCGAGCAGCCAGGATACTGGATCGCCCCGGTCGCGTACGCTTTCGCGATTGTGGTTAATCCCGCGGTCTATTCAAAGCCGCTGACGAGCTGGAGCGACCTCTCGGACGCCGCGCTCAAGGGCAAGGTCGACATGCCGAACGTCGCGGCGAACGAGGGCTCGCTGTACTGGTATTACGGCCTTAAGTCGGTTCTCCCGGCGTCGGTGTTCCACGCCTGGGCGTCGAACGACCCGAAGACCTCGAGCGGAAGCTCGGCCCAGGAAGTACAGAAGGTCGCGGAGCAGCAGATAGCGGTGGCGGTGACGGCAGGCTTCCGCGTATCGCAGACCGTGGCGCAGACCAAGGTGCCGCTCAAGGTTTATTACCCGAGCCAGGGCACCGTGCTCGATGGCCAGACCTATGGGATCCTGGCGAACAGCCCAGATCCCGCGATCGCTGAATTGTTCGACGATTTCCTGCTGAGCAAGGCCGGACAGCAGATTTACGTCGACAAAGAAGGCATCGCGTCGTTCTACACCGGCGTGAACCCGCCGTCGGCCGACCTCGCCTACCAGCCCGCGATTTCTTCCATGTCCATCATCCCACTCAACACAGATAAGGTAAGTTCTGCCGATCTCACCAATGCCAGGAATGACTGGAAAAGCATATTCTCACAGTGAAAGAACCACGGCCTGCACGCACGACCAGGGCAGCGACAAAGGCCGGCGAACGCCACCCTGGCGCGTCCGCCGGCCTTGGGAGAATTCCGTATGACGGCTGACCCATCAGCGGAGCCAGCGGCCGACGTTTCCCCGCTGGGGTCCGTGGTGCGCGCCCGCCGCGAGCTGGCGGCGGCGATCCGCCGGGGCGACTACAAGCCGAACCAGCGGCTAGTCGAAAGCGAACTGACGGCGGCGCTTGGCGTTTCCCGTCCGACGCTGCGGGCGGTCTTCGTTGCGCTCGAGCAGGAGAACTACATCATGCTCGAGCGCAACCGGGGGGCCCGGGTACGGCAGTTCTCCCCCACGGAAGCCATCGAGATCCTCGAAGCCAGGGAGATCATCGAGTCGGCGATGGCTGGACTCGCCGCCACGAAGATCACCCAGACGGAGTGTGACGAGCTCGAATCGATCGTGAAGCAGATGATCGAGGCCGACCACGTCGGCGATGGCCAGCTCTACTCGGCGTGCAACCGGAAGTTTCACGCGCGCATCCTCGTCGCGGCTCGCCAGCCCACGCTGGCCCAGTTCATCGCCGCCACCCCCTACCCCCTGGTGATGAGCCAGTACCGCGACCTGCTCACCCGGCACCCGCGCGAGGGATCGCTGCGTGAGCATCAGGCGGTACTCGCCGCGCTGCGGATCGGGAACCGCGTCGCCGCGGAGGCGGGCATGCGCCATCACCTAGCCGCCGCCCGCCGCGCGCTGACACTCAACCGGGCAGGCCAAGCCGACGGGGCTGACCCCGCGCGCCCCGGCTGATTAGGCAGCGATACGCTCCGCCTGGGGCGGCACCCCGACCAGGAGGAGATGGCCGATGAGCAGCGGTCATGAGCACGCCGGCGAGATCACCACGCCCGGGCGTCCGGAGACCGTCGAAGTGGCCGACGGCGTCTACGCATACGTCCAGCCGGACGGGACCTGGTACATCAACAACACCGGGTTCGTCACTGGGCCGCAGGGGGTCTTCAGCATCGACGCGTGCTCAACCGAGCGGCGCACCCGGGCGTACCTCGCGGCGATCAGGCGGGTGTCCACGGCGCCGGTGCGCACCGTACTGAACACCCATCACCATGGCGACCACACGTTCGGCAACGCGCTGTTCCCAGGCGCGACCATCGTGGCGCATGAGCGGGCCCGCGCCGAGGTCATCGCGTTCGGCCCGGCCAGGAATCTTCCTTTCTGGGATAACCCTGACTGGGGGCAACTGCCGCTCGAACCACCCTTCCTGACGTTCACCGACGAGATCGCGCTGCACGCCGGGGACACGCGCATCACCGTCAAGCATGTCGGGACAGCGGCCCACACCACGAACGACGTGCTCGCCTGGTTCCCCGAGCAGTCCGTGCTGTTCTGCGGTGACCTGGTGTTCAACGGCGGCACGCCGTTCCTACTCATGGGATCGGTGGCGGGCTGCGTCGACGCGCTCGAGAACGCGGTCCTGCCGCTCGGTGCCCGCACCATCGTGCCCGGCCACGGGCCGGTGTTCGAGGGTACGGCCCCGATCGAGGCGACGCTCGACTACCTGCGGTTCGTCCTTGACGTCGCCGAGCGCGGGCACGCGGCTGGTGTCCCGCCCCTGGAGGCGGCGCGCGAGACCGACCTCGGCCGGTTCGCCGACTGGCCGGACGCGGAACGCATCGTCGGTAACCTCCACCGGGCCTACGCCGAACTCGGCGGAACACCGCGCGGCGGCCAGGTCAATGTCATCGGCGCGCTCGCCGAGATGGTCGCCTACAACGACGGCAGGCCGCTCACCTGCCTGGCCTGACCACAAGCCCGCCCCGCCGGCCTCGTGGGAGGATTGCGGGGAGCGGGACTGGTGCCGAGGGGGCGTGGGAATGAGCCGCGTTGTTGTCATCGGGGCGACCGGGCACATCGGGACGTACCTCGTGCCCCGGCTGGTGGACCGGGGCCATGAGGTGATCGCTATCAGCCGCGGCGCGCGCGGCCCGTACCGCACCGTCCGCAGTGGGACGCGGTGACCAGGGTCACCGCCGACCGAGAAGAGGAAGACGCGGACGGGACGTTCGGCGACCGGATCGCCGAACTGCGCCCCGACGTGGCCATCGACCTCATCTGCTTCACCAGGGCGTCCGCCGAGCAACTCGTTAAGGCGCTGCGCCCGTCGCGCCCACTGCTCGTGCACTGCGGGACCATCTGGGGGTGGTTCGGCCGGGAACCGGTCCTTGACCTCGTCGGCTGGGAAGAGTTCACCCGCCGAGCAGACCGCGCGCACGCCGAGATCACCCGCGACCACACGACGAGGAGCATCGCCGCCAGCATCGACCGCGCCCGCGAGGTGCTCGGGTACGCGCCGCGCTACAGCGCGCTCGACTCCCTGCGCGAGGCACTGGCCTGGCTGGCCGCCAACGGCCAGGCGGACCTCGGTGGCCAGCCGTTCCCCGCGGTTGGCTAAACACGGGCGGCTAAACACGGGCGGCTAAAGCACGTCCTCGTCCAGCAGGTCGGCGGCCCTGCCCAGTTTCGCCGAGAGCACGCCGTCCGGGTCCCGTATGACCAGCCCGGGTCGCCATTGACCAGCGCCTTGAGCATTCGCCGGGGAGGGCGCTGCGCGTAGCTCGCGACCAGCGTCGCGATGTGCCGCGCACCCTCGGCCATGCGCGGCTCCGCGCGCACCGCGCCGCCGTCGGCCCGCCACACGACGTCGGGATCGAGCAACGCCATCAGCCGTTCAAGGTCACCCCTCAGCGCTCGCCTGCGTGAACGCGTCCAGCAACTCCCGATGCTGCGCGCGGGTCGGCTGGGCGCCGGTCGCCTGTGCACGGGAGTGGTCGTCGTGCACCCGCCGGCGCGCCCGTGAGGCGAGTTGGCGGACCGCCGCGCGACGGGACGGCCCACCACGCCGGCGATCTCGTCGTGCCCGAGGCCGAAGACGTCGTGCAGCAGGAACGCGGTCCGGACACCTCCGGCCCGCCGATCTCGACCCGGCCACGCCGGGGACCGCCCACCGCCACCTCGGCGACCAATCGTGCCACCTCCGCGCTCGCCACCGGCTGCACCAGGCCGGGCGGCACGGGCAGCAGGCCGTACCGGGCGCCGACGCCAAGCATCGCCGCCAGGTACTCGTGGAAGTGGGTGGCGCGGACGACGGTCCACGGCACCGGTCCCTCCATCACCGCCACCTCCTGTGCGGCCTTGACCGGGAAGTATCCCATGGGTACGCGTTCGCAGCCCACGCCGCGCACGTCGTCCAGGTGAACGAAAGGTGCCCTTAGCATGATTTGTTGACCGTTGTTAGGTCTTGTCGCGCGCATCCGTTAGGTCCGGACATGAGACGGCCGTTAGATCGGCCAGAATAACCTCCGGGTACGTCCTGCTTTGTGGGTTACCGCCGAGTAGCTGGTGCGCATACTCCGGACCGTCCTGGGTAGAGCACCTTACCCGGAAAAGGAGGCGAAGGAGGCGACCCCATCTCGTACAACTTCCACCGCGGTGCAACCAAACGGATCAGGATTTCGTTATATGAGCATGACAGTCTGGGAATGGTTTGAGCAGCGCTCGTATCACCACCGGGACTTCGAGGGTCTTGGGCGGTCGAGCGGTAATGGGGCGGAGCGACCCTCCACGACCCTGATCTTCCCGGCCCGCAATGTCGCAGGCACCATCGGTACCATCCTCTCCGTCGTCGAGGACCTGCGGACCCGAAGCGGGCTTCCCGACCAGGTCATCGTTATCGACGCGGACTCACCCGACGGCACGGCGGACGTCGCTCGTGCCCATGGCGCCGAGGTCTACTCGGAGAATGAACTCATGCGGGCCTACGGTCCCGCCCAAGGCAAGGGCGATGCGTTGTGGCGCGCCCTGTCGGTAGC
>DASYAD010000232.1:0-5535 GCA_036501515.1 Trebonia sp. | reverse complement strand
CTAGCGGCACGTAGCCGCTGCGGACCAGCACGGCCAGCGCCCACCAGGTGAGAGCTTCGCCGCGGTACGCACCTGGCCCGCCCGGCTCCCGGGCCCGCCAGACACGCCAGGCCGAGGTGGCCGTGGTCAGGTTCAGCACCGACCACGCGACAGGGAAGACCGCGCCTGGCGGCGCGAACGCCGGGCGCGCGAAATCTGTGTACTGAGACCGGGTGCCCCGCCCCGCGGCGCGCTGCCCGGCCCACGCGGACAGACCCTGCGCGACGGCGTAGGCGGCGACGGCGCCGCCCCAGGCTCCGGCCTGCCGCAGTCTGCTGTCACGGGAAGCGCGGTCATCGTTGAATGGCATGACAGCTGCCTGCCCCGTATGAACGGCGTTACCCCGGGCTCAGCGGCGTTAGGCCGCATTAAGCTCACGGACGCCGTCCGCCGCCGGGCCACCTCACATTCACTGAACGGGCGGCGTCTACCTGGTAAAGCAGCCAACCGGACGGAAAGGACGGAACCCGCATTCCGATGAAACCGCCTTTCGAGCAGGTCGTCGCCACCCACGGAGCCACGGTACTGCGAGTATGCCGGGCCGTCGTCGGACCAGACGATGCCGAGGACGGCTGGTCTGAGACCTTCATCGCGGCCATGTCGGCCTATCCGGAGCTTCCTGATGACGCGAACCTGCAAGCCTGGCTGGTCACGATCGCGCACCGGAAGGCGATCGACATCGTCCGCGGGCGGGCCAGGCGGGCCGTCCCGGTGGACAGCGCACCGGACCAGCCGTCCCGGCTGGGCATCCCTGACTCCGGCGACCAGGAGCTGTGGGACGCCGTTAAGGCGCTGCCTGACAAGCAACGGCAGTCGATCGCGTACCACTACCTCGGCGGCCTGCCGTTCGCCGAGGTCGCCGCGCTGCTTGGCGGCACGCCCGCCGCGGCCAGGCGAGCGGCCGCGGACGGCATCAAGAGCTTGCGCTCCCGGTACGCGCACCCCGCGCGACCCGGCGCACATGCGGACGAGAGGTGAGTTTCAGTGAGCACCGATAACGACAGCCCGGCGGAGATTTCCGGCCTGGCCGCTCTCACCGCGGCTGACCACGAGACGATGGCCAGGCTGCACCGCCGACTGGAGCAGTCGGCCGACCGAGCCGGGATCCTCGACGTCGCCTACACCACCGTCGACACTCCGGTAGGAACACTGCTGCTCGCGGCGACCGAGCGGGGCCTGGTCAGGGTGGCCTATCAGAGCGAGGGGCACGACCAGGTTCTCGACGGGCTCGGGCGCAAGCTCAGCCCCCGGGTGCTGCGCGCGCCCCGGCGCCTGGATGCGGCCTCGTTCGAGATCGACGAGTACTTCCGGCGCGTCAGGACCCGGTTCGAACTGCCACTTGACCTCTCGCTGTCCGCGGGCTTCAGGCAGGCCGTGCAGCGGTACCTGCCAAGCATCGGCTACGGCACCACCCAGAGCTACAAGCAGGTGGCCGAGCAGGTCGGCAGTCCGCGGGCGGTCCGCGCGGTCGGCACCGCCTGCTCGACCAACCCCTTGCCGATCGTGGTGCCCTGCCACCGGGTGCTGCGCGCGGACGGCACCCTGGGGGGCTACATCGGCGGTCTCACCGTCAAGTCGGCGCTGCTTGACCTGGAGGCGCCTGCCCCCGCGGCCAGGGCCTGACCGTCATCCCCGGTCAGTTCGAACCAGAACGCGGGCAGCGCGTTCGTCGCGACGTGCAGCAGCGGCCCCGGGTCCTTGACCCCGCTGCGCAGCCACTGGGTTAGCAGCCCGACGCCACCGTAAGCGGCGTGGTCGACTTCATCCCCGCGGGATCGTCACCCGCGTGACGCGTCCGTCGCGCTAGCGCTGGCCGGTTTCTGGCCCGGGTCACTGTCCTCACCCGGCCAGAAGCCAGTCAGCTTGCGGACCGCCTCGGCCGCACTACGGTCCAGGGCGGCCCTGACCAGGGCGAAGATCGCCCCCCGGAGCGTGGCGGCGATCAGCACCTCCGGGTACCCGCGCCTGATGTCGGTCGCCTTCGGCGCCTCTTCCTCACCCGCCGCGAGCTTCCACACCCGCTTGAATATGGCACCCGCGAGTATCCCGCCAAGCACGCTCACCAAAAGGCTGACCGGCTTGTAGATGAGCTTGATCATTGTCTTCTCCGCGCGCCCGTCCTTCACCCGAACGGACGGCGGCTACCCCCGCCGCTACCGCCGTAACGCGGACGGGGGCCGGCGCGGAAACAAGCCTGACTCAGCGCGGACGGCGGTCCTAGCGCGCGGGGTAGCGCTCGCGGCGGACGCTGGTCTTGCGGCCCTTGATGCTGGCCTGGCTGAGTGCCTGGACAACGTCGTCGGCGGCAGCCTCGGGCACTTCCACCAGAGAGAACCGGTCGGCGATCTCGATCGCGCCGATATCGCTGCCGTTGAGGTAGGACTTCCCGGTGATAACGCCCACGAGGTCAGCCGGCCGGACTCCAGCAGAGCGGCCGCTCCCCACGAAGAGGCGCGTCGTCCCCTCGGTCGCGCGGCGGCCGCGGCGCTGGTCGCGTCCGCCAGGGGACTTGCGGCGTTCACGGCGGTCGTCCGCCGGGTGCAGTTCAACCTCGGGCAGCTCCTCGTCGTCGCGGGGAGACCCGCTCGTCTCGTGCGCGAGCTTCACCGCCGCGAGCGCGACCTCGAAGAGGTCGAACTCCTCGATGAGCGGCTCCACCACGGCCCTGAAGGTACCCAGGTCGTCCTCAAGCAGGCTCTCCCTGAGCGCGGCGCGGGTCAGCTTCAGCCGCCGGGCGCGCAGGTCAGCCACGGTCGGCAGCTTCTCGACCGCGATCGGCTGGCGCGTCGCCCGCTCGATCGTCTTGAGCATCCGCTGCTCGCGCGGCTCGACCAGGGTGATGGCGGTGCCCTCGCGGCCGGCCCGGCCGACGCGTCCGATGCGGTGCACGTACGACTCAGGCGCGCTCGGGACGTCGTAGTTCACCACGTGCGTGAGCTGGTCGATGTCGAGGCCGCGGGCGGCCACGTCGGTGGCCACCAGGAGGTCGATGGTCTGGCTGCGCAGCCGTCCCATGACCCGGTCGCGGTGCTGCTGGTCCATGCCGCCGTGCAGCGCCTCGGCGCGGTAGCCGCGGCCGTTCAGCGTCTCGGTCAGCTGGTCAACCTCGTCCCTGGTACGGCAGAAGACGACCGTCGCGGCGGGCGTCTCCAGGTCGAGCACCCGTCCGAGGGCGGCGGCCTTGTGCCCGCGCGGCACGACATAGGCGATCTGGCGCACCAGCAGGGCGTCGTCGGCGGCCGATGCCTGGCGGCCGAGCTCTACCCGTACCGGACTGCGCAGGTGGCGGCGTACCATGCCGTCGATCCTGGGCGGCATCGTCGCGGAGAACAGCGCCGTCTGCCGGGTGTCCGGGGTGTTGCCGAGGATCTCCTCGATCTCCTCGGCGAAGCCCATGTCGAGCATCTCGTCGGCTTCGTCGAGTACGACCGCCTCGAGGCCGCTCAGCTTCAGCGTTCCCCGCTTGATGTGGTCGAGCGCACGCCCGGGGGTCGCTACCACGACATCGACGCCGCGCCTGAGCGCACCGAGCTGACGGCCGATCGGCTCACCGCCGTAGACGGGCAGCACACGCACGCCGCTGCTGTGCCCGTAGCTGTGCACCGCCTCTGATACCTGCACCGCGAGCTCGCGCGTGGGCACCAGCACCAGGGCGAACGGAGCTTCCCGGTCGCCTTCCTTGAGCAGGCGCTGTATGACCGGCAGCGCGAAGGCCGCGGTCTTCCCAGTGCCGGTCGCGGCCTGGCCGACGAGGTCGCGGCCCTCGAGCAGCGGCGGTATGGCGGCTGACTGGATGGGTGTCGGCTCCTCGTACCCGAGGCCTGCGAGCACCTCGCACAGTTCCGGGGCCAGCGTGAGGTCGTCAAAGCCGCTCGCACGCCCGCCGACGGTTTCCTGTGACATGTAACTCCCTAAAGGGGCTGGATTCGGGGCCCGCACCATGCGCGCCCTGGCCGGTTCTAGACGCGACTTCGCCATGTCCCTCAAGGGGGCGCTCGCACCATCGTTCTCTGCGAGCGTGCAACCAACACGAACACATAAGACACCTACGACCGCATCTTATAGCCGATCCGGGCGCCCGTTCATTCCCCGTCGCCGGATTGCCGCTGAACAGCGGCCGGCGGCCGGCGCAGCCACAGCAGTACCAGCACGGGCAAGATCAGCGGAACGCACAGGTAGCCGGCGCCGAAGTACGACCACACCGTCGCGTCGGGAGAGGCGCCCGGGTCCAGCACGCCGGCGGTACCGACCGCCAGAACCCCGGTCAGCTCCGCGACGGCACACGCGTCCACCGGGCCCGGCCGCCGCCGCCTGGCCGCGCGCCAGATCAGCACGAAGCCGACCGCGTAAACAAGAGCCGCGAGCGCGCAAAGCGCGTATGCCAGCGGAGCGCGGGCCTGGTGGGTGAGCAGCTGGACCGCACTGCGCGAGCCCGTGGCGACCACGAAGACCCCGTTGGCCCACAACAGGACCCGGGTCGCGTCGACTGGACGGGCGTCAGCCACCGGCCACCCGCCAGGTCGCCGCAAGCCGCGCCCGGGACCTTCGCCAGCGCCACGTCCGTCGCTTTCGCCAGCGTCACCTCCGGCGCATGGGCCGTCTTGGGGTTCGGCGTAGACGCCGTACGTCTCGTCCACCGGGTGGCCGCCGGTCACGTACAGCCACGCCGTCTCCACCTGCGGGAATTCGAACGCCGCGCCGGTCACGCCCCACATCAGCAGGAACGGCAGGCAGACGGCGCCGACGACGTTGTGCAGGTCGTAGTCCCTGGCAAAGCGCCCCTTACCGCGGCGCACGGTGACCCGGGTGCCGAGCCGCCGCAGTCCCGGCCACCAGATCTTCAGTGAGGTCAGGGCCAGCAGGACCAGCAGTTCTCGTCGTAGGCCACCCAGGTGGCGCCGAACTGCGGGTGCGCTTGCTCGACGATCTTGACCGCCGCGTCCGGCGTGACGGGCACGGGGCTGGCGGTGTCCTGGTAGAGCTGATGGTGGGTCGCACGGAAGATGTCTCCGTTGTAGAGCAGGACCGCGCCTGACGTGCACTCCACCACCAGGAACAGGCCGAGGACCAACGCCGGCCACCGGTGCAGCAGCACCAGCGCCCAGTTAACCGGCCGCCGTCGCCACCAGCGCCGAAGCCGGGCCGGTGTCAGGGCAGCACGAGGTAGGTCCGTCGCGGCGGCGTTACCCGTCGTCTCGCTCAACTAAGGTCACCCTTACTTAGGTTAGGCAATCCTTACTTGGGCGATGGTAGTGAAACACCGCGGACCCGTCCATACCTCGCGGGCAGAAAGACTCGCGACAGGAGGGGGAGCAGGGAAAGACCCCCGCCACGGCCATCCGAGCTGCCGCCCTGGCGGGCTTGTCGGCCCGGTGGCCTGGCGGGCTCGTTGGACGCGCGGGGCTGTTGGACTCGTGGGCTTGTTGGACTGGTGGCGCTGCTGGCCTGTTGGCCTGGTCAATAATCGGGACTTCTGGTAATTCGTGGTACCGAAGA
>DASYAD010000231.1:0-13510 GCA_036501515.1 Trebonia sp. | reverse complement strand
CGGCGGGCGAGCTGCTCGATGGCGGTGGCGTAGGGGCGGAAGTCACCGTGGACGGCGATGCCGGCGGCTTCCTCCTCGGTGAGCGGCCCGACGGCGACCTTGATGACGTGGACGCGGACGGCGCCACTACCGTCTTCCGTGAGCTCATACTCGCTGTCCAGGGTGGTCCCGGGGCCGAGCCGGCCCCGGGTGGCCCAGCGGGCGGGCGGGTCGTAGACGGTGACGTGGCCGTAGAGATGGCCGGCGGCCGCGCCCCAGTCTTCGTAGTGGGCGCCGCCGACGCGGGGCTCGAGGACGACCCGGCGGGTCCGGTCACCGCCGTAGCTGTACGGCCGCCAGTCGGACATCTGCTGGGTCATCACCTCGAACGTGCGCTCGGCGCTGGCATTGATCAGCAGCTCATAGGCCAGCCGGACGGTCCGGATGGGCTCGATCGGCTCGGACATCTGGGTGGTTCCCTTCTCGGCGGCCCGTTTGAGTGCCAGCAGTTCGGCGGCGCCGGTATCGGCCAGGGGCTGGACCCACCGCTCGTACCACTCGCGCAGGGGAACGGGGTTGAGGTGGTTGAGGCGATCCCGGCCGCGGCGCTCGGGCAGGACGAGGCCGGCTTCGGTGAGCACGGCGAGATGCTGCATGACCGCGAACCGGCTGAGTTGCGGAAGCCCGGCGGCAAGCTCCCCGGTGGTGGCCGGCGCGGTCCGGAGCCGGTCGAGCAGGCGCCGGCGCCACGGGCTGGCCAGCGCCCGCCAGACGTCCGGTTCAGCGGCGGCCTGGCCGGCCGCGGCAGGATCCCTTGACGACATGTGATAAAAATATCACACGTCGGCTCGCCTGGTCACCCGTGGCAAAATCAGCTACGTGCAGATCGGGATGCTGGGCTCGACGGAGGTTCGCTCCGACGACGGCGTCCTGGCCGACGTGCCGGGCGCCCGGTTGCGCGGGCTGCTGGTCGCGCTCGCCCTCGAGCCAGGTCACGTGGTCCCGAAGGCGACGCTCGTCGACTGGATCTGGGGTGAGAACCCGCCTCCGGGCGCGGCCAACGCCTTGCAGCGCCTGGTCTCGCGGCTGCGGAAGGTGCTGCCGGAAGGGCTGGTCGAGGGGCAGGCGGACGGCTACCGGCTGACGGTGGAACCCGACGCCGTCGACGCCGTGCGGTTCGAGCGCCTCGTCGGCCAGGCTCGCCAGGACGCGGACCCGGGGCGGGTACGCCTGCTGCGCGAGGCCCTCGCGTTGTGGCGGGGGGCGGCCATGCAGGACGTCGGCCTGCAGGACAGCGCCGCGTTCGACGCGGCCGTCACCCGGCTCGAGGGGCTGCGCCTGACGGCCATGGAGGACCGGTTCGAGGCGGAGATCAGCCTTGGCCACGGTGCGGAACTGGTCACGGAACTGACCGACCTGGCAAGCGCCCACCCGATGCGGGAACGGCTGGCCGCCGCGCTGATGCGTGCCCTCGTCGCGGCCGGCCGCAACACCGACGCGCTGCTGGTGTACCAGCGCACCAGGGAAGCCCTGGCCGACGCGCTGGGGGCCGACCCCGCGCCGGAGCTGGCCGCGTTGCACGTCGCGCTGCTGCGGGGCGAACTGGGACGACGGGAGCAGCGCTGGCAGGAGGAGGGCCGCAAGACCAACCTGCGGGCCGAGCTCACCAGCTTCGTCGGCCGGGACGCCGATGTCGCCGTGGTCCGCGAGCTCATCGCGGAACACCGGCTCGTCACCTTGATCGGGCCGGGCGGCGCGGGGAAGACCAGGCTGGCCACCGAGACGGCGCGCAGCGTGCTCGGTGACCTGCCGGACGGGGCCTGGCTGGTGGAGCTCGCGGCGATCAGCACCGACGGTGACGTGGCGCAGGCGGCGCTGACCGGGCTCGGCCTGCGCGATGCCCTGCTCAGCGGGCCGTCGAACGCGGAGCTGACGGACCGGCTCATCGCCGCGATCCGCGAGCGGCAGGCGCTGCTGATCCTGGACAACTGCGAGCACGTGATCGAGCAGGCGGCGGCGTTCGCCTACCGGGTGCTCGGGGAGTGCCGGCGCCTGCGGATCCTGGCGACGAGCCGCGAGCCGCTCGGCATCACCGGTGAGGCGCTGTGGCCGGTCGAGCCGCTGGCCGTGCCGGCGGCGGACGCCAGCCCGGGCGAGATCGAGTCCTCACCCGCCGTCCGGCTGCTGCGGGACCGGGCGGGCGCGGTGCGCAAGGAACTCACGGTCGACGCGCGCATGCTGGCGACGATGGTCCGCGTCTGCCGGGCGCTGGACGGGATGCCGCTGGCGATCGAGCTGGCCGCGGCCGCGCTGCGCACCATGTCCGTCGATCAGCTCGCCCGGCGCCTCGACGACCGGTTCCGCCTGCTGACCGGGGGCAGCCGGACCGCGCTGCCGCGGCACCGGACGCTGCGCGCGGTGGTCGACTGGAGCTGGGATCTGCTCACCGGCGCCGAGCGGATGGTCCTGCGCAGGCTCTCGGTGTTCGCGGGCGGGGCGAGCCTGGAAGCGGCCGAGCGGGTCTGCGCCGCCAGTGAATCCGGGCAGAGTGCGCCCGGGCAGGAGCCGGCGCCGGAGCAGGTGCTCGAGCTGCTGACCGCGCTGGCCGAGAAATCACTGCTGGTCACCGAGGGCGATGGCGCACCGCGCTACCGGATGCTCGGCACGATCGGGGAGTACGCCGGGCAGCGGCTCGCGGAGGCGGGGGAATCGGACCGGGCACGCCGTGCGCACCTGGCCTACTTCATCGAGCTCACCGAGACCGCGGATCCGCATCTTCGCCGCGCCGAGCAGCTGGAATGGGCGGCGGTACTCGAAGCCGAGCACGACAACATCGTCGCCGCGATGCGCGGCGCGATCGCGGCGGGCGAGGCGCAGGCGGCGATGCGGCTCGCCGCGAGCGCGGGCACGTACTGGTGGCTCGGCGGGTACAAGACCGAGGGCTTCGAGCTGATCACCGCGGCCACCAAGCTGCCCGGCGAGGTCACCGACGAGGTCCGGGCCACGGTGTACGCGATCGTCGTCATGTTCGTGAGCTCCGGGCGGGGCGATGAGCACCAGGCGGAGGAGTGGATCCGCAAGGCCTACGAGTTCAGCCAGCGCAGCCAGTCCCGCGACCCGCGGCTGGGGCTGGTCGTCCCGCTGGAACGCCTGCTGCAGGGGCCGGAGGAGTTCCTGTCCGCGCTCGAGCCGGTGCTGGACCACGACGACCCCTGGGTACGCGCGCTGGCCCGGCTGCACCTCGGCAAGATGCGGATCATGCTCGGCCAGGGCGGCCGGGACGCGGACGCGTACCTCGAGATGGCGCTGACCGAGTTCCGGGCTGTCGGCGAACGGTTCGGGATCTCGTTCGCCCTCGCCGAGCTGGCGGACCGGATCGCCACGCGCGGCGAGTTCGCCGGCGCGTGCGAGTACTACGAGCAGGCCATCGCGGTCGTCACCGAGATCGGCGCGATCGAGGATGTCATCCGGATGCGGTCACGCCAGGCTCAGCTGTACTGGCTGCTCGGCGAGCAGGACGCCAGCGCGGCCGCGATAGCCGAGGCGCAACGGTGCGCGGAGCGGGTCACCTGGCCGGACGCGCTGGCCGAGCTGGCCCTGTCGAAGGCCGAACTCGCCCGGTGGCGCGGCGACGCCGGGGAGGCGTACGAGCAGCTCGACGTCGCGGCCAAGGTGCTGGGCACCGACGCGGAGCTGCCGGTCATCCGCGCGGCGACGCACGACCTGCTCGGCTACCTGGCCGTCGACCTGGGCGAGGCCCGGGCCCAGCGCGCGGCGGCCTGCCAGGCCGCGTCCGAGGCGGGACACGCGCCCCTGATCGCGCACGTACTCGTCGGGGTCGCGGACCTGGCGCTCCGCCGTGAGCAGTACGAGCAGGCGGCGCGGCTGCTCGCGGCCAGCGCCGGGCTGCGCGGGCTGACCGATCGTTCCCACCCGGACGTGGCCCGGATCGGGCAGGCGGCACGGCGTCACCTCGGCGAAGCACGGTTCGCCGAGGTGACGCGGGAGGGCGCGCAAGCGGACTGGTCGGGGCTGGCCGCGATCACGCTCGCTTCCTGAACGCGGCCGGCGCCGGAGCACCTCAGGCGATCTTGCGCCGGTAGGCGATCATGGCGAACAGGTAGGCGACCACGAGGACGCCGGCGCACCAGGCCAGGGCGACCCAGATGTCATGGCCGGCCGGCTGCCGCGCGAACAGGGCCCGGATCGTGTCGACGATCGAGGTGACCGGCTGGTTCTCCGCGAAGGCCCGCACGGGACCCGGCATCGAGGCCGTCGGCACGAAGGCCGAGCTGACGAACGGCAGGAAGATGATCGGGTAGGAGAACGCACCCGCCCCGTCCGCGGATTTCGCCGACAGTCCGGCGATCACCGCGATCCAGGTCAGCGTCAGCGTGAACAGCACCAGGATGCCGGCCACCGCCAGCCACGCCAGCACCCCGGCCGACGAGCGGAAGCCGATGAGCAGTCCCACCGCGACGATGACCACCACGGAGATCATGTTGGCCACCAGCGAGGTCAGGACATGCCCCCACAGCACCGCCGAACGGGCGATCGGCATCGAGTGGAACCGCTCGAAGATGCCGCTCTGCAGGTCGGTGAACAGGCGGAACGCGGTGTAGGCGATGCCGCTGGCGATCGCGATGAGCAAGATGCCCGGCATCAGGTAGTTCACGTAGTGGCCGGCGCCGGTCTTGATGGCGCCGCCGAAGACGTAGACGAACAGCAGCATGAAGGCAATCGGCATGATCGTCACCGTGATGATGGTGTCCATGCTGCGCGTGACGTGGCGCAGGGAACGCCCGGTCATCACGCTCGTGTCGCTGAAGAACTGCGCGCTCATCGTGCTTCCTCCTTGTCGCTCTTGCCGCGTCCGACGATCGCCAGGAAGATCTCCTCCAGGGTGGGCTGCCGTTCCACGTACTCGACTTTCGCGGGCGGGAGCAGCTTCCTCAGGTCCGCCAGGGTGCCGGACACGATGATCGTGCCGTCGTGCAGGATCGCGATCCGGTCGGCGAGTTTCTCGGCCTCGTCGAGGTACTGGGTCGTCAGGAGCACGGTCGTGCCGCTGTCGGCGAGGTCCTGGATGACCTGCCACACCTCAAGGCGGCCTTCCGGGTCCAGGCCGGTGGTCGGCTCGTCGAGGAAGATGATCCGCGGGTTGCCGATGAGGCTCATGGCGATGTCGAGCCGGCGCCGCATGCCGCCGGAGTAGGTCGAGACCCGGCGGCCGGCCGCCTCGGCGAGGCCGAACCGGCCGAGCAGGTCGTCTGCTATTTTCTCCGCGCCCTTCACGTGGCGCAGCCGGGCGATCAGGATCAGGTTCTCGCGGCCGGTGAGGATCTCGTCGACCGCCGCGAACTGACCGGTCAGGCTGATCGACTCCCGTACCCGGGCCGGCTGCGACACGACGTCGAATCCGCCGACGCTCGCCGTGCCGGCGTCCGGCTTGAGCAAGGTGGTGAGGATCCGCACGATCGTGGTCTTGCCGGCTCCGTTGGAGCCGAGCAGCGCGAAGATGCTGCCGCGGGCCACGTCGAAGTCCACGCCCTTGAGCACGTGGACCTCCTTATAGGACTTCCGCAGTCCGCGGACCTGCAGCGCCGTGGTGCTCGCTTCCATGGTTTTCTCTCTCCTCAGGCCACGGTCACGCCGGACAGGTCCGCGCCCATGGCCTTGAGCCCGGCGGAGGTGAGCTTGTCCATCCGGGCTCCGTCGAAGGCCACCGTGCGCAGGGCGGTGCGGTACCTCCTGGTCGTGGCGCGGAAGGACACGTCCCGCAGCGTCGCGCCCCGGAACGTGACGCCTTCGAGCCCGGCCCGGTCGAACCGCACGCTGGTGAAGGACGCCCCGTCCAGGTCCAGGCCGCGCAGGTCGGCGTGGGTGAAGTCCACCCCGGTGAACGTGCAGTTCTCGAAGACCGTGTGCCGCAGGTCGGTCAGGCGGAGCCTGACGTCGGTGAGCGCGACCGCGGCGAACCGGGTCCCGGCCAGCGAGGACTTACTGAAGTCGGTGCGCACCAGGACGGAGCCGCGGAAGCTGGCCCGGGCCAGTTCGATCGCCGACATATCCGCGTCGGTCAGGTCGGCGCCGTCGAAGCTGGCGTCCGCCACGTAGCTGCTCCGGAAGGAGCTGCCGGTCAGGTCGGCGTGCGAGAAGTCGGAGCCGCGCAGCATGCTCGCCTCGAACTTCCCGCCCCGTACCTCGGCGCCCGCGAAGTCGCTGTCGCTGAGCGCGCTGGCATCGAATCTCGTCACCAGTCGCCGCTCGGGCGACGGGGAGGGGCTGGAAACTGTCATCGCTGAAGTGTTCATGCCACCACTGTCAGGGCCCGGCCTGACACGGCCCTGACACGACCTGGACACCACCGCTGACACGGCACCCTTGACACGAAATTACGATAGTACTTAATGTCGCCTTATGCCCAGTGGCCAGTTGTTCGACACGATCGGGGCTACCTACGCGGCGACGCGGCCGGAGGATCCGCGGATCGCGGCGCGGATCTGGGCCGCGCTCGGCGACGCGCGCACGGTCGTCAACGTGGGGGCGGGGACCGGATCGTATGAGCCGCCGGACCGTGCGGTCACCGCGGTCGAGCCGTCGGCGGTCATGCGGGCGCAGCGGCCGGCCGGCGCGGCGCCGTGCGTGCCCGGCGTAGCGGCCAGCCTGCCGTTCGCCGACCAGTCATTCGACGCCGCGATGGCGGTGCTGACCGACCAGCACTGGCCGGACGCCATCGCCGGCTACCGGGAGATGCGGCGCGTCGCCCGCCGCGTGGTGACCTTCCATTTCGACATCAGCCGGCTCGAAGCTGACTTCTGGCTGATCCGCGACTACCTGCCCGAGCACGCACGGCTGACCGCCGGACGGCCGGCGCTGGCCGAGCGGGCCCGCGCGATCGGCGCCCGGCTGGAGCCGGTACCCATCCCGTGGGACTGCCGTGACGGCAACTTCCCTTCCTACTGGCGGCGGCCGGAGGCGTACCTGGACGAGCGGGTCCGCCGCGCCGTATCGGTGTGGCACCTGGCCGGCCGGGCCGTCGAGGAGCGCGTGGTACGCGACCTGCGCGCCGACCTGGAATCGGGCCGGTGGGCCGAGCGCAACCCCGGGCTGGCCGGCCTGGACGAGATCGACATCGGCGGCAGGCTCCTGATCGCCTGACGGCTCCTGCTGTCCTGAGGCCCTGGCGGCGGTCAGGCTCCGGCCAGCGACCAGCCGAACGCGGCCAGGTCCAGCGGCGCCGCCACCGTCCCGCACTTGCCGCAGGTCCGCGCGGCCTCCTCGGCGCAGAACCGGGCACACGCCGCGGCGTAGAACTCGGCGGCCGGGGTGTCGCTGTCGTGTTCCCACTCGTACCGCCGGAGCTCGGCCTCGCAGCCGTCGCAGTACCACGCGGCCCCCTGGAGCCCGGCCTCCAGCGGCTGGTACCGCAGGGTGACACCCGCCGCGATCGGCACGATCCGGTGGGGCGTGCCGGCCGGGATGTAGACGTGGTCGCCGACCTCCATCCGGAACCGGTTCACCGAGCTCTCCCGCAGGTGGACATGGACCGCCCCGGACAGCTGGCTGAGGACGTTGTCTTTCGAGCAGATCAGGTAGAACGGCTGCGGCTGCCGGTTCCGGGACAGGTAGATCTGGGGGTCGGTCTCGGCCGGCAGGACCGCGGCGTCCTCGTACTCGCCGAGCTCGGTCTTGAAGGTGTGCAGCATCCGCCGGCGGTTCATGATCCGGCCTCCACCAGGCGGTGGTAAGCGGCACTGACCGCCCGGGTCTGGTAGACCTGCCGCTCCCAGCCCCACAGCTGCGCGGGGAATACGTCATTGACATGCCCGCATTCGGCGCAGGTACGGCCCTGGTCGCTATTGCGCATCTCGACGAACTTCACCGACCCGAAGGTGGTGGCGAACTGCCTGATCGGGTCACCTTCGGCGCCGTACTGATCTGCGTCGTAATCCGGCAGCCCATGCGGGGTGGCGTCGTAGGAGTGCCGCACGAGCTCGGCCTTGCACTTCTTGCACCGCGCGATGATCGCTTCCTGCTGGTCGCCGGACGACGACTGGTGCTGGGTGATGGTCATGACGGCGAACGCTTCCGGGTCCTTCTCGTCCCGCAGGAACGAGTTCACCCCGTGCAGCTGCTGGGTGACGAAGATCTGGCCCGACGCCAGCATCGCGCTGTTCGCGCCGTAGGTGACGACGACCTCGTTCACCGTGTTCCAGTGGAAGAAGTGCCCGTATTCCATGTCCGGGCCGCCGACCAGCACCGCCCCGCAGGGCACGATCGCCCCGGCCGAGTCGTACGGGAAGAGCGGCATCAGCTGCGACGCCGCCTTGGCCATCCGCTCGTAGACGTTGACCTTCAGCGGCTCGCGGTCGGGATCGGGCGGCGGAATCCGCCGGCTGTCCTCCAGGTTCACGCTTCACCTCACATGTAGCGGCATACGGAACACTGCCCCTCAGTGTGATACCGCATCCGTCATCTGGCAAGGCTGCGCCGGCTTCGCGGCGGGGAGGTGACGTCAGCCGACCTGGTCGCCGAGCTCGCGTGCCACCCGCAGCACGGCGGCCGAGGTGGTCTTGGTCCAGGCCGCGTCCGCGCGCGCCAGCGGCGCGGTCGCGACCAGGACGCAGCGGACGTGACCGCGCTTGTCGCGGACGGCGACGGCCACCGCGGCCACGTCGGTTTCGCTTTCCCCGTAGTTGACGGCGTAGCCGACCCGCCGGACTTCGGCGAGCTGGTCGAGCAGTTCCTCGACGGTGGTCAGCGCCCGGGGCGTGGGCGACGGCAGGGCACGGGAGGCGTAGAGCGCGGCGACTTCGGAATCGGTGCGCTCGGCGAGCAGGGCCTTGCCGCCGGCGGTCGCGTTCGCGGGCAGGATCAGCCCGATGCGGCTGCCGGTGCGCACGATCTGGCCGCTTTCGACGCTGTCGAGGTAGAGGACCTCGACCGCCCCGCGCATGATGCCCACGTGCGCGGTCTCGCCGGTCAGGTCGCGCAGGCGCACCAGGGCCGCGTGCGAGACGGCGCGGATGTCGATTTTCGACACGACCGACAGGCCGATGTCGACCAGCGCGGGCCCCGGCTTGTAGGCCCGTGAGTACTCGTCCTGCTCCACGAACTGATGGTGGCTGAGCGTGGCCAGCATGCGGTGCACCGTCGACCGGGACAGCCCCATGTCGCGGGCGACCTGATTGACCCGGATCATCTCGTGATCCTCGAAGAGGCGGAGCAGCCGCAGCACGTTGTCAACGGCGCCGATCAGGCCGCCGGGGCGGTTCGGCGGGGCCTCATCCGGAAGCTGCTCCACGCAAGCAGGTTAGCGCACGACGGTCTTGCCAACCCTCACGTGCCGTAGCAAGATAAGGAACACTGTTCCGTAGAATGACACATTAGGGAGTAAAATGGCGCTCTTCCTAAGCCTTCACCAAGCCCCCGGCCTGTCACCGGAGGAGATCGCCGGCTACGGACCGGACGTCGCCAAGAGCGTCCACGCGACGTTCCGCCAGCTCTACGTCAACACCGACAGCGGCTTCATCGTCTCGGTGTACGAGGCCGGCAGCGCCGACGCCGTTGAGCAGGAGTTCGAGCGGGTCGGCTTCCCGTTCGACTCCATCAACGAGATCGACTTCACGCTGAGCGCGGACCAGCTCGCGGAGATGCTCGCCCGTGGCTGACGAGCCGCACCTGGAGCGCCCGGTTACCCTCGCGTTCCGCGGCGACTGGGGCCAGGCGAACATGCACCGGATCTGCGGCTGGCTGGCCCAGGAGATCGGCGACCGGTCGCCGGCCGGGTCGCGGTTCGCCATCTGGTCCGGCCGCGGCGGCCAGGATCAGGTCGAGGCGCTGCGCGCGGGCCAGGCCGACATCGCCATCGTCACCCCGGCCGCCGCGGTTCCCCTGCTCAAGCCGGACGGCCTGTGCGCGCTCGGCGTGATCGGGCAGCGCGACCGCCTCGTCGTCGCCGTCGACGCCGCGCTGCCGGTCAGCACGGTCGCCGACCTGGCCGCGGTCAGCGGCGAGGTGACCGTCGCGACCTCCGCCGACGACGGGATCAACCTCATCGGCCTGGCCGCGCACAAGGCGCTGCGGCTGGCCGGAGTGGACCCCGGCAGGCTCTCGTTCCGCTACGACGAACGGCCGTTCCCGCCGATCACCTGGTTCGCGGACGGCGAGGCCGACGTGCTGATCCACGAGGCGATCATGACACCGCACTGGCAGCGGATCGCCGCCAAGCGCCCGGTGCGCTACCTGCCGTGGGGCGAGGACGTGCTCGCGGGGTTCGCCGCCGAGGGCTGGCCGGCGGCCACGGTGGAGGCCGGCTACCTGCCCGGCCTGGAGGAGGACCTGCGCACGCTGGACTTCTCCGACTTCGTCCTGCTCTGCCCGCAGGCACTCGCGGACGACGTCGCCTACCTGGCCGTCTGGTGCATGGTCAAGACGCGGCGCGCGCTGGAGGCGCAGTACGCCCACCTGCCGCCGGACCACTCCCCCGTGACCTATCCCCTGGTCCCGGCCGACATGGCGCGGACGCCGATCCCGCTCCACCCGGCGGCGGCCCGCGCCTACGCCGACCTGAACGACGACCCGGTGACCGGTGCGCCCATCTGGAGTTGACCGCCCATGGCGTACGTCATCAACGAGCACTGCATCGACGAGATGGACGGCTCGTGCGTCGGGAACTGCCCGGTCGACTGCATCTACGAAGGGCTGAGGAAGCGCTATATCAACCCGGACGAGTGCATCGACTGCGGCGCCTGCCTGCCCGAATGCCCGGTCGACGCGATCATCGCCCCGGACGAGTCACCCGATCCGGTCTGGCTGGCGGATAACGCCGTGTTCTTCACCGAGCCGCTGCCCGGGCGCGACGCCGCGCTGGGATCGCCCGGCGGCGCCGACGCGGCCGGGCCGGCCGGGACGGACACCCCGCTCGTCGCCAACTGGGAAAAGACGTGACCGCCGGCGTCCCCATCCTGATCATCGGCGGCGGGATCGGCGGCATGACGACCGCGCTCGCGCTGGCCCGGGCCGGCTTCGCGGCGCACATCGTGGAACAGTCACCGGCGTTCGGCGAGATCGGCGCGGGCATCCAGCTCGCCCCGAACGCGCTGCGCATCCTGGATCGCCTGGGGGTGCTGCCGGAACTGGCCGCGCTGGCCGTCCGTCCCCGCCGCCTGGTGCTGATGCACGCCGACCGGGGCGAGCATCTCACCACCGTGTCCTTCGGCAAGCCGTTCGAGCGGCGCTACGGCTACCCCTATACCGTGATGCACCGCGGCGACCTGCTGACGGTGCTGCACCAGGCGTGCCGGGCGGACGAGCGGATCACCCTGGAAAGCGGACGCGAAGTGACCGGGATCGCCGATCAGGGCGACGCGGCGCAGGTCCGCTTCGCCGACGGCGGCAGCTACCGGTGCGACGCGGTGGTCGGCGCCGACGGCCTGTGGTCGACGGCCCGCCAGCTGGTCAGTGACGACCACCCGGTCACCGACCATTTCGTGGCCTACCGCGGTACCCTTCCGGCCGCCGACATGGCGCTGCTGTCGCCGGGCGGCAGCGGCGTCCCGTTCGGGCCGCAGGACGAGGTCATCTGGATCGGGCCGCACAAGCACCTGGTGCAGTACCCGATCCGCCGCAGCGGGCTGTACAACCAGGTCGCCGTGTTCCGCAGCCGGGGCTACTCGGCCGAGGCCGAGCTGACCGATCGCTGGGGTACCCCGGCCGAGCTGGACGAAAGCTTCGCCGGCGCCTGTGACCAGGTGCGCGCCGCGGTGTCCCTGATCAACCGGGACCGCCGGTGGGTCATGTACGACCGGGATCCGCTGGGTAACTGGACGGCCGGCCGGATCACCCTGCTCGGCGACGCCGCGCATCCCATGGTGCAGTACCTGGCGCAGGGCGCCTGCCAGGCCATCGAGGACGCCGGCTGTCTCGCCCGGGCGCTCAGCGGGTACGACGGAGACATCGGCAAAGCCTTCGCCGCCTACCAGGCGGAACGCATCCCGCGCACCGCGCAGGTTCAGCGGGTGGCCCGGAACTGGGGTCAGGTCTGGCACGACGACGGCCCGGTCATCCCGGTGCTGCGCGACCGGATCCTCACCCGGCGCGACTGGGACGACTACGCCGACCTGGACTGGCTCTATCAGGAGAACAATGGCCACCTCGCGATTCCATGACGACGCCCCGGACGTGGACGAGCTGTACGCCGACCTGGCGACCGCCGACCTGCAGCCGCTGTGGCTGCAGGAGGGCCTGCTGACCCGGACGCCCGGCCGGCTCACGCCGCATATCTGGCGGTGGAAGACGCTGCGCGACCTCGCCGGGCGGTCCGGCGACCTGGTCGGCATCGACCGGGGCGGGGACCGCCGGGTGCTCTCGCTGTCGCACCCGGACCTGGGCGGCCAGCCGTTCGCCACCCATACGCTGTGGGGCGCGGTGCAGTTCCTGGGCGCCGGGGAACTCGCGCCCGCGCACCGGCACAGCCCGGCCGCGCTGCGGTTCGTGCTGGAAGGCAGCGGAGTGTGGACGCTGGTGAACGGCGACCCGATCCACATGGCACCCGGCGACCTGGTGCTCACCCCCAGCTGGACCTGGCACGAGCATCACAACCCGGGCCCGGAGCCGATGATCTGGTTCGACGGGCTGGACGTTCCCCTGGTGCGGAACCTCGACGCCGTCTTCTTCGAACCCGGCGGCGACGAGCTGAGCGGCTATGAGCCGGCGCCCGCGTCGCGATCCGAGATCCGCTACGGCGGCGCGGGCCTGCTGCCGGCCGCCGGCGAGCCGGCCGTCGTCGAGGATCCGGCGTCAGGGCGGTCCTCCCGGCTGCTGGCGTACCGCTGGGCGGCCACCGACGCGGCCCTGTCCCGCCTGATCGAGTCCACCGGGCGAGGTGAGGCGTCTGTCCGCTACGCCGACCCCGCCACCGGGCGGGACATCATGCCGACCCTGCGGGCCGGGCTGCACCGGGTGCTCGCCGGGCACCGCACGGCCACGACCCGGACGGCCGGCAGCGGGATCTGGGTCGTCTACCGCGGATCCGGGGCGACGGTGATCGACGGGCGCCGCTTCCGGTGGACGGCGGGAGACATGTTCGTCACCCCGTCGTGGGCCGCGGTCGATCATGAGGCCGGGGACGACGCCGACCTGTTCCTCGTCTCCGACTGGCCCGCGCTCGAAGCGCTGGGCCTGGCCCGTACGGAGAACGTGGGGCAGCAGGAGATACGAGAGGACGGCGCGCGATGACAAGGCCGGCCGCATGCGCCTGGTGAGCTACGACGACGGCCGGGCGGGGTGCCTGGCGGGCGACCGGGTGATCTCGCTGGGCGGCCGGACCATGCGGGACGTGATCGCCTCCTGGCCGCCCGGAGGGCTGGCGGTTCCCGGGGATCAGGACGGCATCGCGCTGCGCGATGTCCGCCTGCGGGTGCCGGTCGCCGACCCGTCGAAGATCATCGCGGCGCCGGTGAACTACCGGGACCACCAGGCCGAGATGAATGCCGGCGCCCAGGTCGGCGCGCTCGGGTTCTTCCTC
>DASYAD010000230.1:0-4746 GCA_036501515.1 Trebonia sp. | reverse complement strand
CGCCTGCCTGTCCACGCTCGGGCCGGGGTCGACCGCGCTGCTCAACGGCGTGGCGTCCGCGCACCTTGACCGGGTGCCGCTGCTCGCGGTGTCCGGGCAGGTGGACAGCTCGCGCGAGCAGTTCTGGACGCATCAGCTGATTGACCACAACCGGTTGTTCGCGCCGGTCACCAAGCTCACCGCGCGGCTGGAGGCGGCGTCGGCGGACACCGTGCTGCGCCGCGCCCTGCGGACCGCGACGGCGGAACGCCCAGGCGCGGTGCACCTGACAGTCACCATGGACTCGTTCGGGAAAAGCGGGGCAGGCACCGGGGGCGACGGGAAAGTTCCGCCGCTGACCTCGGCGGGCGCGGGGCTGGAATTCTTCGGCGACGAGCCGCTGCGCGCGCTGCGCGCGGCGCGGCGGCCGGTGCTGCTCGCCGGGGCGGGAGCGGTGCGCTGCGCGGCGACAGGCGTGCTCACCGAGCTTGCCGCGCACGCCGGGCTGCCGGTCGTGGTCGGCGCGATGGCCAAGGGGGTGATCGCCGAGGACAGCCCGTGGTACGCGGGGACGCTCGACATGGCCGGGCACCAGGTGATCTGGCAGCTGCTCGCTTCGGCGGACCTGATCGTGACGGCCGGGTTCGACCCGGTGGAGCTGATCACCCCGTGGCCGCTGTCCGTGCCGGTGCTGCACGTGGACACGGTGCCGAACACCGACCAGGTATACCCGGCGGGCATCGAGGTCGTCGGCAACGTGGCGACCGCGCTCGCCTGGCTCCTCGCCAACTGGGATGACGGTCCCCGCTGGTCGGAGGCCGAGCTCAGGGCGCACCGCTCCGCGCTGCACGCCGCCTACCACGTGGGGTACACGGTCGGCCGGCTGAACCCGTCCGAGCTCGTGGAGACGGTGCGGGAGGCGGCGCCCGCGGGCACGGTGGTCACCGCGGACGTCGGGTCGCACAAGATCATGACGGGGCAGGCGTGGACCACGCTCGCGCCGCGGGAGACGCTGATCACCAACGGGCTGTCCGCGATGGGCTTCGGGCTGCCCGCCGCGATCGGTGCCGCCTTGTCATCGGTGCCAGGTACGCCGGTCGTCGCCCTGACCGGGGACGGCGGGTTCGCGATGACCGCCACCGAACTGTCAGTCGCGTCCCGGCTCGGGCTCGGCCTGGTTGTCGTCGTGTTCTCCGACGGCGGGCTTAACCGGATCGAGCTGCACCAGGCCTCGGTCGGTTACCCGCTGGCCGCGACCTCGGTGGACCGCACCGACATCCCGTTGCTCGCCGAGTCGCTCGGCTGCGACGGCGTCCGCGTGGAGAGCCTGTCGGGCCTCGAGAAGGCGCTGTCCGGGGCGTTCGGTACCGGCCGTACCCGTCCGCTGGTCATCGAGGCAAGGATCGACACGGCCCAGTACTCGGCGCAGTTCTAGGGTGCGCGGCCGCTACCCGTGGACCGAGGCGGACCCGGGTGCGCTCTGCCCGATGACGGCCGTGGTGGCCTGCTGCCCGAGGTCAGTGGCCGCCGTCGAAAGGAACGTGACGGCAACGGTCCCGATGGCGGCGAGAACGGCGGTCGACCAGGAGACGAGGAAGCGCCAGTTGTGCACCTGCACCCAGCTCAGCGGCGACATTCCGGCCGTCGACAGTGCCAGCAGGTCGCCGATGATGACGCCGATGATCACCAGGAAGGCGAAAAGCTCGAGGTAGTAGATCGCCGTGATCTTCCACTCGTGGCCGTCCAGCCACAGCAGGTTCATCGGAAGCGACGCGACGAGCGTGAGGTACACCCACAGGGCCTTGTTGATCCCGTTCCTGCCCCTGATGAACGGCAGGAAGTACCCCATCGCCCAGCCGAGCGCCGGCCAGATGAACAGAACCCATCCGGTGAAACCAAGGAAATCCAGCACCGGGTAGCCGCTCCAGGCCGCGACCGGGCGCGTGACCAGGAACAGCACCACGGCGGGGACCAGCCCGAGCAGCGCCCCGGCGAGCGCGCCCCGCCGGGCCGTCGCGGGATCGGGCGGCTCACCCAGGTGGTCGAATGCCTCCCGCAGGTGCTCGCGGGCGCTGCGACGCGAGTCGTCGCGCTTCTCGCTGAGCTCGTTCTGGGCGTTGGCGAGCGCCTCGTAGGTCCGCCTCCCATCGGCCTCCGGGTGGGCCTGCGCCCCGGTCTCGACCAGGCTCTTACGCAGGTCATCAGCATTGCCGAGCAGCTGCTGGCGCTGGCTGTCGGCGAACTCGGCGATGCGCCACGCCCGCAGGGTCAGCCGGATGGCCTCCTTGGGAGATCGCGTCCGGTCCGCCTTGGCCTGCGTCGCGGGCAGCACCCAGGCCAGGATCGCCAACCCGAACAGCGGCGTAACCGGCACGTAGAGCCAGGTGTAGTTGGTAACGGCCCAGGGACTGTAGTAGTACGTGTACGCGCTGAACAGGATCAGCATCATGACCGGGATCGCGAGCCGCCGCGCAGCCACCCGGGAGGTCACGGCCCGCTCGGCGACGAGATCCCAGACCCGTGCCTGGTCCGGCGCGGGCTGCAAGTCGCCGGCGGCCCGCCCCGCCCGTGAGATCGACAGGAGAACGCAGATCGCCAGCGCCAGCAGCAGCCAGCTGAGCAGCTGCGGCAGCGCGCGGTAAAGGCCCGAATAGGAGGTCAGGGCCGCCGGCACCAGCCCCGCGGCGTGCGCGGAGCGGAACTGCGAATGGCGGACCAGGTAGGGGACCGTGGCGGCGAGCGTGACGGCTACCACGGTGCCGCCGCCGGCCCGCCATATCCACCGCCACCTGCGGCACATTCTCTCGGCGGCAGTGCGGTCAGGCGGCGGGCCGCCGACCACCGCCGACGCGAGGGATCTGCGGTGGCTGGCGGACAGGACACCGACGACGCGCGCGATCATGACACACAGGCCGACGATCGTGATCACGGCGGCGGCGAAGTAGATCCACTTGCCGATCAGGTTCGCGTCAATGACGCCGCCCCGGTTGAAGCCGCTGTAGACGAGCACCGGCCACGCCGCGGTGGACGCGAGGACGGCCACGAGCAGGGCCGCCAGGACCGCGAGCCGCGCCGCCGGCCTGAGGGCGCTGGGGCGAAGCAGCAGCCTGCCAAGCAGGTAGACGAGGACGACGATGCCCGCTACGGCCAGCCCCGCCTGCCACCATGTCACCGGGCGGCGGTCGGCCCAGACGACGAGGAAGCCCAGGCAGGCGGCGCCGATCAGCGCCATCAGGGCCAGGTCCCACCCCCAGTGCCAGCCCGCGGGCCGCCCGCCCGCGGGCCGCCCGCCCGCGGGCCGCCCGGTCGCCGGCGCGACTCGCCAGCACGCCACCGGCCACAGCACGACGGCGCCGGAGAGCGCCAACGCGGCGGGACCGGCCAGCAAGGGTCCTGTTCCCTTGGGCAGGAGCCCGAACATCAGGTTGTAACCGAACCCGAGGGCGGCCAGCGCGACGATCGCCCCGACGATGGCGCGGACCGCGTTCATGCCCGCCAAGACGACCGACTGCACGTCGTCGCGGAGCGGGGCGAGGTCCTGGCAGATCCGGGAAAAGCCCCACAGCAGGGCGATGTAGGCGACCAAGTCACCTAGGCGCTGCAGCGGGGAGCCGACAACGGGAAGGCCGGTGCCGCCCACGGACCGCAGGCCCGTCGTCCAGTTCCCGCCAGCCTCGCGCAGCATCGCCGTCACGGCGGCGCCGCCGCGCTGCATGTCGATGCTGCCACCGGCGGTTGAGGTGAGGCTGGCGCCGTTGACGTTGAGAACCTGGAGCCCGGACGGATAGGCGAGCTCCAAGTCGCCGCTCGGGCCGTCCGTCGTCCCGGCGGGCGGATTGACGTGGATGTACTGCTGGCTCAGCAGCAGCCGGAATGGGCCGGAGTCGATGGTCACAGTGGTCTTATCCCCCGTGACCAGCAATTGCGGCGGCATGAATCCCAGGACGGTCCACCCGTATCGATTGGCGGTGAATCCGTCCTTGAATTGCGCGACCGATATTCCGCCGAAAAGGTCGCTGACCAGCGCGTTGCTGTTTCCGGCCCGTTGCGCCTGCTCCGCCTGCTCTTCCAGTGCCTGTCCCGACGACGACGTCACGGTGTACTCAGCGTTGAGATCATCGCCGTTGACGGTAACCACCAGGTGCACAGAAGCCAGCTGCACGCCGCTCGACGCAGCCGCGGGCTGATTGCAAGAAGATCCCTCGCACAAGCCCCACGGCCACGTCTGGGCGCTGTGGTTCACGACGCCGCGCACGGCAATGGCCAAGACGTCGATGAGGCAAATCAATGCGCCCGCGAGAATTAGCGCCGCCACCAGCCGCCCGTACCAGGACCGGCTGGCCGCGCTAATCTTATTTTCCGAATGATTAGAAGCGTCCGCCCTAACCCAACTCATGGCCCACCCTGCCTTGAGCCGGGTACCGGCCGCGGAATTGCGCGGTCGGCCCCCTATTTAGGTGAGTATGTTAGCCGACCGTAGTCGGAAACGGAATATGAATTGCGGTTAGTTCCGTAAAACAGGTGAGAAATCAAGCCGGGGCCGGCCAGGGCCGTGGCCGCCGCCGCGCGGCGGCGGACCTGGTCTGTGGTGGCAGGGCTTCGGCGAGGACACTAAACTCGCCGTTTGTGAGCCTGTCTATCGGAATCGTCGGGCTGCCCAACGTGGGCAAGTCCACCCTGTTCAACGCGCTGACCAAGGCCGGGGCGCTGGCCGCGAACTACCCGTTCGCCACGATCGAGCCGAACGTCGGCGTGGTCGGCGTGCCC
>DASYAD010000229.1:0-16310 GCA_036501515.1 Trebonia sp. | reverse complement strand
AACCGCGGTCACCACGACGTCCACCTGCCGAGAAAACACCCTTCGACAGTAAACGCCAGCAGCACCCGCCACCAGATGTCACTACCCAACGTCCGAGGGCGGCACCGGCGGAAAGGTCACCCGCTGTCCGGGAAGATGTCTTCAAGAAGGAGTCTGAGCCGCCCCGGCGGCCCCTCCTCAGGGAAGCCGCGACCACGCCGCGTCTGGCGAGTCGCTCGCCGAGGCGGCGAAACGCATCCTCAATGGCCGCCCTGTCGGGTAGCGGCGAAGAATCACTCACGCGGCGTCGATTTCGTAGTCGGCGACGAACACCCCGCGCCTGCGGAAGGCTGCCGGGGTATGGACGAGGGCTTGCGCCTGCGCGCCTGGCGCGTCGAACGGGAACCAGAAGCGTCTCAGCCCGCGGGATGCCGACCACGCGGGAGCACCCTCGCCGTCTCGCATCGCCAGGTGCTCGGGGAGGCCCGCGAAGAGCACGTCCCACCGTTCACCGCCGACGGGTTCCGGCGCGTCAGCCAGCAGCCGGTGACGCTTCCCAGCTGTCTCCTGGTGGTACTCCTTCAGAAACTCCACGACCAGCCGCCACCGCGCGTCGAACTCCGGCTCGGTCGCAACGAAGGGCTGCGAGCCGAGCGATGCTCATCGGCTGGTAATCCACTCTTACGGACTAGCGAACAGCTGCCATCAGCACTGAGCCGCGGAAGCGTCGCAAGCACTGATTCACGCCGGGCAACCGCGGGAGATCAGGAACGACCGTGGCGCCTAGTGCAGCGCGGCGAGCACGGGCTTGGCCAGCGACTCGGACCTGGTCTCGCTGTCCAGTCCGTTGACCTGGATCAGGTTCGTGCCTGACAAGACGTACAGAGTGTTGTCGTTGTCCCAGAAGGCCTTGTCGCCCAGTCCGCTGACATCGGAGACGCCGCCGGTGTGGACGGTCTGCCAGGTGTTCGCGGCGTCACTGGTCCACACGGTCACGTTCACCCCTTCTACCGTGCTGTCCTCGTTGTCGTAGGCGCAGCGCGAACCCGAGCCGCCGCCGGTGTCTTCGGGCTGGGCCGTCGTGTAGGGCTGGCCGGAGAGCGTGGCCGCCTCGTGCGCGCTGAGGACGGCGCACACGCTGATCGTCTTCGCCGCCGAGCCGGCCCCCGCCAGGCTCGTGACGGAACTGGCAGCTGCGGACGCGGCTGAGCTCGGGGCGGCCGCGCTGCTCGTCCCGTCCGCGGATGAGCTCGTCGGGCCGCAGGCGGCCAGGAGAGCGGCGGCCCCCGCGGCCAGGACGACGATGCCCGGTACCCGGTGGTTCACAGGTGACTCCTCAACGCTGAGACTGCTGTCCCGGTGAGCACACCGCAGGCGCGTAACGGCTCGGTAATTCCGCCGCCGCGCGCGGGAAAGCTGACCCGCTCAGCGGAACGGGAACGTTGACCGGGGAAAGCACCGCCACAACTATGTGAAAGTGCCAGCTGACGCGAGAGGGGAATTCGATGGTTGATTTCACCGGGACCGGCCTTCCGGTTATCGACTGGGGCGAGATCTTCCACGTGGGGGTGCGGGTAGCCGACCTCAAGCAAGCGCAGCAAGAGCTGACAAAGATGACCGGCGTGCACTGGACGACGCCGGCGACCATGCCGATGAATGTCTGGGACCCGAACGCCGGCTCCGGGCAGAAGGCCGAGATCACGATCAGCTTTTCTGTCGAGGGACCGACCCACATCGAACTCATCCAGGGATCGCCGGGCAGCTACTGGTCGGCCGATAACGGCGGTGCGGGCCTGCATCATTTCGGCGCCTGGGTGAAAGATGTCAAGGCGGTCAACGAGGAACTGGTCGGCCAAGGCTGGGTCGTCGAACTGGCCGGCAAGGCACCGGAGAAGGGCTACGGCGGATTCACCTACGCCCGCTCGCCCGCTGGCATCCTGTTCGAACCCGAACTGGAGGCCAAGGAGCTGTTCGAGCGCTGGTATGCCGGGGGACCCCTTTACTAGAGCGGGCGGCAATGCCATCGACGAACGTGCCGGGTAAGAACGGAAAGAGTGCGAAGTGGCAGGCGCGCCGCCGCGAGATCGTGGACGCGTCAGCCAAGGTCTTCGCCGAGCGCGGTTACCACGCCACCAGTACGACGGAGCTGTGCGAGGCGAACGACGTCGGCAAGGGCGCCCTGTACTATTACATCGGCTCCAAGGAGGAGCTGCTCACCGCGATCCACGATCGGGTCATGGACGAGGTCATGCTGGGCGCCGACCGGGTGGCCGTAGCCGACGCCCCGCCGCGGCAACGGCTGGCGCTGCTTGGTGCGGAGCTGCTCGACGTCATCTTCCGCTTTCCCGATCACGTCTGGGTTTTCCTGCACGACTTTCCCGCGCTGACCGGCGCCAACGCCGAGACGTTCAGGCAGCGGCGGCGGGCCTACGAGCAGCGGGTGGAGGCCGCGTTCCGTCACGGGGCCGAGTCGGGTGACTTCCGGCCGATTGACACCCGGCTTGCCGTCGCCGCGTGGCTCGGCATGCACAACTACACCTACCTGGGGCTGCGGGCAGGCGAGCACTTCTCCGTGTCAGAGGCGGCGCAGTCCTTCGCCGACATCTTCACCTGGGGAATCGCACCGCGCGTGCCCGGCCAGGCGGCGGACCCGGACGGCTTGCCAGGCGGGCGTTCCCCCGTCACAGCGTGAACCGTCACGGCCTCAACCGTCACAGCGTGAACCGTCACAGCTTGAACCGGCGTACCTTGCCCACACTGGTCCGGGGGAGCGCGTCGATCAGGTGCCAGTCACGCGGGCGGGCGGCCGCCGCCAGGTTCTGCGCCGACCATTGCGCGAGGTCGTCGACGGCCGGCGGGTTCTCCCGGTCGCGCGGGACGACATAGGCGACAGGCACCATGTCGCGAACCGGGTCCGGCCGTCCGAGCACGGCGCACTCGAGCACGCCAGGGGCCTGCGCCAGGATGGCTTCGACTTCGGTCAGGCTCACGTTCTCGCCCGACACCTTAATCACGTCGTCGCGGCGGCCCACGAACCGCAGCGCCCCGTCGTCGCCGACGGGCTCGACCACGTCGCCGGTGTGAAACCAGGTCGCGCCATCACGCTGGACCAGGGCCCGGCTCGTGGCGGCCGGATCATCCAGGTACCCGGCGAACAGGTCCTCGCCAGCTATGCCGCGCAGGACAAGCTCGCCTGGCTGCCCGGGCTTCGCCTCCGCGCCCGTCTCCGGGCTCCTGAGCACGACCGCGCGGCCTTCGACGGGCGGGCCGATGGTGTCGTTCCTGTACGGGTCTGATACGTCGGCGCAGACGACCGCGACGGTCTCCGTCATCCCGTACAGCTGCCGCGGCCGGCAGCCGGCCAGCCGGGCGAATTCCTCGTAGTGCTGCGGGCCGAGGTTCTGCGCGAACCAGACATGCTTCAGTGCCACTGGTGCGGCGTCGGCCGGGCGGCGCGCCAGGATCATCCGGATCGGCGCGGCGAACAGGCTGGCATGGGTCGCCGACAGGTCGCGGGCCTGCCGCAGCCACTGGGACGCGGAGAACGACGCCGTCAGGGCGACGCTGGCGCCGGCGGCGATGGCCGGGGCGATGCAGTAGTACTGGGCGTTGGCGTGGAACAACGGCAGCGTGACGAGCCAGCGGTCCTGCGGCCCGAGCCCGACGACGGCGGACATCGCGTCGGCCACCTGCGCGTAGTTGCGCTGGGTGAGCACGACGCCTTTCGGCTCTGAGGTCGTACCCGAAGTGAACATGACCGCCAGCCGGTCCGACGGCGCGACGGCCCGCACGGGCACGACGTCCTGCACAGGCACGGCGTTTTGGGCAGGCAAGGCGTCCCGGGCAGGCAAGGCGTCCTGCACAGGCAAGGCGTCCTGCACAGGCAAGGCGTCCCGGGCAGGCACGGCGTCCTTAGCGGGCGCGCCAGTCGGACAGAAGACCGCGCCGGGCGCCACGTCAGCGGCCGTTTCCGCCAGCTCGATCGTGACCAGGCGGCCCGCGGCGGACTCGTGCACGCCGGCCTGGTAGACGTCCGCCCGGCTGGCCGCGCAGACTCCTGCCGCCGGCCGGATCCGGTCGAGCTGACGGCTGATGTCGCGGGCGCTTGACGTCGGGTCGGCCGGCACCAGCCACGCACCCGACCGCGCGCAGGCGAGCCAGATCGCGATGAACGCGGGACAGTTGCGCAGCACCACGTGCACCGCGGAACCGTGCGTGACCCCGGCGGCCGCCAGCATCGCGCCCATCTGCCTGACTACCTCGTCGAACTCCCGGTAGGTCCACTGGGAGACAGCACCGTCCGGGCCTTCGAAGACCAGGAACGGCTGGCTTCCGCTGGTCTCCACCGCGCTGTCCCAGCGCTGGGCGAACGTCGCCGGGGCAGCGTTCACTGCGTGAAGGCGGGCCCGGATGCCCGCTCCAGCCGGCGCAGCAGGGACGGCCATTCGATCCCTGAGTCGAGCTGGCCGGCCCACTGCCGTGCGGTCAGCTCGATCATCTCCCGCGGCGGTAGGACAAGCGGCTGCCCGGTGGCCTGGGCCAGCAGTTGACTGCGGGCGGCCTTTTCCAGGTAGAACATCTCCACGAAGGCCTGCGCGACCCCGGCGCCGACGGTCAGGCTGCCGTGATTGCGCAAGATCATCGCGGCGTTGGCGCCCAGGTCGGTGATGAGCCGCACCCGCTCACCGCTGGACAGCGCGATGCCCTCGTAGTCGTGGTAGCCGATGCGGCCGTACAGGCGCATCGCGTGCTGAGTGAGCGGGAGCAGCCCGTCAGGCAGCGTCGACAGCGCCATCTGCGCCTCGGTGTGCAGGTGCATCACGCAGCCCGCGTTTTCCCTGATCGCGTGGATCGCGCCGTGGATGACGAAGCCGGCCGCGTTCGGCTCGTAGCCGCCGCTGTCGCCGATCACGTTCCCGTCGAGGTCGATCTTGATGAGGCTGGACGCGGTGATCTCGTCGAACCCCAGGCCGAGCGGGTTCACCAGGAAATGGTGCTCAGGGCCGGGCACCCGCGCGGAGATGTGGGTGTACACGAGGTCGTCCCAGCCGAACAGGGCGCACAGCTGGTACGCGGCGGCCAGGTCGCGCCGCACCGCGGCCTCGGCCGGGCTGCGTTCCCCGGTGTCGGCCAGGTGACTGGCGTGCAGCCGGAAGTCGGTGTACACGGTTGTCTCGCTCATGCGGAAACCTCGCTAGCGCTCGGCGTCCGCCTTCGCGGACGCACAGTGCCTGTCGATTCACTCGCAAGCTCGCTCATGCGGCGCTCCTGGGTTGATCTGGTCGCCTGTGGCAGCAGCGTTTCATATACCGACCGCCCAGTCCAGAGTTTGCCCGCCAGCCGTTGACCGCCGGCGGGTTCCTGTCTATGTTAAATACATGGAAGGCTGACTATCTGGTACCCAGGTAACTGCTCGAAGGAGAGAACCTGCCGTGTTCAAAGAGTTTCTTGTATCCGGTGACTGCCACATCATCGAGCCGCCTGACCTGTTCAAGACCCGGCTGCCTGCCAACATGCGCGACCGTGCGCTGTGGGAAGAGGAGTTCACCCTCGACGAGCCGATCGTCCCTGGCGGCCACACCGAGTTCAGGAAGCTGCACACGATCGGCTTCGACGGTTGGACGGTGTCCAAGTACCGCCAGTTCCAGGGCTTCGAGGGCCGGACGCCCGGCTGGAAGCCCGACGAGATCCTGGCCGACATGGACATGGAAAGCGTCGACGCGGGGGTGTTCTTCCCCAACCTCGCGCTGTTCGTGTTGTTCACTGACGACCACGAGCTGTCGATGGCCCACGCCCGGACGTGGAACGACTGGGTCGCGGAGACCTACCTGCAGTACAAGGACCGGATGCGCCCGACGGCGGCCATCCCGCTGACCAACATCCCGGACGCGGTGGCGGAGATCGAGCGGGTCTGCAAGCTCGGGATCAGGGCGCTGCTGCTGCCGGAGATCCCGCCCGAGCCGTACTGGTCGCGGGCCTACGAGCCGGTGTGGGACGCGTGCGACGCGCACGGCCTGCCGGTCTTCATCCACGTCGCCACCGGCGGGGTGAAGGTCAAGGAGTCCAAGTCGAGGACCGGGTCCACCGTCAAGGGCCTGATGACCGCGATGAACATGGGCAAGGGCAACCTGACCGACGACATGGTGGCCGGGCGCACCATGGGCGGCGGCAACACCGCCGCGGTCAGCCCGCAGCGGATCATGGCCGACCTGATCGGCGGCGGAGTCTGCGAGCGCCACCCGAACCTGCACTTCAACCTGGTCGAATTCGGCGCCAGCTGGCTGGTCTCCTACCTGGCGTTCATGGACAAGTCGTGGCGCATGGGCACCGGCCAGGACCCGAACTGGTGGCTCGGTTTCTGGGACGACAGCCGTTCACCCATGGACCAGCCGACGATGGGCCGCCTGTTCAACATCAACACCAAGTGGCCCTACCCGCTCAAGCCGACCGAGTACGTGCGACGTCAGATCCACGTGCAGTTCGCCGATGACCCGGTCGCCGTCCAGGCCCGGCACATCACCGGCCTGACCACGGTCATCTGGGGCAACGACTACCCGCACGCCGAGGGCACCTTCCGCGGCACCGAGGACGCCATCGCCGAAAACTTCGACAGCACCGTCTCCGATGAGGACCGCGCCGCGATCCTCGGCGGCACGCTGGCGAAGGTGGCCGGCTTCGACACCAGCAAGAAGCTGGCCGTCGAGCGGCAGCCGGTCTCGTAAGCGCGCGCGCCGGCCAGCCGGTGCCGTGAACTCCGGCCCGCGAGCGATCGCGGGCCGGAGTTCCGCGTCTCAGGACCAGTCGGCCAGGTCGAGGACGGAGCGCCGCAGGACGACGCCCGGGGGGAGCGGCACCCCGATCTCGTCCATCAGCAGGTGGAGCTTCCTGCGGGCGATGCGCCAGCCGCCGTCGTCGCTGACGAGCCGGTCCCTGAACAGCACCGTGGCCCGGTTGATAAGACCGGGCTGGTCCTTCACCGTCCACTGCACGAAGCCGTAGCAAGTCGCCCAGATGCCGTGCTCGTCCTCGCCGACGACATGGTTGGTGATCACGTGCGAGGTCCAGCCGCAGGCGTCGTGGAACGGGATGAAGTTCCCCAGCCAGTCGTCCATGCCGTCGAACGTGCCGTGCGGGTAGCGGACCCGCACGCCGGGTGTGAACAGCGTACGGAAGTAGTCCCACGCACGGGTGTCGATAGCGAGCGCATAGCCGTTCTGCAGCCGGGTGGCCTCCAGAGCGGCCGTGCTCAGATCGCTGGCCGGCATCGCGACCTCCCGCTCTAGCGCGCGTCCTCGCTCAGGATCGCGGTGCCCACCGGGCCGAAGGCGCTGCGCGCGGACAGCATGTAGTGCTGGGTGACGGCCCGCACGTCGCGCATGCGGCGCTGCAGCGGGCAGGACTCGAACAGCCCGGTGGTGCCGGACACGCTGTACGCGCCCTCGACGACCGACGCGGCGACCGACGCGGCCCGCGACAGGCGCGCACGGCGGACCGCCATCGCGGCGTTGTCGGGCGGCCCGAACGGCACGCTGGCCTGGTCGTCGCGGCCCACCTGGTGCACCAGCGTCCGCGCCATGTACAGGTCGGTGGCCAGCTGCCCGACCATGTACTGGGCCACGGGGTCGGCCGCCAGCTTGCTGCGGGAGGTGGCCGGCACCTTGTTGCGGGCGATGTCGGTGATGTCGTCGAGCGCCGCCTGGGCGATCCCGATGGCGACCGCGGCGAACTCCGAGCCGAAGCGGGCGGCGAGGGGCCGCTGGTCAAGCGGGTGCCTGGCGACCTGCGGCAGCTCCGCGAAGCTGCCCGTCCACTCGTCGGGTATGAACAGGTCGCTGACGACGATGTCGTTGCTCGAAGTCCCCTTGAGCCCGCTCACGTGCCAGACGTCCTCGATCCCCACCTCACGGGCGGGCACCACGCCGAGCCGGGTGGCGGGCGCGCGGCCGGCCTGCCCGTCGCCCTCGAGGACACCGTGAATGCAGATGTAGTCAGCGTTGTTGGAACCGCTCGCGAACGACCAGCGGCCGCTGAACTGGTAGCCGCCGGAGACGCGGACCGCCTTCCCCGTCGCGTTGATCACGCCGGTGTGGATGACGTCGGGACCGGACGCGTAGATCTTGTCGTACGTGTCCGCGGGCAGGTACGCGTAGAAGCTGGGACCCTCCGACCCGACGGCGGCCACCCAGGCGACCGAGGCATCGGCCCGGGCCAGTTCCTCGATCACGGTCAGGCCCTCATCAGGCCACATCTCGTCGCCGCCGTGCGAGCGGGGCACGTACCGCCGGAAGACGCCGGCGGTCCGCAGCTGCTCCGCGAGATCGCGCGGCACGGCCCTGGCCTGCTCGATCTCCTCGGCCCTGGCCCCGATTTCCGGCAGCAGCGCCCGCACGTTGTCAAGCACGGATGTCTGCTGCTCCTGCGATGCTGCGCTGTCGCTCATTCGCTTCCCTCGGTGTCCAGCCCTGACGAACGTACGTCAAGCGTGAAAGTATCCTGACCGCCCGGTCATGTCACGACCACCGTTCTGCTAGGCGGGACGGTGCTGAGATGCTCAGCTTTTGACCTCGTCAGCGCATTGCGGTCTTCAGTCGCCTGTCCATATTATGTACTGACCAGTCAGTGAAGACCGGAGGTGACCCAGTAGTGGCTGCGCTTCAGCACCGCGTTGGCCCGTCCGCCATCCGGGACGGCAACGTCCACCCGATCGGGAATGCGAGCCCCGACCGCGATGCCGACCGAGAGCAGGACGGCCAGGCGAGCACCGTGGTCGGCAGGCTCGAGGCCATTCTTGCCTCCTTCGACGGCTGCGACCACGCCCTGAGCCTCAGTGAGATCAGCCACCGCGTCGGCCTGCCCAAGTCGACGGTGCACCGCCTGGCCAACCAGCTGTGCGCGGTGGGCTGGCTCGAGCGCAACAGCGGCGGCTACCGGGTCGGCCTCAGGCTCCTCGAGCTCGGCAGCGTCGCCCTGCAGCGGACCGGCCTGCGCGAGGCCGCCTACAAGCACCTGCACTCGCTCGCCCTGCGCACCGGGCTCGTCGTTCACCTGGGCATCCTCGACCACGGCGAAGTCGTGTACCTCGACCGCGTCACCACGACGCGGGTGTCGCTGCCGACCCGCGTCGGCGGCCGCGAGCCGGCCTACTGCACGGCACTCGGCAAGGTCATGCTGGCGTTCGAGAACCCGGCCGCCCAGGCGTCGGCGCTGGCCAGCACACCCCGCCGCACCGCGGCGACGATCGTTGAGCCGCGGGCGCTGCGGGCCACCCTGGACAGCGCCCGCCAGACCGGCATCGCCTACGACAGGGAAGAGGCCTACCAGGGCCTCGGCTGCGTCGCGTCCCCCATCCGCAGCGGCGACCGCGTCATCGGCGCCGTCTCGGTGACCGGCCCGATCGCCCGGGTACGGGCCCACTCACTCGTCCACGACGTACGAAACACCGCGATCGCCATCTGGTCCGGCGACGTAGTCCCCATGCCAAGGCCCCTAGCCACCGCCCGGTAAGCCCGCCCACATCCCCGCGCGACCGTCGTATAACCCTGGCCGAGCCGCCGCCCGACCACCGCGTAACCCGGCCGAGCCGCCGCGTCCGACCCTCGTGTAACCCCGGCCGCATCCCCGCGCGACGACCGGATAGCCCGGCCGCATCCCCGCACGACCGACCGCCGGGTAACCCCGGCCGAACTCCCTCGCCGCCGCCCGCCAACCCCCTAATGGGCCCGAACGGGAGCGTGGCTCCGCCGGCCGCTCCAGCAACCTGTCCAGGCAGACCGCCCCAGGCTCGCCTTGCCAGGCCAGGCCGACGTCCCCGCAGGCCCCGGCCGCGCTGCCTGGGCAACCGTCCGTGGGCGCAACCAGACACCGCCCGCCCATCTTGCCCGAGCAGTCACCGCCGGGCCCGCTGTACGCGGCCTTCACCAGCGCCCCTTGCCTCGCACGCACCCCGGTCCCTCGCGCCGCCAACACCCGGTCCACCTGCGCCGCAGACAACACCAAGCCCACCTTGCCCGGCAGCCGCCGCCTGCGGCACCGCCCATCGCGGACCCGTGCGCCCCACTCACCACCGCGTCGCCCGACCATCGCGGAAATTTTTTTTAATGTGGAAACTTCTCTGTACTATTCTCGAAAAAAGTTCCAAGATCATTTGTCTGCCAGTCGCTTCCAGGAAATGCCGTGGCAGATGTGGCGGCCGAGGCGGCCGTGGCTCACTCCCGAGGGACTGAGGCGGGCGTAGCTCGCCCTGGGGTCGAAGTGAGCGCCGCTCACCTTCGAGGGGGTGGGGAGCGGGGGTCATCGCGCTCCCGTTCTGACTGGCCGGTTTGGTGTTAGCTCGCCTTGCCCTTGCCCTCGGCGAGGCCGACCGCGATCTCGATGAGCTGGTCTTCCTGGCCGCCGACGAGCTTGCGCCTGCCTGCCTCGATGAGGATCGCGGCGCCGGACACGCCGTACTTCTTCGCCTGGATTTCGGCGTGCTTGAGGAAGCTGGAGTAGACGCCGGCGTAGCCCATGGTGAGCGACAGCCGGTCGAGCGCGGGCGGGTTGCTCTGCAGGACCGGGGCGACGGTTTCTTCGGCGGCGTCGACGATCTTGAGGGTGTCGATGCCGGTCTTGATCCCGAGGCGTTCGGTGACGGCGGCGAACGCCTCGACCGGGGTGTTGCCCGCGCCCGCGCCGAACCGGCGGGTCGAGCCGTCGATCTGCTTGGCCCCCGCCCGGGCGGCCAGCACCGAGTTGGCCACGCCGAGGCCGAGGTTCTCGTGGCCGTGGAAGCCCACCTGCGCGTCGTCGCCGAGCTCGGCCACCAGCGCGGCGACCCGGTCGCTGACGCCGTCCATGATCAGCGAGCCCGCCGAGTCCACCACGTAGACGCACTGCGCCCCGGCGTCGGCCATGATCCGCGCCTGCCTGGCGAGGACCTCGGGCGGCTGGCTGTGCGCCATCATGAGGAAGCCGACCGTTTCGAGCCCGATGTCGCGGGCCACCTTGAAGTGCTGCACGGAGATGTCCGCCTCGGTGCAGTGGGTGGCGATACGGCAGACGGCCGCCCCGTTGTTCGCCGCCTGCCTGATGTCGTCGGTGATGCCCAGGCCGGGCAGCATCAGGAAGGCGATCTTGGCCTGCTTCGCGGTCGCTACCGCGGTGGCGATCAGGTCCTGGTCGGGCACCAGGCTGAAGCCGTAGTTGAACGACGAGCCGCCGAGTCCGTCGCCGTGCGTGACCTCGATGACCGGCACGCCGGCTTCGTCAAGCGCGGCGACGATACTGCGCACGTTCTCGGCGGTGAACTGGTGCCGAATCGCGTGCGAGCCGTCGCGCAGCGAGGAGTCGGTGACGCGGACGTCGAGTTCTGCGCTGTAGGGCATGGCAGTGATCTCCTCGTGCTGCTAAGCGCGCTCGGCGAGGATCCGCCGCGCGAACCCTTCCCCGACCTTGGTGGCGGCGGCGGTCATGATGTCGAGGTTGCCCGAGTACGGCGGCAGGAAGTCCCCCGCGCCCTCGACCTCGACGAAGACCGCGACGCGGGCCCGGCCGCCGCTCATCGGGGTGGGGTCGTCGAACTGCGGCTCGGTCCGCAGCCGGTACCCGGGCACGTACGCCGCGACGTCGGCGGCGACCGCCTTGACCGAGGCGGCGATCGCGTCGCGGTCGGCGTCGGCCGGGATCGCGCAGAAGATCGTGTCCTGCATGAGCATCGGCGGCTCAGCCGGGTTGAGGATGATGATGGCCTTGCCCCGCTGTGCGCCGCCGATCGTTTCCACCCCACGGGCGGTTGTCTTGGTGAACTCGTCGATGTTGGCCCGGGTGCCGGGTCCCGCCGACGGGGACGCCACGCTCGCCACGATCTCCGCGTACTCCACCGGCACGATCCTGGAGACCGCGTAGACGATCGGGATCGTGGCCTGGCCGCCGCAGGTGATCAAGCTGACGTTGGGCGCGTCGAGGTGCGCGCCGAGGTTGACCGCGGGCACCACCGCCGGGCCGATCGCGGCCGGGGTGAGGTCCACCGCCTGGATGCCGAGCGCGGCGTAGCGCGGGGCGTTCTGCCGGTGCACGTAAGCCGACGTGGCCTCGAAGACCAGGTCTGGCGTGGCCTCGGACAAGAGCCAGTCAACGCCTTCGGCCGACGCGGCCAGGCCGTGGTCGGCCGCCCGCTTCAGCCCCGGGCTGCTGGTGTCGACGCCGATCATCCAGCGCGGCTCGATGATCTGCGAGCGGAGCAGCTTGTACATGAGGTCGGTGCCGATGTTGCCCGACCCGACGATCGCGGCGGTGGCCTTAGTCACGGTGTTTCCCCAGTCGGTGGCAGTGCGGTAGGCGGTTGCGGCGGGGCGGTGGCGCTAGTCGAACGAGGCGGTTACGGTGCCGAGCCCGGCGAACTCGGCCCGGAATACGCTGCCGGGCAGCGCGTCGACCGCCCGGGTGCACGAGCCGGGCAGGATGAGGTGCCCGGCTTCGAGCTTGACCCCGAAATCGGCCACCTTCCTGGCCAGCCAGGCGACGCAGGCGGTGGGGTTGCCGAGCACGGCGCTGGTGTTGCCGCGGGCGATCTCGGTGCCCGCGGCATGCGACGGGCCGCCCGGATCGGCGGAGCCGCCCGGACTGGCCGTGCCGTCCGGATCAGCGGAGCCGCCCGCGTAGAGCACCGCTTCGATGTCGGCCAGGTCGACGCCAGCGGCCGCCAGCTCGGCCGGGGTCTTGCGGTCGGCGCCGAGGATGACGCCCGCCGAGGACGCGTTGTCGGCGATCGTGTCGGCCAGCTTGATGCGCCAGTCGGTGATGCGGCTGTCGATCAGCTCAAAGGTCGGCACGATGTACGCGGTCGCGGCCAGGACGTCGGCCTCCGTGCAGCCGGCCCCGGGCAGGGCGGACCCGAGCACGTAGCCGATCTCGACCTCGATCCGCGGGTAGCAGTAGCCGGCCGCGGGAATCGGCACGTTCTGCGTGAGCACCATCGCGTCGAGCAGGTGCCCGTAGTCGGGCTCGTCGACGCCCATCATCTGCTGCATCACCGGTGAGGAGAGCCCGACCTTGTGACCCCGCACCCGGGCGCCGGCGGCGATCTTGCGCCGGATGTTGGTCAGCTGGATCTCGTAGGCGTCGACGACGTCAATGCCGGGGAACGTCTCGGTGAGCGGGCTGACCGGCGCCAGGTCGCGCTCCGCGGCCCAGAGCAACTCGGCCGCAGTCGCGCGCTGGGTGCTATCGAGCATTGGGTGTCCGTCTCGTTTGTCGCAGTGCTGGCCGCGCTTAATGTAACTTCCGGCCCGGGAGGCGAAAATAGCGATTTCCCGCTGAGCGGGACGTCCCGGTCATTGGAACGCCGACCTTGCCGCGCCGCGCACCGTCGCTAGGCTGGCGTGACTTACCAACCGCATGGAGGCATCGAGTGCCGGAAAGCCCAGTGCCGGAAACCCCTGGGCCGGGGAATTCCGCAGCCGGAATTCCGAATTACCGGTGGGACGAGATCTTCGACGTGGTGGTGGTCGGCAGCGGCGGCGGCGCGCTGACGGCCGCCCTGCTGGCCGCCCGCGGCGGCGCGGGCACCGTGGTCGTGGAGAAGTCCGAGTTCATCGGCGGCACGACCGCCGTGTCCGGTGGCGACATGTGGATACCGAACAACCGCTTCGTGGCCGGCCAGGACAGCAGGGAAGACGCGATCGCGTACCTCACCCGCCTGTCCGACGGGCGGGCGGCCGATCCCGGGCTGATCGAGGTATACGTCGACAGCGCCCCCGAGGCGTTCGAGTACCTGCTGGAGACCACCGGCTACGATTCCGAGCCGCACATCAGCCTGGACGACTACTACTCGGTGATCGGCGACCGGATCCCCGGCGTCAGGCACTTCCCGCGCACCTGCGCGGTCAAGCCGTACCCGGCCGGCGCCGAGCTCGGCCTCGAGCTGGCCAGGAAGATCAACCGGGGCCCGTGGGTGCCGCCGGCTGAGATCAGCTTCCCCGAGCAGCGCCGCGGCGCGGTCGGGCGCGAGGAACTCGCCAAGCGCAGGCGCGAGGTGTGGCGGGCCAAGGGCGGCGGCCTGATCGCGCCGCTGCTCAAGGGCCTGGTCGACGCCGGGGTCGAGGTGCGGACCAGCACGCCGGCCGTCAAGCTGGTCGACGACGGCGCCGGGGCCGTCATCGGCGCCGTGGTCGAGGGACCCGGCGGCCCGCGCCGGATCGGCGCCCGCCGCGGTGTCGTGCTGGCCTGCGGCGGGTTCGAGTGGAACGCCGAGATGGTCAAGACGTTCATCGGGTACGAGGTCAAACCGCTGACGCCCTGGGAGAACACTGGCGACGGGCACCTGATGGCGATGGAAGTCGGCGCCAAGCTGGGCTCGATGACGTCCTTCTTCAGCTACGGCGTTGTCTACGAACTGTGGGAGAAGGGCCGCGACGGTAAGCCGCTGCCGCAGATGATCATGGGACTCGGTCCCGGGTCGATCATCGTGAACTCCCACGGGAAGCGGTTCATGCACGGGGGCTACACCTACAACGACTTCTCGGCCCCGTTCGGCTTCTTCGACCAGCGCAACCCCGGCTTCACCAACAAGCCGCCGGCGTGGAACATCTTCGGCGCCGACGTACTCGAAGGCGGCATCATGGGCGCCAAGCCGGGCATCTCGCTGAGCCTGTCGGGCCCCGACGGCCAGGAGCCGCCCGACTGGATCCAGCTGGCCGGCTCGGTCCGTGAGCTGGCGGGCAAGATCGGGATCGACCCGGACGCGCTCGAGGCGACGGTGGAGCGCTACAACCAGTACGCGGAGAAAGGCGAGGACCCCGACTGGGGCGACCCGGACCAGACCTCCGTGCTCACCGGCCCTGACACGGTGCACCGCAAGCCGGTCACCGGCCCGCCGTTCGGCGCGATCCAGCAGTGGCCGGGCACCATCGGCACCAACGGGGGCTTGCGCATCGACCAGGACGCGCGCGTGCTCGGCTACCGGGTGCCGGTCATCGACGGGCTCTACGCGGCGGGCAACACCTCCGCCTCGGTGCTCGGCTCCGTATACGCCGGAGGCGGCAGCTGCATCGGCCCGAGCGTGACGATGGGCTACCGGGCCGGCCGCCACCTGGCGGGCCGGGAATCACGGGACATCGGCACGGTCTCGGCAAGCGGGCCGTCAGCGGTCACACTGTCTTCAGGTGCACAGTCTTCAAGCGCACCGTCATCGGGCCAGGAGGCGGGCCAGTGAGCGAGCTTTCTTTCGAGTCGACCAGCAACTTCCTCGACACTCCGAAAGGGAAGCTGCACTACCACGTGGCCGGCGACGGGCCGCCGCTGCTGCTGCTGCACGGGTCGGGACCCGGCGTCAGCGGCTGGGCCAACTTCCGCGGCAACCTGCCGGCGTTCGCCGGGCACTTCACCACCTACCTGCTCGACATGCCGGGGTTCGGCAAGAGCTATTCGCCGGAAGGCAACCCGATGGCGGCGGCGCCCAAGGCCGTGCTCGATTTCCTGGACGGGCTTGGCCTCGGGCCGCTGCCGTTCATCGGCAACTCCATGGGCGGCGCCGTCGCGGCGCGGATCGCGGCCGACCACCCCGAGCGGGTCAGCCGGCTGGCGACCATCGGCGGCGTCGGGCTCGGGCTGTTCAGCCCGAGCCCTCCGGAGGGCATCAAGCTGCTGGTGGAGTTCGTCGAGAATCCCGACCGCGACCGGCTGATGCAGTGGATGGAGTCGATGGTCTACGACACCGCCATCCTGACCGACGAGTTCGTGCAGCTGCGCTGGGAAGCCGCCAACGACCCGCGGACGGCGGCCGACATCAAGCGGATGTACAACCGGCGGATGCTCGCGGGGATGCGCGGCGGCCGCGCGTTCGCGGCTGACCAGGTGGCCATGCTCACCAGGATCAAGGCGCCGACACTGCTCGTGTGGGGCCGCGACGACCGGGTGACCCCGCTTGACGGCTCGCTCGCCGCCATGCGGTACATCGCCAAGGCCGAGTTGCACGTGCTGTACGACTGCGGCCACTGGGCGATGATCGAGCGCAAGGACGAGTTCGAGAGCACCGTGCTCGCGTTCCTGCTCCGCGACCGCGGCTAGCCCGGCGCTCTCGTAACACCTCTCGTAACACCTCTCGTCACGCCTCGCCTCAGCGGTGCACCCAGCCGAAGTCGTACCAAACGGTCTTCAGCCGGTTGACCGGCACGCCCCAGGTCTCAATGTAGGTGACGCCTTCCGGGCCCGCCGTCATCGTGTACGGGGTGCCCGCCCGGCTGGTGAAGAAGCAGCCCGGCTTCACGATCACGTGCTCGTCCTTGGCCGGGTCGCCGAACTGGATCTTGTACTCGCCCTTGAAGACGATGATCGTCTCGTCGATGTTGTGCAGG